>NZ_JBHZBH010000015.1:0-177862 GCF_042754765.1 Nonomuraea sp. NPDC059194 | reverse complement strand
GCTCGATCAATGCCCATCGCTCATCGGATAAGTCGCTCGCGTACGGCTTGCGCTCACTCACCCGGCTATCCCAGCATATCCACGCCCACCAGCCAGGCATAACGCTACAGATTCACTCGATCACACTGTGACATCGGGGGCTTCAGCTCGCAAACCGCCCTCTCAGAACCGTGCTTGATCGTCTCCGATCACACGGCTCCCATCGTCTAGTCATTCGCGGTTACGGCTTGACGAGCCTCCAGTGGGCAAAGAGAGCTGGTCCGCAGTGCGATGCCCATCGAGAGCTGTTGTTCGCCAATGTGCGCGAGCGCTTCTCTCCGCCAATCTCGAGTGAGAAGCTGCGACCGCCTACCGCAGGCGAATGCCCCACCTGGTGCGGTGCACCCTGCGTCCTTGACGGCCTGGCCGCGAGCTCAGGGCGGATGGGTGCCGCGTGGGAATCGTCACCAACGGTCCGCTGCGCCGCTCGACCGTCCTGCAGTACCTCGCCGTGCAGATACCCGTCTGCATCATGCTGATCCTGACCCTGTACACCCTGCGCGACCTCCGCCCCACCTCCTGGCCCGCCGTACTGCCCACCGCCCTGGCCGCCGCGACCGGGCTGCGCCTGAAGACCCGCAACGCCGTGATCAGCGTCCTGGGTGCCACCGCCTTGCATGTGGTGCTGTCGACCCTCTGGCAGGCCTGAAGATCCTCCACACGACCGCGTTCATCTTGTGCGAGAACGGAGCCGAAGCCCCAGAACCACGGCCAGACCGCAGCTCACGAGAAGGGCCGCGACGGCGAAGGTCCAGTGAGTTCCTCGGGCCACCTCCGCTGACGCGGCTGTGGTCACATCACTCGTGCCGGCGGCGAAGGCGAAGACCGCCCCCATGACCGATGCGCCGGTCATGAGCCCCAGGTTGCGGGAGAGATTCAGCATGCCCGACACCAGGCCACGCTGCGTCGGCAAGGCGTCCTTCATGACCGCCGTGTTGTTGGCCGCCTGGAACAGCGCGTAGCCGGCAGTGACGGCGACCAGCGGCAGGACGTACCCGATGACACCGGCCGCGATGGGTATCAGGGAGAGCATGATGGTGCCGCCGATGATGCCGCACAGCCCGACGACCACCATCGTCTCGGCTCCGAAACGATCGGTGGCGCGGCCTGCCGGGACGCCGGCGAGAGCGGACACCGCCGGGCCGGCCGACATCGCCAGGCCGACGAAGGCCGGGCCGAGGCCGAGTGCCAGGGCCAGGTGGAAAGGGCCCACGACGAGAGTGGCCATCATGACGGCCGATACCAGGGCGCTCGTCGTCAGACCACCGGCCAGGACGGGGTCGCGGAACATCGAGAGGGTGAGCAGCGGGGACGAGACCCTTCTCTCGGTGATGACGAACAGGGCCAGCCCTGCCCCCGAGGCGACGAGCAGTCCGATGGCGAGGCGGCCGAACGAGTTCCCTTCGATCGTCATGGCCAACGCGTAGGCGCCCAGGGTGATCGCCAGCAGCGCCGTACCCACAGTGTCGAACCGCCGCCTTGCGGAGGCGGCGGCTGGTGCCGAGTCGGGCAGCACCCGGAAGGTAAGCGCGAGCGCGAGAAGGCCGAGCGGCACGCCGGCGAGGAAGATCGCACGCCAGCCGAAGACCGCGATCAGGACCCCGCCGAGGGAGGGCCCCAGCGCGGTGCCGACCGCCGACATCGTCCCGAGCAGCCCCATGACGCTGCCGGTGCGATCCTTGGGTACCGTCTCGCCGACGAAGGCCATGGTCAGCGCCATCATGCACGCGGCGCCGACTCCCTGGAGCGCCCTGGCGGCGACCAAGAGGGGAACGTTCGGGGCCAGAGCGCACAGCAGCGTCGCGAGGGTGAACACGGCGATGCCGGTCAGCAGGAGGCGACGTCGGCCGGCGAGGTCGCCGAGTCGGCCCACTCCGACGATCAGTGTCGTGATGGCCAGAAGGTAGGCGATCACGACCCACTGGACCTCGTTGAACGCGGCGTCGAAGGCCACCGCCATGTTCGGCAGGCCGACGTTGGCGATGCTGGTGCCAAGCGAGGGCAGCAGCATGGACAGCGACAGTGCGGTGAGAACCCAGGCCGGTGATGGACGGTGCGCGGGCGATGTCTGCTGAGGCTCGATGCCGGGAGGGGTCGCTGATCTCAAGATGATGGCCTTTCCCTGGAGTCGAGGGGGTTCGCAACGAACGTAGGTCCCGTTTCGACCTGGCGGAAGACGCAATGATGTGAAGCCACATGTGCATGGGACGCCATGTCCCTGCCGAGGTGTGAGAAGGTGTGCGCATGGCAAGACCCGATTTGAACTTGCTGGTCACGCTGGACGTCCTGCTCGATGAGGGCAGCGTGACGAGGGCGGGAGAACGACTTGCGCTCAGTCCGTCCGCGATGAGTCGCGCGCTCGCGCGGTTGCGGCGAGCCACGGGTGACCCGCTGCTGGTGCGGGCCGGCCGAGGACTGGTGCCCACACCCCGGGCCTTGGAACTGCGCGACCGCGTGCGCGGCCTGGTCCAGGAGGCCGTAGAGGTGTTGCGGCCGGTCGAGAAGCTGGACCTGGCGACGCTGGAGAGGACTTTCGCGTTGCGCACCAGCGACGGATTCGTCGAGAGGTTCGGACCCGCGTTGATGGCCAAGGTCGGCAGGCAGGCCCCTGGCGTGCGGCTGCGGTTCCTGCAGAAGACCAAGAAGGACGCAGGTCCCCTGCGAGACGGCGGTGTTGACCTGGAGACGGGCGTCATCGAGCACGCACTGGCTCCGGACGTGCTGAGCAAGCCCCTGTTCACCGACCGGTTCGTCGGGGTGGTGCGGAGCGAGCACCCCCTGAGCACCGGGAAGATGACGACGGCCCGGTTCACCTCCTCGCGACACGTGCACGTCTCGCGGCGCGGTCTGACCGAGGGGCTGGTGGACGAGGCTCTTCGCCCGGCGGGCGGCGGACGGGAGATCGTGACGGTAGTGGACGGCTTCAGCGCCGCGTTGGCTCTGGCGAAGGCCTCGGACTTGGTCGCCACGGTTCCGGAGCGTCACACCGAGAACCTGCGGCAGGGGATGTGCACGTTCGAGCTGCCCTTCCGCACTCCGGAGGTGACGGTGTCGTTGCTGTGGCACGTCCGGCTCGACGCGGACCCGGCCCATCGGTGGCTGCGCGACTGCGTGCTCGACGTGTGTCGCTTCGACGGGCAGGGCTGATGGCTTGAAAAGGTGACCCGGTTGAGGTGCTCCTCCCCCGCAGCCCGCAACCGGGCACTCCTCCATCGCGCCACTCCTGCACGAGTGCTCCTGGGGGAAATTTCGCACTGCTCGTGTTCTTCGGCTTCACCTGGCTGTGATTCGGCGATATGCGGCTGATCTCTCCCTCGCCGGCGAGCATCCGAGCTCCTACGCCCCAGGCTCGATCAATGCCGCCTCGTACGCGACGATCACGGCCTGCGCCTGGTCCCTGACGCCGATCTTGGAGAACAGGTACGTCACGTGGTTCTTGACGGTCGACGGGGAGACGGACAGGTCGGCGGCGATCTCCGGGTTCGAGCGGCCTCGGGCGATCAGCACGCGGATCTCCCGCTCCCTGCCGGTCAGCCCGGACAGCTCGGCGGGCAGCGCCTTCGGACGCGAGGCGCGGACGAACGTGCCGATAAGCCTGGTGCGCAGGCGCGGCGCGACGGCCGCGTTCGAGTGCTGATCGATGTCCTGCTCCCTCTCCCCCTCGAGGTCGTGCTCAACAGGGTGTCCGTAAGCGGGCTCAGGTATCAGTGAAGGGTTAGGAGGATCTCGTCGAGCCGTTCGTATCCCTCGCGGACCCCGCGTTCCATGGGGGAAGCGATTACCAGGTCACGCACCTGCTTCGAGGCGAACAGTTGCGTCGTGGTGAGGATCGTCGTGCCATTCTGCTCGGTGAAGTCGTGGCTGACCAACGCTTCGCCCGGATACCAGTGGTCGTCGAAGGACTCGGTGTAGGACAGCCTGGAGTATGTGACGATCTCGCGGTAGACGCCGCCCGAGGCCATGACCGCTCCGTCGGGCCCGTGCCAGACGAACCGCCAGGCGCCGCCTACCCGCAGGTCGATCCGCGCTTCGACGATGTCCCACCCGCGCGCGCCGTACCACCGTCTGATCAGCTCTGGCCTGGTCCAGGCGGCGAAGATCAGGTGACGTGGGGCGTTGAACGACCGTGTCATGACGATGGCGCGGTCTGACGGCGTGGTGACGGTCAGTGCCGCGGTCATGGGCGCCACCGCGGGTCCCGGCCGATGAAGGCGAGCAGTTTGTCCTGCGGGGAGGCGTCCTCCTCGACCTTCACCTCGGGGCCGAACACCTCGATGTCCGGCCCGAACGCGCCCGGCGTGCGGAACTTCTCCACCAGTTCGGCGGGGAGCGCCTGCATTCCCGCCCAGGCTCGCTCGATGTCTTCGGGGTCGATCGTGTCGTCCTGGCCCGTCGCGCGGGCGAGGTCCCAGCCGTGCAGCGGGAGGTCTTCACTGACGACCTGGTCGATGTGCTGCTCCGCAGTCACCCGGCCGGTGGGCGTGTCGCACTCCCGGCTCGCGAGGGCGGGGTCGTCCAGGATCGCCTCCACGTCCGCGCGGGCGGCGCGGAACGCGGCCACCGGGTCCTCGTCCAGCGATGGCGCGGGGCTGAGGGAGCGGCCGAGAGGGTGCAGCATGACGGCGTGCATGTCGACGATGTGCTGCACCACCTGCCTGGCCGTCCACTTCGCACAGGGGGATGGGTTCGCCCACTGGTCTGGGCGTACGGCCACGACCTTGCGCTCGAACGCGTCGGCTCGCCGCTGGTAGCGGTCGGCTGTCTCACTCATGACGGGTGTCCTCTTCCTTGAGCTCGCCCAGGAGGGTGTCGAGGTTGTGATAGCGGTCCGCCCAGAAGCTCCGGTAGCCCTCCAGCCAGTCGGTGGCCTCTTTGAGCGCGGCGGCCTCCAGCCGGCAGGGCCGTCGTTGCCTGTCCCGGCCACGGGAGATGAGCCCGGCGCGCTCCAGGACCTTGAGATGTTTGGAGATCGCTGGCTGCGTCATGTCGAACGGCGCCGCCAGCTCCGTCACCGTGGCCTCGCCGGCCTTGAGCCGGGCCAGGATCGCGCGGCGCGTCGGATCGGCGAGGGCGGCGAAGGTGGCGTCAAGGGCATCCACACTCACATAACCGATTGTTAATATAACTACCTGGTATGTCAATCCCAGGCGGCGACCAGGTCGCGTGCGCCAACCTGCCCCAAGTAGGGCGGGGTTCCCCGCGAGCACTTCAAGATGTCGACCACCGCGTATCGCCGCCGCATGCCGTACTTCTCAGGAGTACTCGACGGCCTATGCCTGCGAGAGGGCGACCGGCTGCGGGTACGGGTGGCCAGCCCCGGTTACGAGGAGTGGAACGTCCAGTTCCCCAGGGACATCAGGGAAGCGGGCGCACGCTACATCGTGGAGGGCGTGCGTCCGTCG
This sequence comes from Nonomuraea sp. NPDC059194, assembly GCF_042754765.1. Lineage (NCBI taxonomy): Bacteria > Bacillati > Actinomycetota > Actinomycetes > Streptosporangiales > Streptosporangiaceae > Nonomuraea > Nonomuraea sp. NPDC059194. The sequence goes on along the minus strand of NZ_JBHZBH010000015.1, from coordinate 172,421 downwards.
GGTCGTGGCGGGTTCTACCGGGCCTACGGCGAAATCCGGCGCCTGATGTAACTCTCCTGCCGGGTGAGTACCGACGCTGTCACGGCGATGGCGGTAGCGATGTGGTGAACCGCGAAGCCCGCCTGCGCCAGGTCGACGCATACCGGCGGATTGCCCGGCCCGGATCGACCATCCGGGGGTTACTCTGACACCATCCGCGTCACTTTCAGCCGAGACTGAGGTCGAGCACTCACCGACACATGCGCATGCGCTGACGAGGAGGCCGCGATATGAGACCGACCAGCAGGTACCGGGCCGCCGCGCGGATGATCGCCGTGATCGGCGTCGTTTCGCTCGTCGCCGCCTGTTCCGGCAACGGAGGAACCACCGGCGCAGGCGCCACCGGCGGAGGTGAAGCCGGAGGCTACCCGGACCAGAACATCACAGTCGTCGTGCCGTTCAGCGCGGGCGGCCCGACGGACACCGTCACCCGCATGATCGCCGACCCGATGGCCGCCAAGCTCGGCACCAAGATCGTCGTCCAGAACGTCGAGGGCGCGGGCGGCACGGTCGGCGCCGGCGAGGTCGCGCGGGCCAAGCCCGACGGCTACACCGTGCTCATGCACCACATCGGCATGTCGACGGCGCCCGCCCTGTACAAGGATCTGGGCTACAAGCCGCTCGAGAGCTTCGAGATGGTCGGGCTCGTCACCGAGGTGCCGATGACGATCGTGGCCCGCAAGGACTTCCCGCCCGCGACGCTTCAGGACCTCGTGACCTACGTGAAGGCGAACGCCAACAAGGTCACGCTGGCCAACGCCGGCATCGGCGCCGCGTCCCATCTGTGCGGCCTGCTGTTCCAGACCGCCGCCGGTGTCAAGCTCCAGGAGGTCCCGTACGAAGGCACCGGCCCCGCACTGACCGACCTCGTCGGCGGCCAGGTCGACTTCATGTGCGACCAGACGACCAACACCAGCGGCCAGATCTCCGCGGGTGAGGTGAAGGCGTACGCGGTCACCACGCCGGAGCGGGTAAAGAGCCTGCCCGATCTGCCCACCACGACCGAGGCCGGGCTGCCCAAGCTCCAGGTCAGCGTGTGGCACGCCCTCTATGTCCCGGCCGGCACGCCGCAGGAGGTCGTCCAGAAGCTGTCCGAGGCGCTGAAGGTGGCGCTGGCCGACCAGAAGGTCATCGACCAGATGGCCAAGCTCGGCACCGCGCCGGTCCCGGCCGAGGACGCGACCCCGCAGGCGCACCGGGCCAAGCTCCAAGAGCAGCTCGGCACCTGGTCAAAGGTCATCGCCGACGCCGGCGTCAAGGTTTCCTGAGGTGGAGCGCCGCCGGTCCTTCCCCGACGTCCTCGCCGGGGGAATCTTCGTCCTGATCGGTGGCGCGTTCGTGGTGGGGTCGCTCGGCTACGAGCTGGGCACCCCATTGCGGATGGGCCCCGGCGCCTTCCCGCTGCTGGTGGGCGCGATCGTGGCGGCTCTGGGCCTGGCTATCGTCATCAAGGGACTCGTCGCCGGCGAGGTGGTCTCGTTCGGGCCGATCCCCTGGCGTGCGGTCGTCTTCATCGTGCTCGCGCTCCTGTTCTTCGGATTCACCGTCCGGGGCCTCGGATTCGTACCGACGTCGGCGGTGACCGCCCTGCTCACCACACTGGCCAGCTCGCGCGTACGGCCGCTCGCGGCCGTGGCCGTGGCCGCCGGGCTGACCGCGGCCAGCACGCTCATCTTCGTCGTCGGACTTCAACTGCGGATCCCACTCTGGGGCCCGTGGCTGGGGTTCTGACATGGACCTTCTCGACAACCTCGCGCTGGGCTTCTCGACGGCCTTCCTCGTCCAGAACGTCCTCTACTGCTTCGTGGGAGTGCTGCTCGGGACGGCGGTCGGCGTGCTGCCCGGCATCGGGCCGACGGCGACGGTGGCGATGCTGCTGCCGATCACGTTCAACTTCGAGCCGGTGACGGCGCTGATCATGCTGGCCGGCATCTATTACGGCGCGCAGTACGGCGGCTCCACGACCGCCATCCTGATCAACCTGCCCGGTGAGTCGTCGGCGGCGGTCACCGCGCTGGACGGGCACGAGATGGCCCGGCAGGGCCGGGCCGGCGCGGCGCTGGCAGTCGCCGCGGTCGGGTCCTTCATCGGGGGTACGGTGGCCACCGTCGCACTGGCCGTCGCGGCTCCACCGCTGGCCCGCATCGCGTTGAAGTTCGGCCCGGCCGAATACTTCTCGCTGGTACTGCTCGGCCTGATCGTGTCGATCGCGCTGGCGCGTGGCTCGGCGCTCAAGGCGCTGGCGATGATCGCGCTCGGCGTTCTGCTCGGCACGGTCGGCCAGGACATCTACACCGGCACGCCCCGGTTCGTGTTCGACCAGCGCGAGCTGTACGGCGGCTTCGACTTCGTGTCGGTCGCCGTCGGCATGTTCGGGGTGGCCGAGATCCTGCGCAACCTGGAGAACGAGCAGACCCGCACGGCGGTCGTCAGCAAGGTGAAGAACCTCTGGCCGACTCGCGAGGACCGGCGCCGGATCGTCGGCCCGATCCTGCGGGGTACCGGTCTCGGCGCGGCGCTCGGCGTCCTGCCCGGCGGTGGCCACGTGCTGGCCGCGTTCACCTCGTACGCCGTCGAGAAGCGGACCTCGAAGCGGCCGCAGGAGTTCGGGCGCGGCGCGATCGAGGGCGTCGCGGGCCCCGAGTCGGCGAACAACGCCGCCGCACAGACGTCGTTCATCCCGCTGCTCACCCTGGGACTGCCCGCCCACCCGGTCATGGCACTGATGGTCGGCGCGTTCATCGTCCACGGCATAACCCCTGGCCCGAACGTCATCACCGACGAACCGGCGCTGTTCTGGGGCCTGATCGCGTCGATGTGGATCGGCAACGTGCTGCTCGTGCTGTTGAACCTGCCGCTGATCGGCGTCTGGGTGCGCATGCTGCGCATCCCGTACCAGGTGCTGTTCCCGATGATCATCCTGTTCGCCGCGATCGGCACCTACTCCCTGGGGTTCAACGCGTACGACGTCTACGCGATCGTCTTCTTCGGGATCCTGGGCTACATCCTGATCAAGTGCGGCTGCGAGCCGGCGCCGCTGCTGCTCGGTTTCGTCCTCGGGCCTTTGCTTGAGGAGAACCTGCGGCGGGCGCTCATCATCTCCCGCGGCGACGCTTCGGTCTTCCTGACCCGGCCGATCTCCGCGGTGCTCCTGACCCTGGCCGTGGCAGCGCTCGTCGTCGCTGCACTCCCCACGATCCGCAAGCGGCGCGAGATCGTGTTCACGGAGGAGGAGTAGAGATACTCCAACCATGGATACGAGTGCGAGGACGGACCGGATGCGACCGGGCCAGGCGGCGCCGGGCGTCGAGTCAGGCCGTCCCATGGAATGGGCGCTGCGTTCCGCAGAGCCGGCGGATGTCGAGGCGATCGCCGAGCTGCGAGCAACGGTGTTGCGTCCGGATCTGGAGCGGTTGGGACGGTTCGACGAGCATCGGGTCCGGCAGCGGCTGCGGGATTCCTTCTCCCCGCAGCACACATCGGTCATCGTGGCCGATGGCGCCTTCGCGGGCTGCGTCACAGTACGGCCGGCCGAGGACGGGCGGTGGCTGGAGCATTTCTACCTCGCTCCGGGCCTCCAGGGCCGGGGGATCGGATCGGCTGTCCTACGGACACTGCTGAAGCGGATCGATGCCGACGGCGAGCTCGTCCGCCTGAACGTCCTGCAGGGCAGCGCCGCCCGGCGGCTGTACGAGCGTCACGGGTTCACCGTGGAGGCTCAGGATCCGATCGACGTCTACATGGTGCGACGGCCGAGTGCGGGCACCCTCGGAACGTGAAGAAACTGCGGGTGTTCATGGCTCTAGCACCCGGTAGCCGGTTGGGGCGGTGAGCGGGACGCCGTCGAGCGCGCGCCGCCCTCAGCGGGCAGCGCGTCACTCGCACCGCGCCCAGCGTGTCACTCCCCGGCGGGCCCGCCCAATTCCAGGAGTCGGCCTCCGGACAGCTCCAGCCAGCGGTTCACCTTGATCTCCGCGAGGAACCGTTCGTCGTGGCTGACCACCACGAACGCCCCCTCGTACGCGCCGAGCGCGCTCTCCAACTGTCCCACGCTCACCAGGTCGAGGTTGTTCGTGGGCTCGTCGAGCAGCAGGAGCTGGGGTGCGGGTTCCGCGCACAGCACGCAGGCCAGCGTGGCGCGCAGCCGTTCGCCGCCCGAGAGCACCCCGACCGGCAGGTGGGCGCGGGCGCCCCGGAACAGGAAGCGGGCCAGCAGGTTCATCCGCTCCGCCTCCGGCATGGCGGGGGCGAACGCGGCCAGGTTCTCGGCCACGGTGCGCTCGACGTCGAGCAGGTCCAGCCGCTGCGACAGGTAGGCGATCCGCCCGTCGGCCCGCCTGGCGATGCCGCCAGCCCGCCCGGTATCGCCATCGCCCCGCCCGGTATCGCCATCGCCCCGCCCGGTGCCACCGTCTCCCCGCCCGGCACTACCGTCGTCGCCCCGCCCAGAGCCGCCATCGCCGCCGTCGGGTTCCAGGTCGCCGCTGATCAGGCGTAGCAGGGTGGATTTGCCCACGCCGTTGGGCCCGGTCAGCGCGATGCGCTCGGGCCCGCGGATGGTCAGGTCGATGCCCGGCTCGGCGAACAGGCCGCGGGCCTGCAGGTGTTCGCCGTGGAAGACCGTGCGTCCGGCGGGGACGTTGGTGCCCGGCAGGTGCAGCGTGATCTTCTGGTCGTCACGCAGGGCGCGTCCGGCCTCGTCGAGCCGGGCCTTGGCGTCGTTGACGCGCGCGGCGTGCGTCTGGCCCGCCCGTCCGGCCGCCTCCTGCGCGCCGCGCTTCATGTTCCCCGCGAAGATCCGCGGCAGGCCGGCGTTCTTGAGGTTGCGGGCGGCGTTGCTCGCCCGGCGCTCGGCCCGCTCGCGGGCCTGCTGCATCTCCCGCTTCTCGCGCTTGAGCTCCTGCTCGGCGCTGCGCACGGTGCGTTCGGCGGCCTCCTGCTCGGTGCGTACGGCTTCCTCATAGGCGGTGAAGTCGCCGCCGTAGTAGCGGACCTCGCCCCGGTCGAGCTCGGCGATGCGGTCCATGCGGTCGAGCAGGGCCCGGTCGTGGCTGACCACGAGCAGGCTGCCGTTCCAGTCGCCGAGCACGGTGTTGAGCCTGCGGCGGGCGTCGAGATCGAGGTTGTTGGTCGGCTCGTCGAGCAGCAGGACGTCGGGCCGTTTGAGCAGCTGCGCGGCCAGGCCGAGCGACACGATCTGGCCGCCGCTGAGCGTGCGCAGCGTGCGCGCGAACTCGAGGTCGCCGAGCCCGAGCCGGTCGAGCTGGGCGCGAGTACGTTCCTCGATGTCCCAGTCGTTGCCGATCGTGGTGAAGTGTTCCTCGCTCGCGTCGCCTGACTCGATGGCGTCGAGCGCGGCGATCACGGGGGCGATGCCAAGGACCTCGGCCACGGTCAGGTCGCCGGCGAGCGGCAGGCTCTGCGGGAGGTAGCCGAGCACGCCGTTGACGGACACGCTGCCGCCGCCGGGCCGGTACTCGCCGGCGATCAGCTTGAGCAGTGTGCTCTTGCCCGCGCCGTTCGGGGCGACGAGGCCGGTACGGCCGCCGCCCACGGTGAAGGAGAGGTCGCTGAAGACGGGGGTGTCGTCAGGCCAGGAAAAGGACAGGTTGGAGCAGATGATGAACGCATCGGACATGCGAGAGACCTCGTACGTGATGCCGGACAGCGCCGAAGCCGCCCGGCGATGGGACAGGTATCGGGGAACGACGACAACGGCCTCGTCGGCGGCGGTCATGTGCGCCTGCCGGGGCCGATCGACCTCCGGTATCACCCGGAGATGTCGTCGTCACCTGCCACGTCTGGTCTCCTAGCTCCGAATACAAACGTTTACACGCTACCAGCCGACTGCGCTTCCTTCTTACGCGCCCGGTAGGCCGCCGCCTTGATCTTGTTGCCGCAGGACTCCATGCCGCACCATTCCCTGCGCCCGCCACGCGACCGGTCGATGAAGACCTTGGTGCACTCGGGATTGGCGCACTCCTTCATCAGCGGCACCTCGGGCCCGCTGAGCAGTTCGACGGCGTGCCTGGCCACGGTGGACAGCGCCTGCGCCGGGGACGCCTCGACCCACCGCCCCTCGGCCGCGAGCTGGGGCGCCACGGGGGGCTTGCGTGCCGTCTCGTTCACCAGGGCGAGCGCCTCGTCGTCGTATCGGGCACCGGCCAGTCGGGCGGTGACCAGCGCGTAGATGGCCTCCCGTACGGCCACCGCCTCCACCAGATCCGCCTCCTGGCAGGGAGAGACGGCGTCGACGATGCCGGACTCCAGGTACCAGGCGTCGAGCCGGTCGGGGACGTCGAGCGTCTCGAAACGCTCCGTACGGCGGGCACGGAGCGTGCAGGCGAGGTCGAGCGCGGGGTTTCCGCACAGAAACACATGCTTCACATCACCAGCTTGACAGGTGACGCCACGCCGGGCAATCGTCGTCACCATTCAAGGAACACCAAACGTCCGCCCACAGTTCTTCGTCCAGGTGGCGATCGCGCCATCGCTCCGGCGGGTCGGCCAGCCAGTCGTGGCCGAAGATCGTGTACGGCTGGTCCGCGCGGACACGCGCCACCTCGTGCTGCCCCAGGTACTCCATCCACGGCCGCCAGAACGGCCCGTTCGCGACCACCAGGTACGAGGCCGCCAGCCCCGGTTCGTGCAGCCAGCCCCGCATCATCCGCGCCTGGAACACGTCCGTGACGGGCGACGGTTCGGCCTCGGCGGCGGGCCAGACCAGATGCCGCGCGATCGCGACGTGCGCGTCGGGAGGCAGCGCCGTCCGCAGGCGTACGTCGTCCCAGATGTCCTCGACGACAGGGTCCTCCCGCTCCGGCTCGCGCAGGGTCAGCCAGCTCATGAAGGCACGCAGGCGCCCGGTGTTGCGGCACCTGAGCAGGGAGAACGCTCCCGGCTGACGGTCCAGCCAGAACCGGACGGACGCGGCGTCGCCCTGGTGCTCGCGCGCCATGGCGATCAGTTCGTCGTGGTCGGCGGGAGTCGCCACCGACGCCCGCATGTCCCCCTCACCCAAGATCGAGACGTACCGCTGCGCGAGCCCGCCCCGCCTGCGCAGATGGCTGATCGTCCGCATGACCGCCACGGTTGCCTGCGGTGCGCGGGCGTCGCGCAGCAGGTCGCCCATGACGTAACGGCGGATCCGCCGGTGCATCCGTTCGTAGCCGACGGGGTCCCGCCACCGCAGGTGGAGGTCGAGGGCTTCGCGCAGCACTCCGTTGATCTCCAGGCCGTGGGCGGCCGTTTCGACGCAGGAGTGTGCCTGGAGCCAGTCGAACAGCTCCGCGGCCTGGCCGTCCGGCAGCACCACCCTGAGGAGGTCTTCGGTGGTGTGGCGGGCGTGCGCGCACACGTGCAGGGCCCACCGGTGCAAGGGTGTCGGCGCGCTGCCCGCCAGCCGGGCGAGCACGGCGTCGACCACATGCCGTACGGCGTCGCGCCGCGACGGCTGTCCCGTGGCCGACCTGCTCCTGGCGACCTCGGCGGCGAGCGACAGGGCGAAGGGGTGCCCGGCGGCGAAGTCCAGAATGGACGGCTGGAGGTCGGGGTCGACGCCGCGGGCGTCGAGCAGCGCGGCGGACTCCGCGGTGGTGAGGGCGTCGAGGTGCCTGATCACGATCGTCCCCGACCAGGCCGGGTCGGTGAGCCAGGCGGCGCTCGGCCCGTTCCGGCCCGCCACCACGACGACCATGTCGCCGGGCAACCGCCGCAGATACTCCTCGCGCAGCCACGTTTCGAGCTCGCCCGCCTCCTCGAAGGAGTCGACGAGCAGTACCGCGCCGGAGGAGAACTCGTCGGCGCATTCCTCGAAGCGCGCCCGCGCCGCCGAGCCATGGAGCTGCCATACCCGCCGGCCCGCTGCTGCGGCGTCGGCGGCGAACGTGCGCAGCAGCGTCGACTTTCCGATGCCCGCGGACCCGCGGACGAACAGAAGGCTGTCGCCACCGCCGTTCAGCAGGTCGTGGAAGGCGGCGCGCTCCGCGCCCCTGCCGACGAACTGCCGATCGGGACGCCGCTCCGGCTCCTCGGCGGGGAGCTCGTCCAGGTCGGCCCGCAGGATCTTCTCGTGGATCGCCCGCAGCCGGGGTCCCGGGCTGACTCCCAGCTCCTTGCCCAGCAGGTCGTAGACCGTCCGGTAGACCTCGAGCGCCTCGGCCCGCCTGCCACTGCGGTACAGGGCCAGGAGGTAGATCTCGTAGAGCGGCTCTTCGAGCCGGTTCTGCTGGATGAGCAGCGGGACCTCGGCCACCACCTCGGCGTGCTGCCCCAGCTCCAGGCGCAGCCGCAGCAACTCCTGGTGGGCGATCAGCCTCAGTCGTTCCAGCCGGAACCGCTCCCGCTCGGCGGCCTCACCAGGAACGCCGGCCAGCGCCGTGCCCGTCCAGAGGCCGAGCGCCTCCTCCAGCCGCTTGGCGGCCGCGGCGAGCTGACCATTCCTGCGCTCCTGCCGGGCGGCTTCCACCAGCTCGTCGAACTCGACTGCGTCCAGCGCGAACAGCGAGGGGTCGAGCATGTAGCCGCCGGACCGGGATCTGATCGCCGAGCCCAGTCCGTGCCGCGACAGCAGCCGCCGGATGCGGGAGATGTAGGTCCTGATGACGGCTTCACCGGTCGCCGGCGCCTGCTCACCCCACAGGCCGTCGATCAGCTCCCCGGTCCGCACGAAGCTGCCGCTGTTGGCCAGCAGCAGCATCAGGACGGCCTGCTGCTGCGGCGCGCCGAGGTCAAGCCTGGTGTCACCGCCACCCAGGCCGGGCGGCCCGAGCACGGTGAACCTGACCTGTCCGATCACGCCTGAAAGGTAGGTTCGCGCGGGCCGCCCTCGCGAGCGTCACGTGACGCTGTGGGTGTACGTCATGGACGGCCGGCGCCTCACCGGTCTGAGCCGCTCGGCGGGGCGAGGATCCCCGCGAGCTCGGCCCGGGAGCTCACCCCCAGCTTGGGGAAGATCCGGTGCAGGTGGGTGCCGACGGTCCGGTGCGACAGGTACAGCCGCTGCCCGATCTCCCTGTTCGTCAGCCCCTCGGCGGCCAGCAGCGCGATGCCGAGCTCGTGCGGGGTCAGCTTCTCCCGCGCGTCCGGCCCCCGGTTCGGGCTCGACTCCCCCGCGCCGCGCAACTCCCGCCGTGCCCGCTCGCCCCACGCGGCCATGCCGAGCGCGTCGAACGTCTCCCTGGCCGTGCGCAGGTGCGTGCGGGACTCCACCGCCCTGCGATGCCGCCGCAGCCACTCGCCGAACGCCAGATGGACGCGCCCGCGTTCCGCGGGCCACCCGGTCAGATCCGCCTGCAGCGCGGCCGTGAACAGCTTCTCCGCCTCCTCTTTCGGCGCGAGTACGGCACGCGCGTAACGCAACCCGATGTGCAACGCCGGCGACGGTGTCGAGGCGGCCAACGGCTCCAGGTCGCGCAGGACGTCCCGCATCGCGTCGGCCTGCCCGGCGCGCACCGCGGCCTCGGTGAGCTCGGCGAGGAAGTAGGCGCGCAGGGCCAGCTGGTAGGCGGGGTCCGCGGGATCGAGCACCCTGCTCAGGGCGCCGAACGCGTCGTCGAAACGCCCCTCGCTCAGCGCCGTGAGCCCGCGCGTGAGCTGGACGGTGGCCAGGACCGGCCGGGCACCCGCGGCGAGCCCGACCCGTTCGGCCTCGTCGGCGAGTGTTTCGGCGGCCTCGTGGTCGCCTCTCAGCGCGGCGATCTCCGCCTGTACGGCCACGGCCAGCCCGTGGACGAACGGCTGGCCGGTCTCCAGGGCGAACGCGGCGGCCTCGGCCGCGACCGGCACGGCCGCGGCCAGGTCGCCGAGCCGGGTCAGGCTCCATGCCTGAACGGCCAGCGCCCTGGGCAGCAGCCCGAGCCTGCCCTGGGCACGCAGTCCTGGCGCGGCCGCCGCGGAGAGGCGGGCGGCCAGGTCGAACGCCCCGACCTGCAGCGCGGCGCTGCCCAGATAACGATCGACCTCCGGGTCGGCTCCCGCGCTGCCGACCAGGCCGCGCAGCCCGTCGATCACGACGGTCCCGCGCTCGAACGGCGCGACATAGGCGGCGACCGCGACCCTGTGCGGATCGTCGTCCCGAAGAGGCAGCCGGTCGGCCACGCCCAGCAGCGAACGGCGGGCGTCCTGGCCGGGTTCGGACCAGAAGCAGCGCATGGCCGCGCCCCACACGATGCGGACGGCCTGCTCCACGTGCCCGTCGGCGGCGACCGACGCGGCCAGCTCGGCCAGCTCCGCGACGCGAGAGACGTCCTCGCGCACGCCGTCCTCGAAGCCGCTGAGCAACCAGCCGGCGGTGGCGCGCCGGCGCGGCGAGAGGTCGAGGGCCCGCGCGTCGCGCACCAGCCGCTCGGCCGTGTCGCGGCGGCCTGATTCGACCGCAAGCTCGGCCGCTCGCAGCAGCCTGACCGCCTTCCGGTCCTGCCCGTCGCTCAGCCGGGCCGCCTGCTCCAGCGCCGCGACCGCGGCGGCGACCCCGCCCCGGCGCAGGGCCCGCTCCGCCGCGCGATCCAGTTCGGCCGCCACGTCCTCGTCGGCCCCGACCGTCGCGGCGGCCCGATGCCAGGCCCGCCGTTCCGGCTGGTCGGGCAGCGTCTCGACGAGAGCCAGGTGGGCCTGCCGGCGTTCGGCGAGCGTCGAGGCCCCCGGGATGGCCGAGCGCATCAGGGGGTGGCGGAAGGTCACCGCGTCGATGGCGAGCTCGATCAGCCGGGCCTCGACGGCCGGTTCGAGGATCTCCGGCTCGGCCGTCGATCCCAGGACCAGGCCGGTGGCCGCGAGCGTTTCGGCGAGCGCGTCGCTCTGGTTGAGCGCCGCGACCAGCAGCGCCGTGCGGGCCTGCGCCGGCAGCGCGGCCACCCGGGCCGTGAACGCGCGCTCAAGGCGATCGCTCATCGGCAGTTCACCCGGATCGAGGTCGCCCATGGCGGTCGGCAGCTCGGTCAGCGCCAGCGGGTTGCCCGCCGCCTGCTGGAGCAGCCGCGCCCGGACCTGCGGGGTGAGATGGGGTGCGATCGAGTCCAGGAGCTCGGCGGCGACCTCGTCGGAGAGCCGATCGACGGGCAACGGGGACAGCCCGGCGTCCTGCACGGGCGAGCACTCGCCCTCCCTGAGGGTCGCGATCACGACGATGGGCTCGGACTCGATCCGGCGCGCCACGAAGGCCAGGACGTCCGCGCTGGCGCGGTCGAGCCAGTGCACGTCCTCGGCGACGACCAGCAGCGGCCGGGCGGCGGCCTCCGCTGCCAGCTCGGCCAGCAGGGTCAGTACGGCCAGGCCAACGAGGTAGGCGCTGGGCTCGGTCGCGTCGGCGAGGCCCAGCGCGCTCCGCAGGGCCGCTCGCTGCGGTGCCGGCAGCGCGTCCACCCCTGCCCTGACCGGGTACAGCAGCTGGTGCAGCCCGGCGTAGGCGAGGTTCCGCTCGGCCTCCACGCCCGTCGTCGTCAGCACGCGCAGGCCCGCGGCCGACGCCGCGCTGACGGCCTCCGCCACGAGCGCGGACTTCCCGATGCCGATCTCGCCGTGGATGAGAACGCCGCCGCGCTCCCCCGGTCCGTCGACGAGCTCGGCCAGGGCCTTCAGCTCGGCTTCCCGTCCGACAAGCGGCATGATGCGGCACTCCTCCCTCCGTGCGGGCCTGACCGACCGGTGTATACCGGGCCGTCAATGCTTTGTCCATCAGATGAATGCGCGCCGGAGCTAGGTTTTTCGCGATCTGGAGGGCGGACTTCGCGCCACGGCGGCGCGCCATGCCTTCGCGCCCGCATCCCCCGCGCGAAGAGGACCCCTCACGAGCTCAACGGGGCTCGAATGCGGAAAATAACCAAGAGGACATCGATGAGACGCATTGCCATGCTGATAGCGGCGGCGGCCGTACCGCTCGCCGCGCTGATCCCACAGGCGGCGACCGCCGCGGTCGGCGCCGACAAGCCCACGTGTGCGTCGATACCCGTCGCCGCTCCGGCGGGCGCGACGATCGAGTCGGTGAAGGCCGAGCATCACGCGGGCGGAACCGTGACCTTCCCGCCCACGCCGTTCTCGGCTCCGGCTCCCATCACCGACGTGCCACCGTACTGCGAGATCACCGTCACCCTCACCCACGTCGGCGCGAACGACCGCGTCAAGGTGGCGGTGGCGCTGCCGGAGACCGGGTGGACGGGCCGGCTGCAGGCCGTCGGCGGGAGCGCCTACACCGCCGGTGACTTCGGCGCGCCGCTGGTCCAGGCCGTCAAGGACGGCTACAGCGGCGTGACGACCGACGCCGGGGTGCCGCTGACCTTCCTCGACACCAGTTGGGCGCTGACCGCCGACGGCACGGTCGACAAGCCGCTGGTGACCAACTTCGCGACCCGTTCCGTGCACGAGGCGGCGCTGATCGGCAAGGAGGTGACCAGGAAGTTCTACGACCGGGCGGTCTCGTACGCGTACTGGAACGGCTGCTCGACCGGAGGGCGCCAGGGCTACGCCGAGGCCCAGAACCACCCCGGCGACTTCGACGGCATCCTGGCCAACGCCCCGGCCGTCCAGTGGGCGCAGTTCGCGGTCGCGACCCTCTGGCCGCAGATCGTGATGAACCAGGAGCGCGACTTCCCCAGCGCCTGCGTCTTCAACGCCTTCCGGCAGGCCGCGATCAAGGCCTGCGACCCGCACGACGGCGTCACCAACGGCATCGTCGACCGCCCCGACAGGTGCGGCTACGACCCGCGCACCCTCGTGGGCAAGAAGGTGGTCTGCGACGGCGAGGAGATCACCGTGACCGCCGCGAACGCCAAGGTCATGCGCAAGATCTGGGCCGGTCCGACCGATGAGCGCGGCCGGAGGCTGTGGGCGGGCCTGCCGAAGGGGGCCGATCCCGGGTGGCTGGCCGGAACGAAGGCCGACGAGAACGGCGAGTTGTCCGCGCCCGGCTTCCCGGTGGCCGTGGGCTGGGTGCAGACGTTCCTGAAGAAGCAGCCGGGGTTCGACACCTCGACGATCACCTACAGCGAGTTCGCCGAGCTGTTCCGCCAGTCGGTGAAGGAGTACGACGACGTCATCGGCACGTCGGACCCTGACCTCTCGGAGTTCCGGCGCTCCGGCGGGAAGCTGCTCACCTATGTGGGCACCGACGACCAGCTGATCCCGCCGGGCGGCACGCTGTCCTACCGCCAGCGGGTGGAACGCGAGATGGGCGGCGCGAAGCGGGTCGACGACTTCTACCGCCTGTTCCTCGCCCCCGGCGTGGAGCACTGCGGCGGCGGCTCGGGCCCGGCTCCGAAGGACCCGCTGGGCGCGCTGGTCGACTGGGTCGAGCGCGGCAAGGCCCCGGCCACCCTCGCGGCCACGGCGACCGACGCCTCCGGCAGGACCCTGACGCGCGACCTGTGCCCGTACCCGCAGGTCTCGCGGTACCGGGGACACGGTGACCCCTCGGTGGCCGCGAGCTACCGCTGCGCACACCGCTAGACATATATGCCCGGTATAGGCAGCTGCCGATCGTTCGTAGACACGGCCCCTTTCCGCCGCTCCTACGCTCCCGGGCATGTCCGACACTGAGGCCGTGGCCGTCACCGAGACCCGCCTCATCCACGAGTTCCACCGCCGTGCCACGACCTTGCTGTGCGAGGCCGTGGCACGGCCGTCCGTGCTCGCCGTCCTGTCCGGCGCCACGGAGGGCCGAGCGGTGACACTCCGACTCGCAGTGCCCTTCGTCGATCCCGCCGCGCTGCTGGCGTAGGCGCGGCGCGCGGATGCCGGGCCGTACGGCAGGATCGGCGAGCCGGACCGGATCGTGTACGACAACCCCGAGCCCATGGTCATGCTCGCCGCGATGGCGGCGCTTCCCCCGGGGAACGCGGCGGCGCTGCTGCGCTACTACGCGTTCGCGCCCGAGCTCGCCGCGCAGGCCCTTGCAGGGGATGGCGACCACGGCCACGCGGATCAGGGAGGCCGTCGCCGCGTATCGGGAGATCGGCGCGAACGAGGTGATGCTCAGCTGCTGGTCCCGATGACATCGAGCAGGTCGACCGGCTGGCGGACCTGCTGGCGTGACCGTCTCCGTCGTGGGGCGCCCTGGCCGGAACGCGGCCAGGGCACCCGCCGTCCTCAGTCGAGCGCCTTGAGGGTTCGCGTGACCTCGTCGAGGGTGTCAGCGAGCTCGACCGGCCGGGACAGGAAGGGGGAATGGCCGCCGGGAAGGTGCCGGACCTCGTCGGCTATCGACAGCTGCCGCTTCACGAACAGCTCGGGCAGGCTTCTGTCGTCGTCGCAGACGATCAGGGCCGAAGGGATGGTCCGCCACGACGCCCGTGTCTGCTCGTCGGTGAAGGCCCGAGCGCTCTGTGGCCTGATCTGCGCGACGGCCTGGTCGGCCCACTCCGCGGGAACATCGTGGTAGAAGGCCTCCCGCACCGGTTCCGGGGGCGGCACGATGGTCGTTTCCGGCTGGAACCACGGGCCTCCGAGGGGCGTGATCACCGCCTCGCCGACCTCCAGCATGTGCGCCGCGAGGTAGACGAGCCGCTTGACGTTCGGAAGGGTCTCGGCGACCTCGGTGACCGGGACACCACCGTAGGAGTGCGCGAGCACCGTGACGGGGCTGTCGATGGTCTCGAGATGCTCCCGCACCGCCCGCGCGTCGTCGTACATCCCCATGTCCGGATCGCCCGACGTGCTCGGCAGGTCGACCGTCGACGTGGTCCAACCGCGGCTCTCCAGCTCGGGTACGAGCCGGTCCCAGCACCAGGGCCCGTGCCAGGCACCGTGCACGAGCACCAGCGTCGTGGTGTCTTTCTTCTCCATACCTGGTCAGGTTGCCAGGGTGACCTATACGAACCGCAGACAGGGTTAATATGGACTGACAGGTCCAATTGAAGGGGTTGTCATGCGGTCGCTGACGCGCAAGGGAGCCGCGACGCGGCAGCGCATTCTCGAGGGCGCGGCCACCCACATTCGCGAGTACGGCGTGGCCGCCACGACCCTCGACGACATCCTGGCCAGGACGGCGACGAGCAAGAGCCAGCTGTTCCACTACTTTCCCGGCGGGCGGGAGGAACTGCTGCTGGCCGTGGCCCGCCACGAGGCCGACCGGGTGCTGGAGGACCAGCAACCCCAGCTCGGCGACCTCACCTCCTGGCCCGCCTGGCGGCTGTGGCGCGACACGGTCGTCGACCGCTATCGCCGCCAGGGCCGCCTGTGCCCGCTCAACTCCGTCATGTCACAGCTGGGCGGCAGCACCCCCGCCGCCCAGGCCGTGGTCACCGAGCTGATGCGCCGCTGGCAGGCCGAGATCGCCGCCGGCGTACGGCACATGCAGGACGCCGGCGAGATCGACCCAGGCCTCGACGCAGACCGCGCGGCGGCGGCCCTGCTCGCCGGCATCCAGGGCGGCGTGGTGATCCAGATGTCCACCGGACAGACCACGCATCTGGAGGCCGCCCTGGACCTGGGTATCGCCCACCTGCGCGACAGCGCTGTTCAGACTCATAACACCTGACCGAAGCAGGCGAGAGCGACGGCCAGCACGAGGACGGCCACCGACAACGCCCTCAGCAGATTCGAGATGTGCGACACGTCGGCGGGATCTCAGGCGGCGACGGTCGCCCGGATGGTGACCGGGATGTTGCCGCGGGTGGCCTTGGAGTAGGGGCAGATCTGGTGGGCGGCCGCGCCGAGCTCCTCGGCGGTCTGCTCGTCGACGCCGCCCAGCTCGAGGTTGAGGACGGCGCCGAGGCCGAACTCGCCGTCGTCGCCGTGGTTCAGGGTCACCTCGGCCGTGATGCTCGTGCTCTTCAGCGTCACCTTGCGCTGCGCCGCCGCCCTCCTGACCGCGCCGAGGAAGCAGGCGGCCCAACCGGCGGCGAACAGCTGCTCGGGGTTCGTGGCTCCACCGGCTCCGCCCAGCTCCTTGGGAATGGCGAGGGCGGTGTCGAGGAGACCGTCGTCGGCCGCGACGCGGCCTCCGTTGCGGCCCTCTCCTGTCACGGTGACGACGGCGGTGTAGCTGGCAGCCATGGCGGTTCCTTCCTGATGGGCTCGAACGGGCGTCACCCGTCTAACTGGTGACGATATTTGCCCATCAATCGTCACCTGTCAAGGTGGTGACTTTGGACTTGACAGTCCATTTTTGGCCACGCAAGGTGAAGGGACCGCATGACGAACGGAGTGACACCCTCATGTCTCTTGACCACTACTACCTGCTCGGACGTTCCGGCCTGCGCGTCAGCCGACTTGCCCTGGGCACGATGAACTTCGGAACCGGCGGCTTCCACGCCGCGTACGGCAAGACCGAGGACGAGGCTCGGCCCATCTTCCGTCGCTACCTCGAAGCCGGCGGGAACTTCATCGACACCGCCGACTTCTACACCGCCGGCGAGAGCGAGACCATCCTCGGCAACCTCATCGCGGAAGCCAAGGTGCGCGACAGGGTGGTGCTCACCACCAAGTTCACCAACAGCGTCGACCCCGGAGACCCGAACGCGGGCGGCAACGGCCGCAAGCACATGATCCGAGCGGTCGAGGCATCACTGCGCCGCCTGCGCACCGACTACATCGACCTGTTCCTGCTGCACACCTGGGACCGGATCACTCCCGTCGAGGAGGTCATGCGAACCTTCGACGACCTCACCAGGGCCGGGAAGATCCGCTACGCGGGCCTGTCCGACGTGCCCAGCTGGTACGCGGCGCGAGCCCAGACCTACGCCGAGGCGCACTCCCTCGAACCGGTGGTCAGCCTGCAACTGCCGTACTCCCTCATCGACCGGACGATCGAACTGGAGCACGTCGCGATGGGGCAGACGCTGGGGCTCGGCATCACCGCGTGGAGCCCGCTCGGCGGCGGCTTCCTGACCGGCAAGTACCGGTCTGCCGACCAGGGCCTGGCAGGGGACGGCAGGCTCAGCGGCGCGGGCTCGCCCGGACGCTCATGGACGGAGCGGGAGTGGCGGCTGCTGGCGACCCTCGAGAGCGTCGCCGACCAGCTCGGAGTGACGATGGCGCAGGTAGCGGTCAACTGGGTCGCCACCCAGCCCGGGGTCGCCTCGGCGATCATCGGGGCGAGCAGCACCGACCAGCTCGACGCCAACCTGTCCGCACTCGACGTCGAACTGCCGGCCGACCTACGCGCCCGGCTCGACGAGGCGAGCGCCGTGCCGCCCCAGTCGGTCTACCAGATGTTCACGCCCGCCTATCAGAGCTGGCTGGTCAGTCCTGGCGTCAAGGTCGGCGACAAGCCGATCGAGTACGCCCCGGCCGTGCAGAACTGGACACCTGAGCAAATCTGACGGAAGTCTTACGGCCACCCGTCTCCGCTCGCTGATCTCGAATCATGGTGTGCCTGATTTATGAGAAAGCGGCCCGCCCATCGCGCGACGGGTGTGGCGGGCCTGGCCGCCGCGCCGTACGCGCGGGACGGCTGGGAGAAGGCCCTCGGGGTCGCGGGTCGTCGGCGACGTGCATGACGTGACGTGGCGATCGGGGTCGTGGTGCTGAGCCGGTTCACCCGGTGCCGGTCCACCGCATGAGGTTCTGCAGCAGCTCGGCCTGCTCGATGGCGTCGTCCAGGGCATTGTGCGTGTGGGGTTTGGCGGACAGCAGGTGGCTCGGCATGTTGCGCTTCGTCGAACGGGTGATGGGGGTGGACGCCCTGGCCGCGTACAGGGTCTTCATGTCCAGACACCGCGAGTGGCCGAACGGCGAGCCCTTGTCCGCGAACCGCATGAAATACCAGTACATCCACATCCAGTCGTAACCCAATGGGTAGGCCACGAACACCGGTGTCGCGTTGGCTTCGGCGGCGAGGCCGGTGATCCAGGCGGCGGCGGCGTTCATCGCGTCCGCCGGGTCCTGTCCGTGGCGGGTCAGCGAGGCCCGGTCCAGGCCGCTGACGGCCAGCGCCTCCGGATCGAAGGTCTCGCTGATCGGCTGAAGTTCGGCGTAGAAGGTGTCCTTGGTCGGGTCCGCGGCCTCGAAGGCGGTGCCGTCGAAGGCGCCGGCGACGGCCAGCCCGAAGCTCAGCATCGAATACGGGCCGGGGATCGGCCCGTCGGCTTCGACGTCAGCGGAGAAGTACAGGTCAGGCTTGGCCATGGTCTCGTTTCGTGGTCGGGGCGGGGTGTGCGCATCACCCCCGCACACACCTAATTTTCACGATCTTGACACCTTTGTCACGCCGATGCCTAACATGTATGTATAGAGGCGATCGACCCCCGTCGCAGTGGAGGCACCCCCATGCCGCCGTGGTACGCACGCGAGCCGTCCCCCGAGTGGCCGGGTCCGCAGATCGACGTCGAAGTCGACCGCGCTCGGCTGAAGGCGATCGGCGCCGCGATGCAGGCGGAACCGGACGCGGAGGCCCAGCAGTATCTGGAGCTCGGCGGCGAGGGCGGGCTCGGCGGGCTTCCGGCCCGCTTCGGCTGGCTCCTGCTGGACGACTTCACCGAATGGTCGTGGTGGGCGTCGCTGCAGGCCGTACGGACGGCGCTCATCACGATCGACGGAGCGCTCAAGCGGGGCGCCATGGACATCCGCCACAGTTACAGTGACCTCGGCGGCCTGCTGTTCGCCACCGGAGTGAACTACGACAGGGCCGTCGAACTGCTCGACGTGAACAGCGCGCTGCTGGACCGGTCGGTCAACGGCATGGGGCTGCGCCACACGATCGTCGAGACCAAGCAGCCGTGGCAGGACGAGGACGTCTCCGGATACGACGTGTCGTACGTCAAGCAGTGCCTCGAATCCGTCGATCCGATGCGGCTCGCCGCCCAGGGAACGCTCTGCGCCGACCTCGCGGCATGGTTCACCGAGTTCCAGGGAACCGTCGAGGGCCAGGCCCGCGAGCTGGCGAGTGCCTGGACGGGACAGACCTCCGAGCACGCCCTCGAAGGCATGCGCAAGGTCCACGCCGCCGGTGGAGCCCTGGCCCACGCGAGCGGGCAGACCGGCGAGACGATCACCTGGCTCGCCGGGATGCTCCAGCAGTACCAGCTGGATTTCGAGAGCGCCGTCGGGCTCGGCGACTGGGAGTTCGACGACGTGCTGCTGCCCTCGGGGGGCGTGCACGACCGGGCCCGCGACTTCCTGCGGGAGCTGAACGGCCGGCTCGCCACCGCGCACAGCATGCTGCCCTCGGAGATCGAGACCCTGCTGCCCGGCATCGTCGGCGGCTCGGGGGCGCTGGGCCGGCACGGGGAGGACGGGCTCGGCGACGACAGCGCCTACTGGGGGTTCCTGGAGCTCGACTTCGAGCAGCAGCGCGCGGAGGCCGCGCACGACGGCGAGCGGGCGGCCACCGGGGGTTTCGGCTACTTCATGCCGCCGGTCGGCATGCCCATGGGCGCGCCTACGGCCGGCGGTGCGGCGGCGTCCTCCCCCGGGGGTCGCCGGGCGAGCCCGCCCAGCCGCCCGGCGGGCCCGTTCACGATCGAGGCGACGTACGGCCATCAGCCGGGCCGGGATCGTGATCGGCCACTTCCGCCCCGAGAGCCACGAGAGCCACGCGAACACGGCGAGGGCTATCGGCGCGGCCACCACGATGACCTCATCGCCCGCGTGCCGGGGAGCCGAGGCGGGCCGGAAGACAACCGCGAGCCGGAAGGCGAGCGCAAGCCGGGGCGCTCGGATGCCGGAGAAGCGGGCCCGGACCTCACGCCTGGGCAGCCCGATGCAGCGGAGACGCCGACCGAACAGGTCGCGGACGCGGGGAACGCACAGCAGGCCCCACCGGCCACCGGACCAACGGAGCCCCAGGACGCGTACGCGGGGAACGCGCAGGAGATCCCACCGGCCACCGGACCAACGGAGCCCCAGGGCACGGACGCGGGGAACGCGCAGGAGATCCCACCGGCCACCGGGTCCGGGGAGCCCCAGGGCACGGACGCGGGGAACGCGCAGGAGATCCCACCGGCCACCGGACCAACGGAGCCCCAGGGCACGGACGCGGGGAACGCGCAGGAGATCCCACCGGCCGCCGGGTCCGGGGAGCCCCAGGGCGCAGGCCGTGTGCCGGGTCAGGGGGTGGCCGGTGACCAGGACGCGGGAGCCGCCCCCGGTGCCCAGGACGCGGGGGTCGCCCCTGGTGGCGAAGACGCCGGGGCCGCCCATCGTTCCTGAGCCGGGGATGATGTCTGAAACCCGCCAGACGGCCTGACATCCAGCCTGGTTGACTCTCCCCATGACGACACTTCATGACAAGGCGCTGTTGTTCCGTTCGCTACACGTCCCCGGCAGCCCGCTGCTGCTCGCCAACGCGTGGGACGCGGCCAGCGCGCGCATCGTCGAGGCCGCGGGCGCGCCCGCCGTCGCCACCACCAGCGCCGGGGTGGCCTGGAGCCTGGGCGCCGCCGACGGGGACCGGCTGGGAGCCGACCTCGCCCTCGGCCTGATCGCCCGGGTGGCGGCGGCCGTGGACGTTCCGGTCACCGCCGACATCGAGAGCGGCTTCGCCGACGATCCCGAGGGCGTCGGGCGGACGGTGCGCGGCGTGCTGGAGGCGGGCGCCGTGGGGGTCAACCTGGAGGACGCCCACCACGGCGGCCCCTCTCCGCTGCGGCCGGTCGAGGACCAGGTGGTACGGCTGGCGGCCGCCCGCGCGGCGGCGGACGAGGCGGGGATCCCGCTGTTCGTCAACGCCCGCGTCGACACCTACCTGGGCGGCTCGGCCGACCTGGGCGAGACGCTGGAGCGCGTCGCCGCGTACGTCGAGGCGGGGGCCGACGGCGTCTTCGTGCCGGGGCTGCTCGACCTGCGAGCGATCACGACGGTGGTGGAGAAGGCGGGCGTGCCGGTGAACGTGCTCGTGGGTCCCGGCGCACCCGACGTGGCGGCGCTGGCCGGGTGCGGGGTGGCCAGGATCAGCCTGGGTTCCGCCGTCGCCCAGGCGGCCTATGCCGTGGCCAGGCGGGCGGCGGTCGAGCTGTACAGCACGGGCACCTATGCGGCGGTGGCCGACGAGCTGGCCTATTCCGAGGTGAACGCCCTGCTGAGCGGCCGCCCATAGGGAGCGAACCCGGGGGCCGGGCGCATCACGGGTGGGCGGTGAAGCGGCCGAAGCCGCCCTGGTGGTACAGCAGCGGCCGCCCCGGATGGTGGACCTCGGCCTCCGCCACCAGGCCCACGACCAGGACGTGGTCGCCCACGTCCACCCTCTCGTACGGCAGGCAGATCAGGTGCGCGGAGACGTCCGACAGCAACGGCGCCCCCAGCTCTCCCGGCCGCCACCTGGTCGGTTCGGCGAACTTGTCGATGCCCTTGCGGGCGAACCGTACCGCGAGCTCCGACTGGTCGCTGGTCAGCACGTTGACCGCGAAGTGGTCGGCCGTCGCCAGCCACGGCCAGGTGGTGGAGGCCCTGTCCACGTAGAACGACACGAGCGGCGGGTCGAGGCTCACCGACGTGAACGAGGTGGCCGTCAGCCCGACCGGCACTCCCCCGTTCTGCGCGGTGATCACCACGACGCCCGAGGCGTGGACGGCCAGCGCCCGCCTGAACCGGTCGCCGTCCACGGAGCGGTCGGGCAGGGAGCGGTCGGGCAGGGAGCGGTCGGGCACCGAGCGGTCGGGCAGGGTGGCGGTCACGAGGCCACCACCGAGGCGGCGGTGCCGTACGACAAAACGTTGGTCATGGGTTGTGTCCTCACGAAAGCTGGAACGATCGGCTTCGTGATCAGCGACACTGCGCGCTGGCGACGTGTCCGTGGTCCACGTGCGGGCGCCTGGTCAGGTGGTGGCCCTGCCTCATACCCGCGAACCTACGCGATGACGCGCCACAAGTAAATACCCATTGACCTTGTAGGCATTTAGGGGAAGTCTGGGGCGGCCAGCTGGTGGCCGCCCCAGACATCACGTCACGCGGCCTCGACCCACACCGGACGCCAGTCGGGCAGCTCGTGGTAGCGGCGCAGCTCCGCCAGCCCCGACAGCCAGCCGCCCCAGCCCGCGTGCGGCGGGCGAGCCTCGTCGAAGCCCGACTGGACGAACGTGAGCGTGGTCTTGCCGTCCGACTCGGCCAGCTCCCAGCTGGCGATCCCGATCCCGCCCCAGTCGACCGTCATCGCGCGGCCCTCGACCAGGTCGACGACCTTGGCGGGCTCGGGGTTGTTGTCGAAGCCGCCCATGGCCCAGCGGCCGCCGACGAAGGGCTCGATCTCGATGAGGTAGCCGAACCAGCGGGTGGCCTCCTCGCCGTTGATCAGCGAGCGGTAGACGTCGGACATGGGGGCGTCGATGACGATCTCCTCCCGCATCGTGGCGGAGGTGTAGTCGACCTTGGACGTGAGCTCGCGGCCCTCGACGTGGTCGACGAGGTTGGCCAGCGACAGGCACCAGTACGTCTGCAGGACGCCCCTGATGCTGGCCCCGGTGATGACGTCCTGGAAGTCGAAGTGGCTCTGCTTCAGGGTGACGATCGTTGAGTCGGCGCTCTCCTCCTCGACGGAGAGCTCGGTGGTGGTGGCCTCGCCGTCGAGCGTCCACTCCAGACGCAGGCTGTGGTCGTCGGCGTGCAGCACGCGCTGGTGCGGCGCGTCGCCCTCGGGGGTGTAGCGGCCCCAGAACTCGAAGCGGTGCGGCAGATCGACCTCGGCGCGCTCGGCCAGCCACGTGCGCAGCGACTCGGGGTCGGTCAGCGCGTGCCACACGCGCTTGGCGGGGGCGGCGACGCGGACACGGAGGATCATCGGCTCAGTCATCGGTCTCTCCCTTGGGGTAGCAGGCCACGGCCAGTTTGAAGGCGTCGCCCTCGGCGCCGCCGTATCGGGTGAAGAGCTCCTGCAATGCGTCACGCAGGTCGTTCATGAACTCCTGGCGCTGCTCGGGCGGCACCCTGATCTCGCCGGAGACGCCGACGGAGGGCAGCTCGGGCCGGTTGCGGCCCAGCGCGGCGATGTCCGCCTGGACCGTCTCCATCAGGTCGAGCAGGTAGCCGAGCGACAGCTCGTCCTGCGTCTTCCTCAGGCCGATCCGCCCGACGAGGCGGGGTGAGAGCCAGTAAGAGCGGGCAGTGGCCTGATAGATGCCTTCGCTGATGCCGCGCACCTTGCGCTCGGACACCTGCTCGACCAGGCCCGCCTCCACCAGCTTCTTGACGTGGTAGTAGACGCGTTGCGGGGTCTGGGAGAGCTGGGCGGCGACCTCGGTGCAGGTGCGCGGCTCGGCCAGGTGCCGCAGCACCTCGATGCGCTGCGGCTTGAGCAGGGCCTCGGCCTGCTCGATCTGTTCCAGGTACAGGACGTCTCTCATCGCAAAAACAGTATTGTACGTAAAAACTGAGTTTGTCAATGGCCGCGCTGGCAGACTCCCTGGCATGGACACCGTGGTACTGACAGGAGCGGCGGGACTGGTGGGCGCGGCGGTGCGCGGGGCGCTGCGGGAGGTGGCGGCCAGGCTGGTGCTGGTCGACCGGAGGCCGCTGACCCCGCAGGCGCCCGGCGAGGAGGTACGGCAGGCCGACCTGGACAGCCCCGAGACGGTGATCGACATCGCCAGGGGCGCCGACGCGATCGTCCACCTGGCGGGCGTGCCCGACGAGGCGCCGCTGCCCGACCTGCTGGAAGGCAACGTGCTGGGCACGCACCACGTACTCGAGGCCGCCAGACGCTCGGGCGTGCCACGGGTCGTGCTGGCCAGCAGCAACCGGCTGACCGGCTGCTATCCCTCCAGCGTGACCGTCTCCCCCGAACTGCCGCCCCGCCCCGACGGCCTGTACGGCGTGAGCAAGGTCGCCGTCGAGGCCCTCGGCAGGCTGTACGCCGACAAGTTCGGCCTGGAGGTGGTGTGCCTGCGCATCGGCAGCCTCGAACCCGAGCCCGCCGACGAGCGCCAGCTGTCGACCTGGCTCAGCCCCCGAGACTGCGCGGGCTTCTTCGTCGACGCGCTGACCAGGAAGGACGTCGGCTTCCGCACGCTCTACGCGGTCTCGGCCAACACCCGCCGCTTCTGGGAGCTGAGCGACGGCTACCAGCCGCAGGACGACGCCGAGGCGTACGCGGGCCGTCTGCCTGACGAGGGCGGCCCCGCCCTCCAGGGCGGCGCCTACGCCGACCCCGCATACACCCTCCGCCACCTGGCCTGAGTACGCAAACCCGCGTATTTCCCCTGCTGTCGCGGCCCGCAATACTTCGGCAGGTGGCAAAACTCGGGAGGAACTTCAACACGCTGTGGGCGGCCGCCACCGTCTCCAACATCGGCGACGGCATCGCGGCCGCCGCCGCGCCGCTGCTCGTGGCCTCGATCACCGACGATCCCGTCCTGGTCGGGATGGCGGTCTTCGTCCAGCAGTTGCCGTGGCTGTTCTTCTCGCTGATCAGCGGCGTCTTCGTGGACCGCCTCGACCGCAGGCGGCTGACCGTCGTCGTCAACGTCGTGCGCTGCCTGGTCGTCGGCCTGCTGGCCCTCGCCGTGGCGCAGGACCTGGCGACGATCCCCGTCGTCTACGCCGCCGGATTCCTGCTCGGCACCTGCGAGACCCTTGGCGACAACGCGTTCGGCGCGCTCGTCCCGACGGTCGTGGCGCCCGACGACCTCCCCCGCGCCAACGCCCGCATGGGGACCGTCTTCTTCGCCGTCAACCGCTTCGCCGCGCCACCCGTGGGCGCGGCCCTGTTCGTGGCCGCCGCGGCGCTGCCGTTCGGCGTCAACGCCGTCACCTTCGCGCTGGCCGCCGTCCTGCTGTCCACGATGCGAGGCGTACGGCACGCCGCTCCCGCGGTCCGCCGCAGCGTGCGCGCCGACATCGCCGAAGGCGTGCGCTGGCTCTGGCGCAACGGCGCGATCAGGATGCTCGCCATCGCGCTGTGCCTGATGAACATCACGCTCATGGCCGGCTTCTCGATCCTCGTGCTCTACAGCCGCGACAGGCTCGGGCTCGACGAGTACGGCTACGGCGCCCTCATCACGGCCTCGGCGGTCGGTTCGCTCGCGGGCGCCGCCCTCGCCCCTCGCCTCCAGTCGCGACTGTCCGACTCCCTCCTGCTCCGCGTGGGCCTGGTCATCGAGACGCTGACGCACGTCGGGCTGGCGCTGGCCACGACGGTGTGGGTGGCCGGGCCCGTCCTGGTGGCCTTCGGCGTCCACGGTTCGGTGCTCGGCGCGGTCATCACGACGCTGCGCCAGCGGACCGTGCCCGACGAACTGCGCGGCAGGGTCCAGAGCGTGTACCTGATGTTCGCCATCGGCGGCTCGGCGGTCGGCTCGCTGGTGGGCGGGCCTGTCGCCCGATGGCTCGGCATCACCGGACCCTTCTGGCTGTCGGCGGTGGCGATGACCGTCCTCACCGCCGTGGCATGGCGACCCTTCGGCCGCCGTCTCGTGGGGCGCGAGCCCGTGACTCAGCTCCTCGCGGGGGATTCCCGGTAAATTCTTTGCGTGTTCGCGACGTAACGCTCTGTAGCCATTAGGGTCGGGGGCATGCTTGCCCTCATCGCCGCAGTGGCGGCTGCCGTCGCCGTGGTCGCGCTCGCCGCGTTCCTGTTCAGGAAGCTCGGCACCGAGGACCGCGACCCCGGCGGCCCGTCCTCCGGTCATGCGGGCGCGATGCTGTCGGCGCTGTTCCTCCTGGTGTTCGCGATCGCCATCATCGTGCCGTGGACGACGGCCGACGCCGCCCGCCAGAACACCTTCGCCGAGGGCCAGGCCGCGGTCGAGACCTACTGGGCCGCAGGCGACCTGCCCGAAACCGACAAGGTGTGGGTACGGCAGAGCCTGCGCGACTACGTCCGGTTCGTCGTGCGCGACGAATGGCCGCTGATGGCGGAGGGCCGGATGTCGCCCGAGGGCGGGGCCCGGCTCGACGCGCTGCGGACCAGGGTCGACGCCGCCAAGCTCGACGACGACACCAAGGCTCTCGTGCAGGACAAGGTCGAGGAGCTGTCGGCGGCGCGCAGCCGCAGGGCCGCCGACGCGGGCACCACGCCCCCGGCCGGGCTGCTCCAACTGACCGTGCTGACGGGCGTCGTCGTCATCGTCTTCCCGTTCCTTGCGGGGGCCAGGCCCCGCGGGCTGACGCTGGTGCCGCTGATGACGATGGCGGCGATGCTCGGCGTCGGCATCTACCTGACCTGGGACATCTCACACGCCTTCGCGGGGGCGCTGGCGGTGGGGCCTGACGCGTTGCAGGCCGTGCTGCAGGAGTTCCAGCGGATCGCGGGGAGCGCGTGAGGGCGGCGGCGCTGCTGGCGGGAGCGGTCCTCTGCCTCGGCGCGGCCCTTCCCGCCGACCCCGGGCCGGGGCATTCCGAGGTGGAGGTGGGCGTCCAGGTGAAGGCGCAGGATCCCGATGACGGCGCGGTCGAGGTGAACGTGTCGGTCGGGGTGTGCCTCAGCGTGGCCGGCCTGGTGGTCGAGGTGGGCGAGTGCGGTCCGCCACCACCGGAGCCGCCCGCACCCCCCAAGCCCACGCCGGAACCCAAGCCCACGCCGAAACCTCAGCCACCCCCCGCGCCCAGCCCGCCGACCAGGCCCGCACCACGGCCGCAACCGGTGCAGCCCGCACGGGCGCAACCGGCGGTCACGACGCCCGAGGCCACGCCGACGCCCTCGAAGCCGCCCGTCCCGAAGCGCGCCCAGGCGCGGCAGGAGGAGCCGAAGCCGCAGCGCCGCAACCCGATGCGTTCGGTGCTGTTCCTGGTCGTGCTGACCACCGTCATCGCCTCCACCACCGCGGTCGCGTTCGGCTCGATCAGATGACAGGCCGTCAGATGACAGGCGGCCTCTCCCTGGCAGGCGGTCGGACGACGGGCAACCCCGAGACGGCGTGATCCCGGGATCGGCAGGCGAGTCCCGGATCCCGCGGGTCCCGAGGTCCGCGGATGATCTCGGGGATCCGCGGGCGGTCAGATGACCAGCAGTGTCTTGCCCGTGGTCTGGCGGGTCTCGATCGCGCGGTGGGCCGAGGCCGCCTCCTCCAGCGGGTAGGTCTGGCCGATCGTCGGCACCAGCCGACCCTGCGCGGCCAGCTCCAGCGCCCTGCTCACCAGCCTGCGCAGCTCCTGTGGGCTGGGCGGGCCGCCGCCTTCGATGACGGTGATCGGCAGGCCGTCCGTCCGCGACCACGATCCGCTCGCCATGCCGTACAGGCTGGCCCGGCCGCCGGGGCGGAGCGCGGTCAGGGCCTCGCTGCCGATGTCGCCGCCGACCCCGTCGAAGACCACGTCCACCTCCAGGGGCCGCGCCCAGCCAGGGACCGAGTAGTCGACGTAGGCGCCGTGGCGCTCCACGAGCGCGCGCTTGCCGCGCGCGGCCCCGGTCACCTCAGCCCCTGAGGCGGCGGCGAATTGCAGCAGCAGGCCGCCGAGCCCGCCGCCTGCCGCCAGCACCAGCACCCGCTCGCCGGGCTTGAGCTCCGCCTGTTCGTGGAGCATCACGGCGGTGCGGCCGTCGGCGAGCAGCGCCACCGCGTCCTGCAGGGCCACGCCTTCCGGCACCGGCACGGCGTCGGCGGCCGAGGCCACGGCCAGCGAGGCGTATCCGCCCACGCCGCCGGTCGTGGTCACCACCGTGGTCCCGACCAGGCCCGCGTCCACGCCGTCGCCCACGGCCACGATCCTGCCGCCGACGCCGTTGCCGGGCGTGCGCGGCAGCGCGGGCGGCGCGAACGGCCCCGTCCCCGCCCGCACCTGGGTCTCCACGAACGTGATGCTCGCGAACGCCACCTCCACCAGCACCTGGCCCTCGCCGGGCACCGGGTCGTCAACCGTGCGCACCCGCAACACCTCGGGCCCGCCGAACTCGTCCATCACGATCGCTCTCATAACTGGCCACTATACGAAGCCAATGCGGAACGAAACGTGCCGCGATCGTTCCTACGCTGGGGCCATGAACTGGAACGCCCGCCGTCTCGAACGCCACTTCCCCCAGCAGGGCACGCCCGCCGACATCGTGGCCGCCATGTGCGGCGCCCACGCGCAGATCCTGTCGGCGGCCGAGCTGTCGGTCAGCCTCCGCCTGCCCGGCACCACCAGGGTGGACGTCCGCGAGGCGCTGTGGACCAAGCGCAGCCTGACCAAGACGTACGGCCCGCGCGGCACCGTCCACCTGCTCCCCACCGCCGACCTGCCCAGGTGGACGGGCGCGCTCGCGTCGCTACCCGCCGGACGCATCGACCTGCTCACCTCCGACCAGATCGAGAAGGTCGTCGAGGCGGTGGGCATCGCGCTCAAGGACCAGGCGCTCACGATCGACGAGCTGGACGAGGCCGTCACCGCCATCGCGGGCCCGTGGGCGGGCGACCGGGTCATGGACGCGTTCCAGACCAAGTGGCCGCGCTGGCGTCAGGCAGTGCACCTGGCCGCGCACAGGGGCGTGCTCGCGTTCGGGCCCAACCGCGGCCGCAAGGTCACCTACACCAACCCCGGTGTCCGGCCCGCCGACACCGAGACCGCACAGGACGAGCTGCTCAGGGCCTACCTCCACTCCTACGGCCCGTCCACGCCGCAGTTCTTCGCCAGATGGCTGTCCGCGCCCGTCACCTGGGCGGCCAAGCTGTTCCAACGGGCGGCGCTGGACCAGGTCGAGGGCGGGTGGGTGAACGAGGGCGACACCGAAGCGCCCGACGAACCTGCCAGGGGCGTGCGGCTCCTGCCGTACTTCGACGCCTTCCTGGTCGGCTCGCACCCGCGCGAGCAGCTCTTCCCCGGCAGGGCGTGGGAGCGCGCGCTGGGTGGCGGGCAGGCGGGCAACTACCCCGTGCTGCTGGTCGACGGGATCGTGGCCGGTGTGTGGCACCAGCGGCGCTCCGGCAGGAAGCTCGACGTCACCGTCGAACCGCTCGACGAGCTGACCGCCAAGCAGCTGGCCGAGCTCGACGAGCAGGTCGGCAGGGTCGGCGAGATCCTGGAGGCAACCCCGCGGCTGACGATCGGCAAGATCTCGGTGGGGCCGCACGCGTAGTGTCAGGGAAGCCTCAGCCGCACCCATCGGCTCCATCCTCCGGCGATCTCGGCCTCGGAAGAAGCCGACGAGAATGGCAGCCGATGGTGCTGCGGGGCGTAGCCACAGGATCCTTCCTCCCTGCGGCAACCGATCCGGCGATCAGCCGCAGTGCCTCCAGCCGGTCAACGTGGCGACCAGGCCGAGCGCCGCGAAAACCGACTTCTTGATCTTGCCCATGCCAGGTGTGATCCTCTCGTCGAACCAGGCGATGCCGATCGAGAATTGATCAACATGCCAAAGAGGTAGATTCCGGAAGCGGCCGTTATGTTGCGTGGCATGGATCACATCGAGCCAGCTTCATCCTGAGCAACGGCCGCACCCCAGGCGGCCTGACGATCTATGCTCACGACGCTGACCAGCGCGAACCTGCACCGTCCAGCGCACAGGTCGGGCACCTGGTGTGCGAGAGATGCCCCTCGCACACCGCCAGCCCTCAAAACCCGGAGCGCCGGGGTGCCGCGATCTGGCGGCGCGCCGGGTAGGCGCGCCCTGTCGAGTGCGCGTGGCGCTGCGACTTCCGGTCCTGCCGTCCGGGAACGTCCCTTCCGGCCTGACCGACGGCCTTCGCCACCTCGCCTGCCCTGAACTGGACGACGGGCGGGGCTGCGATGATCCCGAGCTCGTTAACCGCGTTTCGCATCTGGTTCCTCTCAGCCCTCAACTTCGTTGCAACCCAAGATTAGGCCGAACCTAAGAATCGTGTCAAGAGAAATTTGTGTCAGACATAAAATTGAGGTTCCGTACGAACTGACGATCTATTGCTCAGGCACCGGGTGGCACGTCAGTGTTGGGCCATTGTCCGACGCTCATGAGGAGCCCCGTGACCGACGTAACCGTCGAAGCCCGAGGCAGTGACTTCGCCCGACTGGCACGCAAGATCAACGAAGCCGGCCTGCTCGACAGGCGGCCCTTCTACTACACCGTCCGCCTCACCCTCGTGGGCCTCGCCTTCGTCGGCGGGTGGGTGGCGTTCGTCCTGGTGGGCGACTCCTGGTGGCAGCTGCTCGTCGCCTTCGTGCTGGCCGTGGCCTTCGCCCAGGTCGCGCTGGCCGCGCACGACCTGGCCCACCGGCAGGTCTTTCGCAACCGCAAGCCGAGCGAGTTCGCGGGCCGCCTCGTCGGCAACCTGCTCATCGGCATGAGCTACGGATGGTGGACCGACAAGCACACCCGCCACCACGCCAACCCCAACCACGAGGACCACGATCCCGACGTCTCCCCTGCGGTGATCGTCTGGTCGACCGACCAGGTGGAGCGCGTCACCGGCCTGCCGAGGTTCGTGGCGCGCCGGCAGGCGTTCCTGTTCTTCCCGCTGCTCACCTTCGAGGGCTGGCACCTGCACGTGGCCAGCTTCAAGGCGCTGCGCAACAGGTCGATGCGCCGGCGCGGGCTGGAGGCGACGCTGCTGGTGCTGCACGTCGTGTGCTACTTCGGGCTGCTCTTCACCGTGCTGCCGTTCGGCAAGGCCGTGGTGTTCGCGCTGGTGCACCAGGCGGTGTTCGGGGTGTATCTGGGCTGCACGTTCGCGCCCAACCACAAGGGCATGCCCATGATCACCGCGGAGGACGAGCTCGACTTCCTCCGCAAGCAGGTGCTGACCTCGCGCAACGTGCGGGGCGGCTGGATGGTGGACGTGGCCCTCGGCGGGCTCAACTACCAGATCGAGCACCACCTGTTCCCGAACATGCCCACGCCCAATCTCCGCAAGGCGCAGCCGATCGTGCGGGCGCACTGCGCGGAGCTGGGGGTGGAGTACCTGGAATCGGGTCTGATCAGTTCGTACGGCCAGGCACTCCGCCACCTCCACGAGGTCGGCGCACCCCTCAGGAAAGCCAACGCCTAAGGGGAATCAAGGCGGGAGCGCAGCTCGTCGCGCCTTGCCTCGAGCTCGGCGATCAAACCGTCCTGCTCGTCGGCCATGCCCAGCATCGCCGCCCGCTCGACGGCGTCCGTCGCGCCCATGTCGCTGACCTGGCTGCGGAGGTCGGCGTTCGAGGCTTTCAGCTTCGCCAGGTCCTCTTCGAGCTGGCGAAGCTCTTCCTGTGTGCTCATCCCGATCCCCTACCCGAGGGAAATGCCTTCAATGTGTAGACCCATGCGGCCAGCGCGGTGAGCGCGAGCAGCAGGAAGCCGATCGTGTAGGCGCCGGTGGCGGTGTAGACGGCGCCCATGACCAGCGGGGGGAAGTAGCCGCCGAGGCCGCCGGCCGCGCCGACCAGCCCCGTCACGGTGCCGACCCTGGTGGGGTCGACGAGCTTGGCGACCAGCGCGAAGACGCCGCCGGTGCCGAGTCCGAGGAAGAAGGCGATGGCGACGAAGCAGGTGCCCGCCGGTACCTCGAGCGGTGGTTCGAAGGCCAGGACGACGGCGAGCACCGCCGTACCGGCGAAGGAGGCCAGCAGCACGCGCTCCGGGCCGGTCTTGTCGGACAGGGCGCCGCCTAGCGGCCTGGCGATCACTGCCGCGATGGAGAAGCCGGCCGTGCGCAGTCCGGCGTCGGTCTGGGTGAAGTCGTAGACGTTCCGCAGCAGGGTCGGCAGGTAGGTGGAGAAGGCGACGAAGCCGCCGAAGGCCACGGCGTAGAGGACCGCGCACTGCCAGGTCGCCTTGATCTTCGTCGCGTCGCGCATGCGGGGCAGGGGCGGCTCGGTCGAGGGTTTCCACCCGGGCGAGTTCCTGCTGGCCACCAGCATGATCACGCCCATCAGCGCCAGCATGGCGGCCATGAGCAGGTGGGTCTGGGCCCGGCCGAGGCCCTCGACCAGGCGCGGGGTGAGGAACGCCGACAGCGCGGTGCCGCCCATGCCCGCGCCGAACAGCCCGGTGGCGAAGCCGCGCCTGGCGGGCTCGTACCAGGCGTTGACGAACGGGATGCCGACCGCGAAGGACGTGCCGCCGACGCCCAGCAGGAACCCCCAGAACAGCAGCGCGCCGTAGGAGTTCGACCAGCCGACGAACAGCACGGGCACGATCGTGAGGAAGCAGATGGCGGCGAACATCAGCCGCCCGCCGAGCTTGTCGGTCAACACGCCTACGGGGATCCGGCCGAGGGAGCCCACCAGCACGGGGATGGCCACCAGCATCGAGGTCTGCGTCGGCGACAGCCCGAGCTGTTCGCTGTAGGTGCCCGACAGCGGTGCGATCAAATTCCACGCCCAGAACGTGACAGCGAAGGCGATCGTGGCCAGAACCAGATTGACCATTTGACCTTTATACATACACCCTGTGTAGCAGATCGTTACGCTATGTGATGAAGTTGGGGCATGACCCAGGCGGAAGATCTCCTACTGCGGACCGGCAGGTTCTTCCGCAGGTCGGCCACCGGCGACGATCTGCGGACGGTCTACGTCAAGGGAGGGCGCCAGGGCGACGCGTTCTACCGCGACAGGTGGAGCCACGACAAGGTCGTCCGCTCCACCCACGGCGTCAACTGCACCGGCTCCTGCTCGTGGAAGGTCTACGTCAAGAACGGCATCATCACCTGGGAGACCCAGCAGACCGACTACCCGAGCGTGGGTCCCGACCGTCCCGAGTACGAGCCGCGCGGCTGCCCGCGCGGCGCCGCCTTCTCCTGGTACACCTACTCCCCGACCAGGATCCGCTACCCGTACGCCAGAGGCGTCCTCGTCGAGATGTACGGCCAGGCCCGCGCAAGGGGCCTCGACCCGGTGGAGGCCTGGGCCCAGATCACCACGGATCCCGAGACGAGGGCGAGATACCAGCAGGCCCGCGGCAGGGGCGGCCTGGTGCGGATCACCTGGCACCTGGCGACCGAGATGATCGCCGCCGCCCACGTCCACACCATCAAGGCCTACGGCCCCGACCGGATCGCGGGCTTCTCCCCGATCCCGGCGATGTCGATGGTCTCCCACGCGATCGGCTCGCGGTTCGTCTCGCTGATCGGCGGGACCATGCTGTCCTTCTACGACTGGTACGCCGACCTGCCCGTCGCCTCGCCCCAGGTGTTCGGCGACCAGACCGACGTGCCCGAGTCGGCCGACTGGTGGGATGCCGCCTACCTGGTGCTGTGGGGCGCGAACGTGCCGGTGACCCGCACGCCCGACGCCCACTGGATGGCCGAGGCCCGCTACCGGGGCCAGAAGGTCGTCGTGGTGAGCCCCGACTACAACGACGCGGCCAAGTTCGCCGACGAGTTCCTGGCGATCAACCCCGGCACCGACGGCGCGCTGGCCATGGCGATGGGGCACGTGCTGCTCAAGGAGTTCTTCGTCGACCGGCAGGTGCCGTACTTCGTCGACTACGTCAGCCGCTTCACCGACCTGCCGTTCCTGGTCCGGCTGACCGAGCGTGACGGCGCCTATGTGCCCGACAAGTTCCTCACCGCCGCCGACCTGGGCTCGGCCGAGGAGGCCGCCGAGTGGAAGACCGTCTTCCTCGACGCGGCGGGCGAGCCGGTCGTGCCCAACGGCTCGGTCGGCTTCCGCTGGACCGACTCGGGCAAGGGCAGGTGGAACCTGAGGCTGGAGACCACGCCGCTGCTCACCCTTCTCGGCGGGGAGCCGGTCGAGGTCCTGCTGCCCCGCTTCGACCAGGAGGGTGTGCTGCGCAGGGGGGTCCCGGCGCGCCGGGTGGACGGGCAGCTCGTCACGACCGTGTTCGACCTGATGCTCGCGCAGCACGGGGTCGGGCGGCCGGGGCTGCCGGGGAGCTGGCCCGAGGGCTACGACGACGACGGCGAGCCGTACACGCCTGCCTGGCAGGAGCCGATCACGGGGGTGCCCCCGCGGCGGGCCGTGAAGATCGTCAGGGAGTTCGCGCAGACCGCGGAGGCGACCCGCGGGCGCTGCATGATCGTGCTGGGCGCGGGCACCACGCAGTGGTTCCACGGCGACACGATCTACCGGTCGTTCCTGACGCTGCTGCTGCTCACCGGCTGCCAGGGCGTCAACGGCGGTGGATGGGCGCACTACGTCGGCCAGGAGAAGTGCCGCACGCTGGCGGGGTGGGCGCAGCTGGCGGGGGCGCTGGACTGGTCGAGGCCGCCGCGGCAGACGCCCGCGACGCCGTACTGGTATCTGCACACCGACCAGTGGCGCTACGACAGGTTCGACGCGGGCGAGCTGTGCTCGCCGCTGGGGCCGGGCAGGTTCAGGGGGCTGCACACCGCCGACCTGGTGGTGCAGGCGGTCCGCAACGGGTGGATGCCGATGGCGCCCGCGTTCGACCGCAACCCGCTCGACCTGGGCGCGGCCGACGATCCCGTGGCCTTCACGCTGGCCGAGCTGAAGGCGGGCAGGCTGCGGTACGCGGCCGAGGATCCCGACGATCCGCGCAACTGGCCGCGCGTGGTGACGATCTGGCGGTCCAACCTGCTGGGCTCCTCCGCCAAGGGCAACGAGTACTTCCTGCACCACCTGCTCGGCGCGGCCTCGAACCTGCCCGAGCCCGACCAGGAGGCGGCCAGGGGCAAGCTCGACCTGCTGCTGTCGCTCGACTTCAGGATGACCTCGACCACGTTGTTCTCCGACATCGTGCTGCCGGCCGCGACCTGGTACGAGAAGCACGACCTGTCCTCGACCGACATGCACCCGTTCGTGCATGCCTTCAACCCGGCGATCAGCCCGCCGTGGGAGACGAAGACCGACTTCTCGGCCTTCCACGCGATCGCCGCGACCTTCAGCGACCTGGCCGCCGCGCATCTCGGGGTGCGCAAGGACGTGGTCGCGGTGCCGTACCAGCACGACACGCCCGGAGAGACGGCCCAGCCGGGCGGTCGCGCGCCCGCGGAGGTGACGCCCACGCTGGTCGTGGTGGAGCGCGACTACGGCGCGGTCGCGGCCAAGCTCGGCGCGCTGGGCCCGCTGGCGGAGAAGGCGGGGCTGCCGGTGAAGGGGCTGTCCTTCCGGCCCGACAAGGAGATGGACTGGCTCGGGCAGCGCAACGGGCTGGTCGCCCACGGTGTGGCCAAGGGGCGGCCGCTGCTCGACACCGACGCCAAGGCGTGCGAAGCGATCCTGGCGCTGTCGGGCACGTCGAACGGCAGGCTGGCCGCCCAGGGCTTCGCGCAACTGGCCGAGCGGACCGGCACCGACCTGTCGGAGCTCGCGCACCGTGACCACCGGATCGTCTTCTCCGACACCCAGAGCAGGCCGCAGCACGTGGCCGCCAGCCCCGAATGGTCGGGCAAGGAGTCGCACGAGCGGCGCTACTCCCCGTTCACGATCAACGTGGAGCACGACAAGCCGTGGCACACGCTGACCGGGCGGATGCACTTCTTCCTCGACCACGACTGGATGCACGAGTACGGCGAGGCCCTGCCCGTCTACCGGCCACCGCTCGACATGGCCGCGTTGTTCGGAGAGCGCCAGCAGAGCGACACCGACCTGCTGGTGGTGCGCTACCTGACGCCGCACTCCAAGTGGTCGATCCACTC
This sequence comes from Nonomuraea sp. NPDC059194, assembly GCF_042754765.1. Taxonomy (NCBI): domain Bacteria; kingdom Bacillati; phylum Actinomycetota; class Actinomycetes; order Streptosporangiales; family Streptosporangiaceae; genus Nonomuraea; species Nonomuraea sp. NPDC059194. Next base: position 137,094 of record NZ_JBHZBH010000015.1, on the reverse strand, counting down.
GGAGTACCAGGACAACCTGATCATGCTGACGCTGTCGCGCGGCGGCCCGACGATCTGGATGTCGGTCGAGGACGCCGCCAGGATCGGAGTCGCCGACAACGACTGGGTCGAGGCGGTCAACCGCAACGGCGTGGTCGTCGCCAGGGCCGTCGTCTCCCTGCGGATGCCGAAGGGGACGGTGTTCATGTACCACGCGCAGGAGCGCGTCATCGACGTGCCCAAGAGCGAGGCCACCGGGCGCAGGGGCGGCATCCACAACTCGCTGACCAGGGTGCTGATCAAGCCCACCCACATGATCGGCGGCTACGCGCAGCTGTCCTACGGCTTCAACTATCTCGGCCCGACCGGCAACCAGCGCGACGAGATCACCGTGATCCGCCGCCGCTCCCAGGAGGTGACGTACTGATGCGCGTCATGGCTCAGCTCGCCATGGTCATGAACCTGGACAAGTGCATCGGGTGCCACACCTGCTCGGTCACCTGCAAGCAGACCTGGACCAACAGGGCGGGCGTCGAGTACGTCTGGTTCAACAACGTCGAGACCCGTCCTGGGCAGGGCTATCCCCGCAGGTACGAGGACCAGGAGCGCTGGCGCGGCGGCTGGGTGATCGACGCCAAGGGCAGGCTCAAGCCGCGGGCGGGCGGCAGGCTGCGCAAGCTGCTCGGCATCTTCGCCAACCCGCTCATGCCCTCGATCGAGGACTACTACGAGCCGTGGACCTACGACTACGAGAACCTCGTCAGGGCGCCTCTGTCGGACGACGTGCCGGTGGCCGCCCCGCGCTCGCTGATCAGCGGCGAGCCGACCACCGTGCGGTGGAGCGCCAACTGGGACGACGACCTCGGCGGCGACCCTTCGCCCGATCCGGTCCTGCAGCGGCTCGACCGGCTCCAGCAGAAGGTGAAGCTCGACTTCGAGAACGCGTTCATGTTCTACCTGCCGCGCATCTGCGAGCACTGCCTCAACCCGTCCTGCGTCGCCTCCTGCCCGTCAGGGGCGCTGTACAAGCGGTCCGAGGACGGGATCGTGCTGGTCGACCAGGACAGGTGCAGGGGCTGGCGGATGTGCGTGACCGGCTGCCCGTACAAGAAGGTGTACTTCAACCACAAGACCGGCAAGGCCGAGAAGTGCACGTTCTGCTATCCGCGCGTCGAGGTGGGGCTGCCCACGGTCTGCTCGGAGACGTGCGTGGGACGGCTGCGCTACCTCGGGGTGATGCTCTACGACGCCGACCGCGTGTCGGAGGTGGCCGCGACGGCCGACGAGAAGGGTCTCTACGAGGCGCACCTGTCGCTGTTCGTCGACCCCGACGACCCGGCCGTCGCGGGGTCGGGCCTGCCGGACGACTGGATCGAGGCGGCCCGCAGGTCGCCGGTCCGCGACCTGATCGTGAAGTACCGGCTGGCGCTGCCGCTGCATCCGGAGTACCGGACGCTGCCGATGGTCTGGTACGTCCCGCCGCTGTCGCCGGTCGTGGACGCGCTGTCGGGCACGGGGCACGACGGCGAGGACGCGGGCAACCTGTTCGCCGCCATCGAGTCGCTGCGCATCCCGATCGGCTACCTGGCCGAGCTGTTCACCGCGGGCGACCCCGCCCCGGTGACGGCGGCGCTGCGCCGCCTGGCGGGAATGCGCTCGCACATGCGCGCGGTCAACCTCGGCGCGGACCCGCCCGCCGGGGACCTGTCCAGTGAGGATGTGCAGGCCATGTACCGGCTGCTGGCGCTGGCCAAGTACGAGGATCGCTACGTCATCCCCACGGCGTACGGCACGACACCCGGCGCGGTGGAGGAGATCGGCTGCAGCCTCGACTACGACGGAGGGCCGGGCGAACAGGGCCCCTTCGGCGAGGCGTCCGGGGGTCCCGTCCCGGTGTCGATCGAAAGCTTCCACAGCCTCAAGCACCGCCAGACCAGCGAGAAGATCAGCCACGACCGCCCGAACCTCCTCAACTGGGACGGCAAGGGCACCCCACCGGAGCACCTATGAAGCACGCCGTCGTGCGGCAGGCAGCCGCGCACCTGCTGGCCTACCCCGACGAGCGGTTCCTGGAGCGGCTGCCGCTGGTGCGCGAGGCCGCCGGAGCGTGCTTTCCCGCGTTCCTGCGCGAGGTCGACCGGATGGGCGCGGGCGAGCTGGCCGCCCACTACGTGGAGACGTTCGACCTGAAGCGGCGCTGCTGCCTCTACCTGACCTACTACGCCGACGGCGACACGCGGCGGCGCGGCGAGTCGCTGGCCCGGCTGAAGGCGCGCTACCGGGCGGCGGGGTGGGAGCTGTGCGAGGACGAGTTGCCCGACTTCCTGCCCGTGGTGCTGGAGTTCGCGGCGCTCGACGCGGTGGGCGAGGAGGTGCTGAAGGAGCACCGGGCGGCGCTGGAGCTGCTGCGGACGGCGCTGCGTGAGGTCGGCTCGCCGTACGAGTCGGTGATCTCGGTGGTGTGCGGCACGCTGCCCGCCGCCACCCCCGGCGAGTTGCTGCGGGCCGAACGGCTGGCGGCGCAGGGCCCGCCCGCCGAGTCCGTGGGGGTGTACCGATGAGCTGGGGCGAGACCGCGCTGTGGATCGTCGGCCCCTACCTGACACTGGTGGTGCTGATCGGCGGGCTGATCTGGCGGCACAGGTACGACAAGTTCGGCTGGACGACCCGCTCGTCGCAGCTGTACGAGAGCAGGCTGCTGCGGATCGGCAGCCCCCTGTTCCACTTCGGCCTGCTCTTCGTCATCCTCGGCCACGTGATCGGCCTGCTGATCCCCGAGTCGTGGACCGACGCGGTGGGCGTCTCCGAAACCCTCTACCACGCGAGCGCGCTGGTCGTCGGGGCCATCGCGGGCTTCTGCACGCTGGCGGGCATCGCGCTGCTGATCTACCGGCGGCGCCGGACCGGGCCCGTCTTCATGGTGACGACCAAGAACGACAAGACGATGTACGTGGTGCTGGTGGCCGCGATCGTGGCGGGGCTGCTCACCACCGTGCTCAGCGTGTTCGAGCACGAGAGCGACTATCGGACCACGGTCTCGCCGTGGTTCAGGAGCGTCTTCGTCCTGCAGCCCGACGCCGCCGCGATGGCCGGGGCGAGCTGGACCTACAAGCTGCACGCGCTGATCGGGATGCTGCTGTTCGCGCTGTTTCCCTTCACCAGGCTGGTGCACGCCTTCTCCGCGCCGATCGGCTACCTGTTCCGCCCGTACATCGTCTACCGGAGCCGCGACAGAATGGATGCATGAGAGTGACGATCGGCGTGGTCGCGGTCATCCTGCTGGGCACCGTGGCGACCGCGCTGTTCAAGCCGGACGTCACCCCCAAGGCGCTCGACATCGTCCTGCCACTGGCGGTCTGCGGCGCGCTGCTGCTCCGGCAGCGCTATCCCGTCGCCGTGCTGCTGGTCGTGATGGTCGGCGTCGGGCTCTACTACCCGTTCGCCCGGCTCGACGGGCCGCTGATCATCGCTCCCATGCTCGCCCTCTACACCGCGGCCGAGCTGGGCCGCCTGGTGGCCGCGGGCACCGCTGCCGCCGCCTCGCTGCTGGCCATGGGGGTGGCCGAGAGCGGCAGCGTCAGGCACGTCGACGACAGCCTGTTCCTCATGATCGCGGGCTGGACGGTGGCCGCGGTGGCGGCGGGCGGCGTGACCCGCAACAGACGCGCCTACCTCCACGAGGTCGAGCAACGGGCCGCCGAGGCCGAGCACAGCAAGGAGGAGGAGGCCAGGCGCAGGGAGACCGAGGAGCGGCTGCGCATCGCGCGCGAGCTGCACGACGTGCTCGGCCACAACATCTCGCTGATCAACGTGCAGGCGGGGGCGGCGCTCCACGGCATCAGGAAGCGTCCCGAGGACGCCGAGGAGGCACTGCGGACGATCAAGGAGACCAGCAAGGAGACGCTGCGCGAGCTGCGCGCCACCCTGGGCGTGCTGCGCCAGGTGGACGAGGACGCGCCGACCGCCCCCACCGGCAGCCTCCGCCGCCTCGACGAGCTGGTGCGGCGCACCGGCCTCGACGTCTCCACCGAGGTGTCGTACGGTGACCCGCCCGTAGAGGTGGATCTGGCCGCCGCGCGGATCGTCTCCGAGGCGCTGACCAACGTCTCCCGTCATTCGGCCGCGGGAAGCGCCCGGCTCACCATCACCATCGAAGAATCAGGCACCGAAAAATCCGGAAAGATGGTCATCACGGTAGAAGACGACGGCCCCTCCGTCGTCTTCACGGGAGGAAGCGGGTACGGCGTGCGGGGAATGAAGGAGCGGGCGGCCGCGCTGGGCGGCACGCTGGAAGCGGGGCCGCGCCCCGAAGGCGGATACCGCGTCGTCGCCGAGCTGCCGCTGTGATCCGCGTCCTGCTGGCCGACGACCAGACGCTGGTGCGGGCCGGATTCCGGTCGATCCTGTCCGGCGAGGACGACCTCGAGGTGGTCGGCGAGGCCGCCAACGGCGTCGAGGCCGTGGCCAAAACCCTCGATCTGCGGCCCGACGTGGTGCTGATGGACATCAGGATGCCCGAGCTCGACGGCCTGGAGGCCGGCCGCCGGATCGTCACAGAACCACGCCTGGCCGACACCAAGGTGATCATCCTGACCACCTTCGACCTCGACGACTACGTGTACGGCGCGCTCAAGGCGGGCGCGAGCGGCTTCCTGGTGAAGGACACCGAGCCCGCCGAGCTCATCCACGCGGTCAGGGTCGTGGCCAGAGGAGACGCGCTCATCAGCCCCTCGGTCACCCGCAGGCTCATCGCCGAGTTCGCCGGCAGGGTCAAGCGGCCCGCCCCCGGCCCCGAGCTCAACTCGCTGACCGAACGCGAGCGCGAGGTGCTCGAACTGGTCGCCCACGGCCTGTCGAACGACGAGATCGCCACCCGCCTCGTGCTCAGCCCCGCGACCGTGAAGACGCACGTCAGCCGTATCATGACCAAGCTGAACGTGCGCGACAGGGCGCAACTGGTCGTCATGTCCTACGAGGCCGGTCTCATCACTCCCGGATGGCTTACACCCTAGGGAGTACGCACGTCACAACCACGGGCTGACGCCGCGACGCATGCCGTACCGGGATGGTCATGGCATGGAGACGGTAGACCTGGCCCGCCTGCAGTTCGCGCTGACCGCGGGGGCGCACTTCCTGTTCGTCGCGTTGACCCTCGGCCTGGCCACGCTGGTGGCGGTCCTGCAGACGAGGGCGACGCTGACCCGCAGCCCCGTGCACCTGCGGATGGTGCGGTTCTGGGGCCAGCTCTACATCATCAACTACGCCATGGGCATCGTGACGGGGCTGGTGATGGAGTTCCAGTTCGGGATGTCGTGGAGCGGGCTGACGCACTTCGCGGGCAACGTGTTCGGCGGCGCCCTGGCGATCGAGACGCTCGTCGCCTTCTTCGTCGAGTCCACGTTCCTCGGCATGTGGATCTTCGGTTGGGACCGGCTCAACAGGTGGGCGCACCTGACACTGATCTGGATCGTGACGCTGACCGCCTACGCCAGCGCCTTCTGGATCCTGGTCGCCAACGGCTTCCTGCAGAACCCCGTCGGCTACGAGGTCGTCGACGGCGTCCTGCGGCTCACCGACTTCGGCGCGCTGCTGGCCAACCCGGCCTCGCTGGTCGCCTTCGGCCACGTCCTGGCCGGCGCGATGGTCGTCGGCGGCTTCTTCATGGCCGGAGTGAGCGCCTACCACCTGCGTAGGCGCACCCACGAGCAGGACTTCTTCCGCAAGTCGCTCAGGATCGGCATCGCCCTGGCCCTGCCCGCCACGCTGGTCACCGCGACCTTCGGCGGCATGGGCTTCGACACCCTGCAGCCGGGCAAGGCCGCCGCCTGGTCGGGCGGCGCGGACGACCTGGCCAAGGTGCAGGCCGAGATGGTGGCGCGCTTCGGCCCCGGCGACTACCTGCCGCCCGTCGACCTGGTGCGGACCGCGGGCACCGCGATGATGGTGCTGTTCGCGGTCATGTTCTTCTTCTCCGCGGTCAGTTTCGTGCTGATGTTCTTCCGGCCCGCCGTGCGCGGGCTGCGGGTCTGGCACTGGCTGCTGACCGCGATGATCCCGGTCCCGTTCGTCACCATGCTGGCCGGATGGGTCTTCCGCGAGGTGGGCCGCCAACCGTGGGTCGTGTACGGCCTGCTGACCACGGCCGAGGCGATGTCCCCGGTCAGCGACACCCAGATGCGCGTCTCCCTCATCGCCTTCAGCGCGGTGTTCGGGGTGCTGATCGTCGTCAACTACTGGCTGCTGGCCAGGACCGCCAGGCGAGGGCCCGACGCCGTCGCCCTCGGCGGCCGCCCCATCGAGACCCCCGCTCCCGCCCTGACCTTCTGAGGAACCACCATGGAGATCTTCATCCTGGCCTTCTTCGCCATCGGGTACTTCGTGCTCGCCGGAGCCGACATCGGGGTGGGCATGCTGCTGCCGTACCTCGGGAAGAACGCCGCCGAGCGCCGGACCGTCATCGCCGCGATCGCGCCCTTCTTCCTGGGCAACGAGGTGTGGCTGGTGGCACTGGCGGGAGTGCTCGCCGGGCTGTTCCCGTCGCTGGAGGGGGAGTTGCTGGCAGGCAACTATCTGGCGCTGGTGGCGCTGCTCGTCGGCTGGATCGTGCGCGACATGGGGCTGTGGCTGCGCGGCCGGGTGCCGGGGGCGTGGTGGCAGGCGTTCTGGGACGGGGCGATCGTGGCCGGCTCGTGGGCTCTGGCGCTGGCGTGGGGGGTGATCTTCACGCAGATCCTGCCGGTGCCGATCGTGGCGGCTGCCGTGGTGGCGCTGCTGTTCGCGACGCACGGGCTGGCGTTCGCGGGGGTGCGGCTGTCGGGCGAACTGCGGGAGCGGGCCGTACGGCTGACCGGAGGGTCGGGCGAGGGGCGCACCTACGCGCTGACGGCGGCGGCGCTGACCGGGATCGTGCTGCTGGCCGGGGCCGACCTGGAACTGGCGGCCTCGGCCGCGGACTCCGCCACGCTGGCACTGCTGGTGCCGGTGATCCTGGTCCTGATGCCGCTGCTGGTGGCGGCGCAGGGCTGGGTCTGGTGGACCTTCCGCGCCCGGGTGACGGGCCCGTCCTACTTGTGACCCGTCACCCGAGAGACCGAACGACTACCCCGCTACCGGGCGGTGATCGAGGCGTCCTCCGGCGGCATGTCTTCGCGGGGGACCGCGCGCAGCCAGCGGCAGCCGTGCGGCGACATCGGCAGCCGCACCCTGCCGTCGGCGACCTCCATCGTCTCGTCGGCGAGCAGGTCGACCAGCACGCGGTCGGCCAGATCCGCCAGCGTCAGCTCGATCTCCGTCGCGGTGTCGCCCAGGTTGTGGACGGCCACCACGGTCGCGCCGTCGGCGTCGCAGCGGTGCGCGAAGACCGCCGGATGGCCGGTCTTCAGCACCGTGTTGTCGCCCCACGCCAGCTCGGGGCACTCCCGGTAGCGCTCGATCAGCAGCTGGAACCAGCGCAGCAGCGAGTCGGGGTCGCGCTTCTGGTCGGCGACGTTGACCCGGTCGGGCCCGAAGGTGCCCTCCGGGTGCTCCCGCTCGGGGGTGGCGTCGCTGAAGCCGCCGCCCCGCGACCACTGCATCGGGGTCCTGACCGCCATCCGGCCCTCGGCCTTGAGGTTCTCCCCCATGCCGATCTCCTCCCCGTAGAAGATCACCGGGGTGCCGGGCATGGAGAACAGCAGGCTGTAGGCCATCTTGATGCGGCGCAGGTCGCCGCCGAGCATCGGGGGCAGCCTGCGGCGCAGCCCCCTGCCGAAGATCTGCATGTCCTTGTCGGGGCCGAAGGCGTCGAAGACCTCCTGCCGTTCCTCGTCGCTGAGCTTGTCGAGGGTCAGCTCGTCGTGGTTGCGCAGGAAGCTCGACCACTGGGAGTCCTTGGGCGGCCTGGGGCGCGAGCCCAGCGCCTCGTTGATCGGCTCGGCCTCGCTCCTGGCCAGCGCCAGCCAGGTGCGCTGCATGCCGATGAAGTCGAAGCACATCGTGAGCTGGTCGCCGTTGCCGTCGCCGAAGTAGCTGAGCAGGTCCTTGTACGGCAGGTTGACCTCGCCGAGCAGGATCGCCCCGCCCTCGCGCCTGGACATGAAGGCCCGCAGGTCGGCCAGGAAGGCATGCGGGTCGGGCAGCTTGTCGCCCACGTTCTCGATGAGGAACGGCACCGCGTCCACCCTGAACCCCGACAGGCCCAGCTCCATCCAGAAGCCGAGGATGCGCGCGATCTCGTCGCGCACCTCGGGATTGGCGACGTTGAGGTCCGGCTGATGACGGTAGAAGCTGTGCAGGTAGTACTGACCAGTACGCTTGTCGAGCTGCCAGAGCGAGTCCTCCTTGTCGGGGAAGACGATCGCGCTCGGGTCGTCGGGCTCCGGCGTGTCGCTCCAGACGTACCAGTCGCGGTACGGCGACTCCTTGCTCGACCGTGACTCCTTGAACCAGGGATGCTGGTCGGAGGTGTGGTTGACGACCAGGTCGGCGATCACCCGCATCCCCCTGTCCTTCGCGGTGCGCATGAACTCCACGAAGTCGCCGAGCGTGCCCAGGCGCGGGTCGACGCTGTAGAAGTCGGTGATGTCGTAGCCGTCGTCCTTGTTGGGCGTGGGGAAGAAGGGCATGAGCCACAGGCACGTGACGCCGAGGCTGTTCAGATAGTCGATCTGCTGGGTGAGCCCGCGGAAGTCGCCGATGCCGTCGCCGTCGCCGTCCTTGTACGTCTCGACGTCGAGGCAGTAGATCACCGCGTTCTTCCACCAGAGATCGCTGGTATAGGTGAGCCGCATCCGGCTCCGCTACCCGATCGGGCGTATGGTGAACGCGTGCGGACCAGGTTGCCCGCTGCGCTGCTGCTCCTGCTGTCCACACTGTTCCTGGCCGGCGGGACGACGCCGCCTGCCTCCGCCACGGCCGCCGTCCATGCTCAGACCTTCAGGGCGCAGACCGTCAGGGCGGCCGACCACCAGCAGATCCTGCCCGACCCCACCAGGCCACAGGCGCACACCGGCAAGGGTGTCCACGCCGTGGGCGCGGGCGGCCTGGCCGTACTCGCGGCAGGGCTCGCGTACGGCGGGCGCGTCCGCCGCACCGCCGTCGCCGCCGCCCCCCAGGCGTTCGGCACCGAGCACCACAGGAGTGCGCCCGCCCGCGCGCCTCCGTCCTCCACACCGCTCACCTGATCCCTTAAAAGAGCCTTGTGGAGGACCCATGTCCCGTGCGCCGTTGTGGCGCGCGGTGGCGGCGCTTGCCGTCATCGCGACTTCGTTGTTCCTAGCCTTGACCATGCCGCCGCGTCTCGGCCTCGACCTGCGCGGCGGCACCCAACTCGTCTTCGAGACCAAAGACTCGCCCACCGTGAAGGCCGACGCCGCGGCCACCGACCGAACCCTTGAGGTGCTCCAGCGCCGGGCGGACGCGCTGGGCGTGGTCGACCCGACCCTCGTCCGCTCGGGCGAGAAACGCATCATCGTCGAGCTGCCCGGCGTGCTCGATCCGCGCAAAGCCGCCGAGGTGATCGGCAAGACCGCGCAGCTGTCCTTCCACGCCGTCCTCGGTGACGACGGCCAGATGCGCGACGAGTCCGGTCAGCCGATCCGCATCGGCCCGGCTGTGATCAGCGGTGACGGCGTGACCGACGCGGCTGCCCGCACCGATCCGCAGCGCGGCGCCGCCTGGTTCGTCACGGTCGACTTCCGCGAGGCGGGGCCGTGGCAGAAGCTGACCGGCGCCGCCGCCTGCGAGCCCGTCGGCGATCCCAAACGCAGGGTCGCCATCGTGCTCGACAACAAGATCATCTCCTCGCCGCAGGTGGCCGAGGGGACGCCGTGCCGTGGCGGCATTCCCGGCGGATCCACCGAGATCACCGGCTCCTTCACCCCCGAGGAGGCGCAGAACCTCGCAGTGCTGATCAAGGGCGGCTCGCTGCCGGTGCCGCTGGAGATCGTCGAGCAGCGGACGGTCGGCCCGACGCTCGGCGCCGAGGCCATCGAGGCCAGCGCCAAGGCCGCCGTCGTCGGCGTGATCCTGACGGGCGCGTTCATCATCCTGGTCTACCGGGTGGTCGGCCTGCTCGCCGCGATCGCGCTGGTGTGCTACGGCCTCATCTCCTACGCCGCGCTGGTCGCCCTCGGCGCGACGCTCACCCTTCCCGGCCTGGCGGGCTTCGTGCTGGCGATCGGCATGGCCGTCGACGCCAACGTGCTGGTCTTCGAGCGGGCCAGGGAGGAGTACGGCAAGGCGGGCCTGAGAAGCGCCCTCGACCTGGGGTTCAAGAAGGCGTGGAGCGCGATCGCCGACTCCAACATCACCACGCTCCTGGCCGCCGGCCTGCTGTTCTGGCTGGCCTCGGGGCCGGTGAAGGGGTTCGGCGTGACGCTGTCGATCGGCGTGATCGCCTCCCTGATCTCGGCCATGCTCATCACGCGGGCGCTCACCCAGTGGATCATCGGCAGGGTTTCGCCGCGCGCCTCGGGCATCGGCTCGGTCGGCAGGGTGCGCACCTGGCTGACCGCCCGCAACCCCTTCGTCATGCGGCACGCCCGGCGCTGGCTGATCGGCGCGGGAGTCGTGGTCGTGATCGCGTTCGCCGGGATCGTCTTGCGCGGGCTGAACTTCGGCGTCGAGTTCACCGGAGGACGGCTCGTCGAGTTCACCCCTGCCACGCCGATGAGCGTGGACACGGCCAGGTCGGCTGTCTCCGGCGCCGGCTTCCCGACGGCCGTCGTGCAGAGCTCGGACGCGGGAATCTCGGTGCGGACCGGGCAGATCACCGCCGACGACGTCGACCGGATCCAGCGGGCGCTCGGCGGCCAGGTCACGAAGGTGCGCGACGAGCTCATCGGGCCGTCGCTCGGCGAGGAGCTGAAGCGCAACGCGCTCATCGCGCTCGGTGTGGCGCTGGCGGCGCAGCTGGTCTACCTGGCGGTGCGGTTCAGGTGGACGTTCGGGGCCGCGGCGGTGCTGGCGCTGTTCGTGGACACGGCGGCGGTCGTGGGGACGTTCGCGTGGCTCGGCAAGCCGATCGACGGGGTGTTCCTCGCCGCGATGCTGACGATCGTCGGCTACTCGGTCAACGACAAGGTGGTGGTCTTCGACCGGGTGCGCGAGCTGTGGACGGCCCGGCGGAAGGCGCCGTTCGCCGAGGTGGTCAACGGCGCGATCCTGCAGACCGTGCCGCGAACGGTGAACACCGGTCTGGGCGCGCTGTTCATCCTGGCGGCGCTGGCGGTCTTCGGCGGCGACTCGCTGCGGGACTTCGCGATCGCGTTGCTGATCGGGATCGTGGTGGGGACGCTGTCGTCCTCGCTGGTGGCCGGGCCGCTGGCGATCGAGTTCGAGCGGTTCAGCAAGCAGCCGCCGCCCTCTCCGCCCGCCCGCCGTACCCGCGCACCGCGTGAAGGCTCGGGCGCGGTGGTCTGACGGAACCCGGTAGACCCCGGCCCTCGCGGGCCGGGGTCTGCTCAGGGCTCCCCGTAAGGCAGCGCAGGCACCCAGAACTCCACCGTCACCCCCTGGCCCGGCGCGCCCCTGATGCTCCACCAGCCCCCGGCGGTCTCCGCGCGTTCGCGCATCTCCAGCAGCCCGAAGTGGTCGCGGCCGGCCAATACCTCCACCGGCTCGGGCAGGCCGACGCCGTCGTCGGCCACCCTGACGAGCACGCCGTGATCGACGGAGACCAGCGACATCTTCACGCTCTCGGCCCGCGCGTGCTTGCGGACGTTCGTCAGCGCCTCCTGCACGATGCGGAAGATCGTGATCCCGGCTTCGGGCGGCGGCTCACGGACGAGGTCGTGGGTGATGGCGACGGTGAGCCCGGTTCCCGGCACCGCCTGCTCGACGTAACCGTTGAGCGCCTCGACCAGGCCCTCGCCGTCCAGCCCTGGCGGGCGCAGGCGGAAGGTGAGGCCGCGCAGGCGGTCGATGGCCGCGCCGACCGCCTCGTCGAGCCGCGCGACGGCGTCGGCGTGCTCGGGCGGCAGCCGTCCGGCCAGCAGTTGCAGCCGCATCCCGACGGCGACCATCGACTGGATGGTGTCGTCGTGGACGTCCCACGCGATGCGCCGCCGTTCGAGCTCCTGGGCCCGGACCAGGTGCGAGAGCAGGCGTCCGCGCTCGTCGAGCGCGCGCTCGGCCGTACGGCGTTCGGTCATGTCGCGGGTGACCTTGCCGAACCCGCGCAGCCGCCCCTCCTTGTCGAACAGCGCGGTGATGACGACGTTCGCCCAGAAGCGGGTGCCGTCCTTGCGGACCCGCCACCCCTCGTCCTCCAGCCGCCCGTCCACGATCGCGGTCTCCAGCTCCCGCTGGGGCTTGCCCGCGGCGACGTCCTCGGGCGGATAGAAGATCGAGAAATGGCTGCCGATGATCTCCTCGGCGGCGTACCCCTTGATCCGCTGGGCGCCGGCGTTCCAGCTGGCGATCCGGCCCGTCGGGTCGAGCATGAAGATCGCGTAGTCGACGACGCTCTGCACCAGGAGCCGGAAGAGTTCCTCGCTCTCTCGCAGCGCCTCATGGGCGACGCCGCGTTCGCTCATCTCACGGGCCATTACCGCAGCTTCGCACGCCCGGCCTTGCTCGCGGTACGGCAGGCGGTCAACCCGCCGCCACGAGCTCGCACCACACCACCTTGCCGTCGTCGCGCGGCGAGGTGCCCCAGCGGGCGCACACCCGCTCGACCACCTGCAGTCCCCAGCCGTCGCGCGGCCCCGGCTCGCGCGGCTCGGGCAGCAGTTCGGCGGCCGAGTCGCCCACCTCGACGCGGATCCTCGACGCGCCGCCCGAAAGGCGCAGCAGCGGCGGGCCGTCGCCGTGCAGCAGCGCGTTGGTCACCAGCTCGGAGACGACGATCAGCACGTCCTCGTGCGCGCCCCGGTAGCCCGCCTCGGTCAGGAACCCTTCGGCGAGCTCACGCGCGACCGTGATGCTCGGCAGCTCCTCTTTCAGCCGCTCCTCGATCTGGTGCGCCATGCACCCCACTGTCCACAGGGTGGGCCGCGCTCACGAGACGCAACTACGCCAGTCGCGTCTAGTGCAAACGCATCAGTCGAGCAGGCCGTCCCTGCGGGCGATGACCACGGCCTCCAGCTTGGAGCGCGCGCCCAGCTTCTCCAGCACCCGCTGCACGTGGTTGCGGGCGGTGTTGCGGGCCACGCCGAGCTGCCGGCTGATCTCGACGGTGCTCGCCCCTTCGCCCAGCAGCGTGAGCGTCTCGCGTTCCCTCGCGGTCAGCTCGCCGGGCTGCCCCGCCCGTCCTGTCAGCCGGTCGAGCACCTCGGCCAGCAGGTCGGGGGCGAACACCACGCCGCCCGCGGCCACCTCGCGGACCGCCGACTCCAGCTCCTTCAGCCCCGACGACTTGGTCACCAGGCCCGCGCCGCCCGCCTCCGCCACCCTGGTGGCCACCGACGCGCTCGCCTCCGCCGTGAGGATCAGCACGCGCCCTCCGCGGGCCGCGGCGGTGAGCGAGGCGATCGCGTCGACCCCGTCGCCGTCGGGCAGGCGCCGGTCGAGCAGCACCACGTCGGGCCGGCATCGTCCCGTCTCGGCCGCCGCCTCCGCCAGCGAGACCGCCCTGCCCACCACCTGGATGCCGGAGGCCAGGTCGAGGGCCATGCCGAGCGCCTCGGCGACCATGTCGTGGTCCTCCACCAGCAGCACCCGGATCGACATGGGGATCATTCTCCTTCAACCCCGCGCCAGCCCGGCCGCCAGGGCGCTGTGCTCTCCTCCATCGCCAGGCTCATGACCGGGTAGCGGGGCGCCAAACCCTCGGCCGGCTCCACCTGCTGGTCCTCGCCCGCCCGTCCCCTACGAGATCGTGCGCCCCGACGGGCGGGTCAGTCCAGGTACAGGTCCTTGAGAGCGGCCACGTCGCGATCCGTGAGGCCGAGGGCTTCACGAATGTAGCCGTCCACATCACCGTGAACAGCGGCGATGGTGTCGAAGGCGGTGTTCAGGTACGGCTCGCGCACCTCCAGCAGTGGCCGCACGACCTCGACGGCGATCCCCGTGCCTTCGAGCATCCCGTAGATCTTGCTTGCCGCCTCCGCCAGGTGCTCGTTGCTGAGCAGGTAGTCGGCCATGACCGTCCGCCGGTCGACCCCCAGGACGGTGAGCAGGAGCGCGACGCCCCATCCGGTACGGTCCTTGCCCGCCGTGCAGTGCATGAGGGTGCCCGGACTGGCCAGCGCGCGCATCAGGTCGGCGAAGGCGGCGTGCGCGTCGGGCGTGGTCACCAGGGCGCGGTAGACCTCGACGAGGAAGCCCTCGGACATCTCAGGCGAGGTCAACGAGGCCACCAGCGACGGGTCCTCGAACAGGGCGGCGATGTCGGCGCCGTGGCCGCCCTGCCGCTGCACGTCGAGCACGAGATAGTCGACACCGTCAGGGATCCGGTCGGGCTGGGCGGCGCGCTCGCTCTCTGTGCGTAGATCACACACCAGGCGCACCCCACGCGCGGCCAGCGCCTCCTGATCGGCGGGGGTGAGCTGGTCGAGCGCGCCGGAGCGGAAGGCGAGCCCGGTGCGGACCTTCCTTCCGTCGGCGGTGATGTGGCCGCCGATATCCCGAAGATTGGGCGCGGACGCGATGAAATCCATGAAACCCGACGATAGCTCTGTGGCGGTCGCTTCAGGACAGCTAACCTCTCGCCCATGAGCGACTACGCGATCACATTCGACCTCGTCGACGGCAACAACGACGGCCTGATCTCCGCCGAGGAACTGGTCCGGCTGATGGAGGTGCTCGGCCAGCCCATCACGCTCGACGCCGCGCGGGCCGGGGTCGCCAGGCTGGACCGCGACGGCGACGGCCTCATCTCGCTGGAGGAGTTCGGGACCTTCATCCAATAGATATTGCTCCCGGGAACCACTCCAAGTTAAGTAGCAAGTGGCGACGGGAGGGGTTATGGGGATGAAGGGTGACTGCGGCGACGGGCGCCGGCTCTGGGAGTCCGCTCCCCCCGGCATTGTCCACGCGTTACGGCCCGGCATCGGCAGGCTCTCCGACGAGGTGATCGAGGAGATCCAGGCCCGCATCCCCGAGTACGCGAGGCCGTCGGACGAGACCTACATCAAGGTCGTGCGGATGGCGGTCGAGGAGGCCATCGGCCGCTTCCTCGACCGCATCGAGAATCCCGACGCCCCGTGGGACCCCGAACCGTTCCGCATGATCGGCAGAGGCGAGGCCGCCGAGGGCCGCAACCTCGAACCGCTCCAGACCGCGATGCGCCTGGGCGCCAGGGTCGGCTGGCGGCGGCTGACGGAGCTGGCCGAGCCGCTCGGCCTGTCTCCCCAGTCGCTCTACGACCTCGGCGAGGCGATCTTCGTCTACCTCGACCAGCTCGCCGACGCCGCCGCCGAGGGCTTCGACGAGGCCAGGGCGCACGCCGCGGGCGAGATGGAACGCCGCCGCCACCGCCTGCTCGACCTGCTGCTGTCCCAGCCGTCCGCCGGTGTGGAGGCGATCGCCGACCTGGCCAAGGCGGCGGGCTGGCGGCTGCCGCGTACCGTGGCGGGCGTCGCGCTCGACGACCAGAACGGCACCCCCTCCCTCCCGCCCGACGTCCTCACCGGTCTCGAACGGCCGCAACCGTGCCTGCTCGTCCCCGACCCCAACGGGCCGGGCCGACCCCAGATGCTCGACAAGAGCCTGCGCGGGTGGCGGGCCGCGGTCGGCCCCGCCGTACCACTGGAGCGGGCCGCCGTCTCGCTGCGGTGGGCGGCCGAGGCTCTCGACCTGGCCCGCAGAGGGGTGCTGCCCGGCGTGCCTGGGCCGCTGCGCTGCGCCGACCACATGGCGACACTGATCGTCTTCAAGGACGAGGACCTGGTCGGCGCGCTGGCGCAGACCAGGCTCGCGCCGCTGGCGCATCTGCGCAAGTCGCAGCAGGACCGGCTGGCCGAGACCCTGCTGGCCTGGCTGCGGTACGGCAGGGGCGCCGGAGAGGTGGCCGCCAGGCTGCACGTCCACCCGCAGACCGTCCGCTACCGGCTGCGCCAGTTGGAGGAGCTGTACGGCGAGCAGCTCGGCGACCCCGACATCCGCTTCGAGCTGGAGATCGTCCTCAGGGCGAGGCAGGCCAGGAGCGGAACAGCCTGAGATTCTGCTCGCCGACGCGCTCGCGCAGCGCGTGGTCCTCGACGCCCAGGTCCTCGCCCGGCGCCAGGCAGAGCACGCCCACCTTGCCGACGTGCTCGTTCACCTGTACGGCACGCGCGGCGTCGGCCGCCTTTAACAGCGGGTAGACCCGCGACAGCGTCGGATGGATCATGCCGAGCGAGATCAGCCGGTTGATCTCGGCGCATTCCAGGTAGTTCGCGCCGTGCGAGCCGATGATCCGCTTGAGCTTCATCCACAGGTGCCTGTTGTCGTAGGCGTGCTCGAACCCGCTGGACGAGCCGCACGTCACCACCGAGCCGCCCTTCCTGGCGACGTAGACCGACGCGCCGAACGTCTCCTTGCCGGTGTGCTCGAACACGATCGCCGGGTCCTCGCCGACCAGCCTGCGCACCTCCGCCCCCAGCCTGCGCCAAGCCTTCTCGTCGTCCAGGTGCTCGAACTGCGTGCGGTCCAGGATGTGCTCGCAGCCCATCCTGCGCAGCAGCTCCGCCTTGTCCCGCGAGCTGACCACGCCGACGGGGATGCCGCCGCCGTTCTTGACCAGCTGCACGCCGTACGCGCCGAGGCCGCCGGTCGCGCCCCACACCAGCACCACGTCGCCCTGCTTCATCCGCGAGCCGTGCTCGCCGACCAGCATGCGGTAGGCGGTGGACGCGCACAGCATGTTGCACGCGGCCTCCTCCCAGCTCAGGTGGCGCGGCTTGGGCAGCAGCTGGGTCGCCTTCACCACCGCGAACTCCGCCAGGCCACCGAAGTTCGTCTCGAACCCCCACGCCCGCAGGTCGCCGCCCAGCATGGAGTCGTGGTGGGTGATCGGGTCCTCGCTGTCCACGTACGCGGGGCTCGTCACCACCCGGTCGCCGATCCGCCAGTGCCGTACCGCCGGGCCCTTCCTGACGATCACACCGGAGGCGTCGGAGCCGAGCACGTGCGTGTCGAGGTCGTGGCGCGGATCGGTCCTGCCGAAGCGTTCGAGGAAGGCGAACGTCGGGATCGGCTCGAACATCGCCGACCAGACGGTGTTGAAGTTGATCGCGCTGGCCATCACCGCGACGAGCACCTCGTCAGGGGCCAGCTCCGGCATCGGCACCTCGCCGACGTGCAGCGACCTGCGCACGTCCTTGTCCACCCCGTTCACCCCGTGCGGCGTCCTGCCGAACATGCCGACCTCGTCCTTGCGGATGTAGGCGGCGGTGTAGGTCGGGGGGACCGGCGCGCGCTCGAGCTCTTCGGGATCCGCGCCCTCGATCACTGCCTGTGCCAGTGTCATAGGAGACCTCTCAGGTGTGCGGCGACGATCTCTACATGTGGGGGGTCGAGCAGGTTCAGATGGTGGGACCCGTGGATGGGGACGATCTCCAGATTCTTCGCGTACGGCGCGAAACCCCTGGCGGGATCGCCCGTGTGCGCGTAGCGGACGTCCTCCACGGCCCACGGCGTCGGCTCGGTGGAGCGGTAGAGGACGACCCTTCCCTCGTACGGCTCGCAGCGGTAGCGCTCGATCGCCAGCGTGTCCTCGTGGGAGGTGCGCTGGTGGTGCAGGATGGCGGGGCTCAGGTTCGCCAGGACGCCCGACTCCTCGATCCGCGCCTCGGTGAGTTCCAGTTGGCGGCGCTCGTCGAGGTCCTTCAGGTCGTCGTAGGTGAGGGCGACGGCGGCGCCGTAGGTGTCGCGGAGGTAGGCGGCGAAGTCGGCGTACCTGCGGGCGTGCGCCTGGGTTCGCTTCGCTGGGTCGAGCCGGTCGGGAAGGCCCGAGTCGATCATTGCGACCAGCTCGACGGCGTCGCCGAGCTGCCTGGCGATCTCGAAGGACATGATCCCGCCGAACGACCAGCCGCCGAGGCGGTAGGGGGCGGGGCAGGTGGCGGTGATGGCCTCCACGTAGGCGGCGGCGCGTTCGGGGATGTCGCGTCCGCCGTCGACCCGCTCCAGCCCGAACACCGGGGCCGCCAGCAGGGAGGCCAGCCTGAGGTAGACGCCGGTCGTCCCGCCCGCGGGATGCACGAGAAACAACGGCCGGGCATGGCGGGGCGCATTGTGGGGCAGCGACACCCTGCCGGGGTCGGGCGCTTTGTGGAACAGCGACGGCCTGGCGGGGTCGGGTCCGGGCGTCAGCGGTCTGACGATCCCCCGCTCGGCCTCCCGCTCGTCCAGCGCCCGCACCCCGTCGGCCACCTCGGCCAGGGTCGCGCCGTCCACCCGGCAGCCGACCTCACGTTCCAGAGCGGGCAGAACCCCGGCCGGGACCGCCTCGGTCACGCCGAGCTCCCGCCCCACCACCTCCGACGCCACCCTGACGACCAGCCGTTCGGCCGCATCCCGCGGCCCCACCTCCCCCGAGCCGCCCATCCTGCCCCCCACCCCCGCCGACCGGACCCCCTGCTTCACGGCCCGGCCCCCCACAGGCCCCGCGTCCACCGGCCGGATCCCCTCGATGCCCAGTTCCGCCGCCAGCGCCCGCACAACGTCGCCTAGAGTGCCGCCCCTGAGCAGCAACCCGGCAGGCAGCGCCACCCCGAAGTCATGCTCGAACACCCCCCGCAACCGCGTCGCCGCCAGCGAGTCCAGCCCCAGCTCCGTCAGCACCGCGCCCTCGCCCAGCCACCCCGACCACACGCTCCCCTCACCCCGCCATCCCGGACCGTCACCCGGCCGCCCCCGACCCCCGCCCGGCCACCGCCGACCCTCGCCCAAGGCTGTCGGGCCCTCGCGCGAAGTCGTCGGGCCCTCGCCCGGCCACGCCGCGTCGAGTCCGAGCACCCCCGCCACCCGCTCCCGCACCCGCGCGCCGATCACCCGCAGCGCCTCTTCGGGCGGCAGGTCCCCCAGATCCGTCCGCCGCTCCCCCGCCCCCTCCACCACCATGGAGAAGTACGGCATGCGCCCCACCCCGGGAAACGCCGCCACCGCCGCCGCCGGATCGAGCCTGACCACCCCCGCCGACAGCTTCCGCTGCAGGAGCGCCTCCAGCGCCTCGATCCCCTCCTCAGGCGTGAGCGGCGTGACGGCGGGCAACGGGTTCGCCCCGGCCCACGTGCCCCAGCTGATCGACACCGCCGCTAGCCCCTCCGACCTCCGGAGATCGCACAACGCGTCGAGGTAGGCGTTCGCCATCGCGTAGGCGGCCTGCCCTGGCGAACCCAGCAGGGACGCGGCCGACGAGAACGCCACCCACCAGTCGAGGTCGAGGTCCCGCGTCGCCTCGTGCAGCCGCCGCCCGCCGGTCGCCTTGGCCGCCCACACCCGTTCGACCGATGGTTGCGTCAGGTCGGCGACCAGACGATCGTCCAGCACGCCCGCCGCGTGAACGACCCCGCACAGCCGTACCCCACCCTCGGTCACCGCGGCCACCAGCCGCTCCGCCGTACCCTCCTCGGCGAGATCCCCCGTGACCACCTCAACGACCCCGGCAACCTCGGTCGACTTCCCCGCCCCGTTGATCAGCGCCCGTCCGGCTACGTCGGCCGAAGTCCGCGACCGCAGGACCCGCCCGGAAAGGAGCTCGGCAACATCAGCCGAAGTCCCTGACCGCACCACCCGCCCGGAGAGCTCGGCGACCTCGGTCGACCTCCCCGCACCGTTGATCACTGCCCGTCCGGCAACATCAGCCGAAGTCGCTGACCGCACCACCCGTCCGGAAAGGAGCTCGGCGACCTCCGTCGACGGCCCAGAACGGCCGTTGAGGACTACCCGCCCGGCTCCCCGCTCGATCAGCCAGCGGGCGACCAGGAGACCGAGCGAGCCGTACCCACCGGTGATCAGATAGCCGCCCCCTTCCCGCACCACAGGGGGCGTCTGGGCGGGAGGTTCGGGGAGCTCGGCGCGGCGGAGGCGGGCGGCGTACCGGACACCGTCACGCCACGCCACCTCATCGTCGGCGGCGTCGTGGGCCAGCTCCCGCGCCAGCACCGAAAGATCATCGACATCGATCAGGGACGCCCTGAGCTCAGGATGTTCCAGGGCCAACACCCTGACCACGCCACGCAACGACGCGGCCGCCGGTTCGCCGCGCTCTCCGTCGACGACGGCCTGCGCCCGTTCGGTGACGATCGTCAGCCGCCTGCCGTCCCGCACCAACCGCGCCAGAAGCAGCAGGACGGTCGACGGGTCCGGGTTGTCCGGAACGAGCACCAGCGGTTCGCCGTCTGGCCCCGCAGGCAGGAACGAGGCCAGGCGGTCGGCCCGCGGATCCCCCTCATCGGCCAGGATGAGCCATTCGCGGGCCGCCGCCTGGTCGTCCGCCAGCGGGGCCGGTGTCCAGATCCGTTCGACGAGCTTGTCCGCCAGCCGTACCGGGATGCTCGTCTCCTGGATCTCTGGCGTCTCGATTCCCTCCGCTGTCCCATCTACACGGAATCGCCCGATTCTTTCCAGCGCGTTTACCGAGGACCCTCCACCCGCCGAGCCGTACAGCTTCCACACGCCGGCCGCATCCTTCGCATGCACCTCCACGCGCCCACCCACCCGCGTGACGCTGACCCGCGCCGGCAACGGCAACAGCCCATACAACGCAACATCCTCGACCACCGCCATCGCACCCAGCCCCGCCCCGCTCGGCCCCGCGACCCCGCCCGGAACCACGCCTCCCACCGCCACCCCTGCAAGCCCCGCCGTGCTCGACCCCGCCGCCCCACCGCGCACTGCCCCGGTCCGCCCGGCCGCCCCGCACGGCGCTGCTGCCTTGCCGGGTGCCGCCCCGTCGCCCAGCGCCGCCAGCGCCAGCCGCGCGACGGCCTCCACGGGCAGCACGGCATGCCCCTGCCTGTGCCACGTCGCGTACTCCAGGTGCCATGGTGCCTCGGACAGATCGTCGAGCACAGTCGACCAGCTGTGCCCGGCAGGCGTCTCCACATGCACGCCGAGCAACGGGTGCCCACCCTCCGGCCGCGCCCGCTCCGCCACCCAGTGGCGCTCCCGTCGCCACCGCGCCCGCGGCACGTCCACCACCGCGCCGTCCAGCCGCGGCGGTACGGCCACCGCCACCCTGGCCACCTGCTCCTCGAACCCCCGCACCACCGCCCCCCGCCCACCGGACAGCGGTTCAGCGACCGTCCGCCCACGGTCGACGACCGCGTGTGCACCGGACGAGCCCTCGCCACACCTCTCGCCCACCCCCGGCCCACCCTCGTGGCGACCACCGACACCCCCGAAAGGCGCCCCTGACGAGCCCTCGATGACCGCGTCGTTACGGCCTGCCGGGTCGGAGGGGCGCGGTTTGGTGAGGGAGTGGGTCACCAGCACGCCCCGGGGAAGGCTGTCCCGAAGCGCGGCGGCCAGCACGGGATGCGGCCCGATCTCGGTGAATACGGTGTATCCATCGTCCGCCGCCGCCCGCACCGCCTGCATGAGCCGCACGGGACGCCTGATCCCCGCCGCCCAGTAGGCGGGCACGAACGTCGGCGTCTCCCGCGGATCGTCGAGCACCGTCGAATAGAACGGCACCGCGGGCCTGCCAGGCACGATCGCCTCCAGCTCCGCCCTCAACCGGGGTTGCAGGGGCTTGACCTGCGGCGAATGCCCCGCGCCCTCCGCCGTCAACACCTTCGCGTACCGCCCGCTGGCCTCGACCTCCGCCGCGAATCGGGCCACGCCCTCCTCGTCCCCCGTGACCACGGTCTGCGTCGGCGAGGAGTAGACCGCGATATGGAGGTCGGACGGGACCTCCTCGGCGGCGACCTCCAGCACGGCCATCGACCCGCCACCGCCGAGCGAGCCCAGCAGCCGCGCCCTCCTGCAGATCACCCGAACCCCGTCGTGCAGCCCGAGCCCACCCGCGACGACGGCGGCCGCGACCTCGCCCATGGAGTGTCCAATGACAGCAGTAGGCCGGATACCGTATGCAGTCCACAGCCTACTGAGAGCAATCTGCACCGCGAAGATCACGGGTTGCAGGTGAGCGACCCCCTGCGCCGCCCAGTCGCGCAACTCGACGTCGCACTCCACCCGCACGAGTGGGGCCACCTCGTCGATGGCGTCCCTGAAGACGGGCTCGGCGGCGTAGAGGTCACGGCCCATACCCGGCCACTGCGCGCCGTACCCGCTGAAGACCCACACCGGGCCCTTGCCGCCGGTGGGCACGGGTTCGACGTTCCGGAGCGCATGGGCCAGCTCACCGGCGCTCCTCCCCACGACGGCCGCTCCCACCCTGCCCCTGCCCGCCCGCCTCGCCAGCGTGTACGCGACATCCCCCAGCCAGCCGCCACCCTGAGGTCCGCTCCCTCGGTCGCCGTGCTCCGCCGCGCCTCCGGGTTCCTCGCCGCCGGTGAGCCAGGCGGCGAGGTCGGTGGCTTGAGCCCGCACGCGATCGGCCGAGACATCGCTCAGCACGAGGAGATGGGAAGCGGACCTGCCGTGATCCGGCATGACGTCGCTCGGCGCGAGCGGCCCGGGAGAGGACACCCCGCGATCCGACGCGACGTCCCCTACAAAGACAGGCCCGGCAGGAGATGCGCCATGATCCGGCGAGACCGCGCTCGTGACGAGGACCCCCGCCGAAGGCCAACCGTGACCCAGCATGTCGTCGCTTGGGGCGGGGAGTCGCGTGGCGGGTGTGCTGGTCGTTCGGCGAGGGGGCGCGAAGGCGTCCAGAGCCAGGTGGGCGTTGGTGCCGCCGAAGCCGAACGACGACACCCCGGCGCGGGCGTCAGGACGGGGCCAGGGGGTCGGTTCGGTGACCAGGGTGAGTGCGTGCCAGGGGATGTGGGGGTTGGGGGTGTGGAAGTGCAGGCTGGGCGGGATGAGGCCGTGGTGGAGTGACAGCACCGTTTTGATGAAGCCCGTCACCCCGGCCGCCGCCTCCAAGTGGCCGAGGTTGGTCTTCACCGAGCCGACCAGGACAGGTCCGGGGAGGGCGGCGGCGATGGCTCCGGCCTCGATGGGGTCGCCGAGGAAGGTGCCGGTGCCGTGGGCCTCGATGTAGTCGGGCCCTCTGTCGAGTCCGGAGTAGACGGTGCGGAGCAGGTCCTGCTGGGCGTCGGGGTTGGGGGCGACGAGTCCGTTCGAGCGCCCGTCCTGGTTGACGGCGGACGCGACGACCACCGCGAGAACCCTGTCGTTGTCACGGAGTGCGTCGGAGAGGCGTTTGAGCACGACGACGCCGCAGCCCTCCGCCCGCACCATGCCGTCGGCCGACGCGTCGAACGCCTTGCATCTGCCGTCGGGTGCGGTGCCGCCCGCCTGGTCGAAGGCCATGGTGACGACGGGTGAGAGCAGCAGGTTCACGCCGGCCGCGAGGGCAAGGTCGCTCTCGCCCGCGCGGAGGCTGTTCACCGCCAGGTGGATGGCGACGAGGGAGGACGAGCACGCGGTGTCGACGGCCATCGAGGGTCCGCGCAGGTCGAGCAGGTAGGACAGCCGGTTCGCGGCGATGCTGAAGGCGGCGCCGGTGGCCGTCCAGGCGTCCACGGAGGCTGGGTCGGCGGTGGTGAGGTGGGCGTACTCATTGCCGGAGATGCCGACGAATGCTGCGGTACGGCTGCCGCGTAACGAACGCGGGGCGATGCCGCCGTGTTCGAGCGCGTCCCATGCGGTTTCGAGGAGCAGGCGCTGCTGGGGGTCCATCGTGGCGGCCTCGCCCGGCGGGATGCCGAAGAACTCCGCGTCGAAGCCCTCGATGTCGTCGAGGAAGCCGCCGTGCCTGGTGGTGCGGTCGAGGGCTTCGGCGGTGCGGGCCGTACCGTCGCCGAACCGTTCCCACCTGCCTTCGGGCACCGTCCGTACGGCGTCGCGGCCCTGGACGAGGAGGTCCCAGAACGCCTCGGGCCCTTCGGCGCCCGGCAGCCGGCACCCGACCCCGACCACAGCGATCGGCTCGAAAGAGCGCCCCCCGATGGGCTCAGAAGGGCGCTCCGCTATCCCGGCGACCCGCGCGGTGCGGCTTCCCTCCGCCCCGACGACCGGCGCGGAGGAGGGTCCTTCCGCCGGGCCGAAGTGAGGGCCTGCAGGGCCGGAGTGAGGGCCTGGGCCGGAGTGAAGACGTGGGTCGGAGTGAAGATCTGGGGCGGAGTGGGGGTGTGGGGCGGGTGGGGACAGGGCGGTGGCGAGGCGGTTGATCGTCGGGTGCTCCCAGACCAGGGTGGGCGGCAGCTCGCGTCCGACCAGTTCGGCCAGCTCTCCCGCGATCCCCATGGCGTCTCTGGACGACAGCCCGAACTCCTGCAGCGGCCGGTCGGGATCCACCTCCACCGTGCCACACCGGGCGGAGATCCGCTCCGTGAGGAAGCGTCGGATCTCGCCTTCACCGAGTACGTCCATGGGCGCTCCCATGCTGCCGGGGGTGATCGGCCAACTTACCGATACGAACCGTTCAGGAGCAGCCCGTAGCGGAACATTCCTCCAGTCCGTTTTTGTCACGCCCGTGATAATTGTCCGGAGAGCGCAAGCCGTACCGGCTTTTCGTTGCCTCCGGTGATAGCTGCCACCCGCCGCCACCCCCTAGCCTCGCCTGCACGCTGAGGACGGCTGAGGACGGTGATGGGCATCATGCGATCCAGGGGCTTGCTGGCGGTCGCGCTGGCGTCGGTGCTGGTCGTGGGCTCGGCCGCCGCTCCCGCGCTGGCCGATCCGAACTGGTCACTGGTCCCCGAGAGCGGGACCCAGCCCAACGGGGACCAGCCCAACGGGACCCAGCCCAGTGGGAACCAGCCCAGCAAGAACGAGCCCCACGCGAACGAGCCCCGACCGAACGAGCCCGTCGAGCCCGTCGAGCCCGACGCGGCCAGGCAACCCGCCGACCCCGGCACAGCGGAGCAGCCCGGCCAGCCGGGAGAGGTGCCCCCTCAAGGCGACCCGAACGACCAGAAACCGGCCAACGGCCAGGATCAGCCGCCATCCCAGCAGGCCAAGCCCGACGACACCGGCGACCCCCGCTACTCCCCCGGCCAACAGGCGCTGAAGGGCCCGGCCAGGGTGGTCAGGGAGCGCCGGCTCAGCCCGCGCATGATGGACATCCTCATCTCGTCACCGTCCACCGGCCAGATGACGCCCGTCCGCCTGCTGCTGCCCCGCGGCTGGTCCAGGTCCGCCAAACGCACCTGGCCCGTCCTCTACCTCCTGCACGGCGGCGCCGACAACTACACCGCGTGGACCCGCATGACCGACGTCGTCTCCTTCACCGAGAACGTCGACGCGATCATCGTCATGCCCGAGGCGGGACGGGCTGGCAACTACTCCGACTGGTACAACGGCCCGGCGTGGGCGAGGTTCCACACGCAGGAGGTGCGGCGGCTCCTGGAGATCGGCTACCGCGCCGGAACGCGCAGAGCGATCGCGGGCCTGTCGATGGGCGCCTACGGAGCGGTGAAGTACGCCGCGCAGAACCCCGGCATGTTCGGGTTCGTCGGCGCGTTCAGCGGCATCATGGCGACGGAGCTGCCCGGCATCCCGCAGATCATCCAGAACGCCCAGCTCAGCGAGGGCCACGACCCGAACGCGCTATGGGGCGACCCGTCCAGGAACAAGGACGTCTGGGCCGCCAACGACCCGCTCGTGCTCGCCCCGAGCCTCAAGGGCACCGCCATCTACATGTCCAGCGGCACCAACAGCTTCCTGGGCACGCTGGACCCGCCGGGCTCGCCGTGGCACCCGGCCCACCTGGGCGAGCCCATCTCCGCCTACACCGCCAAGGCCCTGAGCAGGCGGCTCGACGCGCTCGGCATCAAGCACACAATGAACATGTACGGCAACGGCACCCATACATGGCCATACTGGAATAGGGAGTTCAAGAACTCCTTCCCCATGGCTCTGCGCGCGCTGGGCCTGAGGGGCGGCGGCGACCCGACGGTGGCGACGATGAGAGACGAGCGCGAGTGGGAGTACGACACCCCGCTGCCGCCGATCACGCCGCCCGACGCGGTCCAGCCCGGCCCGCTCCCGCTCGGCGTCATGAACTGGACCCTGCAGCAATGACACTTGGACCATGAACCTGCGCGACCGCAAGAAGGAACGAACGCGGCAACTGCTGTCCGACACCGCGATCGCGATGTTCCTCGCCGAGGGTTTCGACCGGGTGGCGGTCGCGGACATCGCGGCGGCGGCGGAGGTGTCGAAGCCGACCCTGTTCAGGTACTTCCCGGCCAAGGAGGACCTGGTCCTGCACCGCTTCGCCGACCACCAGGGCGAGCTGGCCAGGGTGGTCGCCGCCCGCGACCCGCGCGAGACGCCGCTACGGGCCCTGCACCGGCACCTCCGCGCGGGCCTGGAGGCGCGCGATCCCGTCACGGGGCTGTGCGACCTGCCCGAGGTGCTGTCCTTCCACCGGCTGGTGTTCGGCACGCCCAGCCTGGCCGCCCGGCTGGTCGAGTACGGCACGGCCGACGCCGCCGCGCTGGCCGACGCGCTCGGCGGGCCCACGCCGCGCCTGGTGGCCGCCCAGGTGGTCGCGGTCGTCAGAGTGCTCGCGCAGGACAACGTGGCGGCCGTCTCCGCCGGCCGTACCGCCGACGAGGTCTTCCCCGAGGCGGCGGCGGCCGCCGACACCGCCTTCGACCTGCTCAGCCACGGCGCTACCAGCCGCGGCTACTGACCAGCCCGCCTGCGGCGGCGCGGCGCGCGACCACCCGCGAGCACGGTCAGCCGCGGCGGCGCAGGGCGCGCTCACCGATCTCGGTCAGGTCCGTGACGCCGATGGTCTCGTTCCTGAGCGGATAGGGCAGCGCGTCGAGGGCGGCGATCTGCGCCTCTGCGTCGTCGTCGGCGTCGACCTGGAAGCGGAAGGTGAACCAGGTCAGGGACGCGTCGTAGGCGAGCGACCCCTTCTCGTTGAACCCAAGCTCACAGGTGTCGACCTGGGCGCCCAACGTCTGGCGCTGGGCGTCGGTGAGCCCGTCGAACCGCGCTCTGATGATCACTCGGTAGGTGTCCATGTCGCATCTCTCGTCGCGTAACTGAGCACTGGGGCGCCGAGCAGGCCCTCGATGACGTCGAGCCGCTCCAGCATCGCCGTGGCGATCGCGGTCGGCGCCCGCCCCTCGGCCGTGAGCTTGCCGATCTCGCGTAGGACGTGCTCGTGGACCCAGCCGAGCTGCTCGGCGACGAGCGCGGGTATCGGGTCGCCTGGCTGCGCGCCGGTCTCCGCTGCCAGCTCGTGCGCGAGCCGGCCGACCATCTGCTCGGCCAGCTCGACGAACCTCGCGGTCAGGGTCGGCGCGGCCCGCGTCATCTCCAGGAAACGGCCGAAGCCCTCGGTCAGCCCGATGGCGCTGTCGTGGCGGCGCAGCTCGTCGCGGAGCAGGGCCAGCACGGCGTCGGCCGCCGACCGGCCCGCCGCCCGCCCGCGTACGGCGGCGGCCAGCCTGTCCTGTGAGACAGGCGGGACGACCAGGTCCTCTTTGACCTTGAAGTAGTTGTAGACGGTGTTGACCGACACGTCGGCCGCCCCCGCCACTTCGGCGATCGTGACGTTGTCGAAGCCGCGCTCGACGAAGAGCCGCAGCGCCACCTCGCAGATGTGGCGCCGGGTCGCCAATTTCTTGCGTTCGCGCAGGCTCACGTCATGGAGCCTACTCCAAACTTGTAGTCGACTCCAAAATTACGCCGCGGCCAGATACACCTGGCCGAACGCCTCGGCGTACTTCTTCAGGTCGGTCGCCACGTCCACCTCGGGCGTCGCGGGGTTGTAGAGAGTGGCCAGACGCGGCTTGACCTCGCTCAGCCTGGCGAGCTGCTCCCAGGTGGGGTTTCCGGCCAGCTTCTCGCCGAGCACCCGGTTGACCGCGCCCTTCGAGTCCTGCCAGCGCGTCCACAGCGTCACGGTCTCGGCCGCGTCCGACTGCAGCGGAGTCGCCACCCGCTCGGTGATCGTCTTGAGCGCCTGCTCGGCGGTCAGCTGCGAGGAGCCGGGAGCGGCGAAGACCGCGTCCTCGGCGCCGATCGTGGCGTAGGCGTCCCACGCGCGGGCCCTGACCTGGATCCACTGGTTGCGCTGGGCGGTGACGGCGTCGATCTTCCAGGCGGCGTACTCGGTGGCCAGGTGGCCGTTGTCGAGGGAGAGCTGGTCGACCAGGCCCTTGGACAGCCACGCGCCGACGCGCTCGGGGTCGAGCAGCGGGTACTTCTTGCCGATCTCGGTCCTGCACGCCTCGTTCGCCCCGCAGCCCAGCACCGGCACCACCGTGTGGACGGCCAGCTTCCTGCCGGGTACGGCGTCACGCAGCGCGGCGGCGCTCTCCGTCACGAACTTGTCGATCTCGTCGGCGGAGGTGAACGTCTGGTTGTAGCCGAGCTGGGAGCCGAACCTGATGCCCACGACGCCCTGCTGCATCGCCAGCGCGCCGACGCGCTTCACGGCCTCGGCGAGCTTGCCCGCCTTCCAGTCGTCGGCCAGGTCGGTGTCGATCCAGACCCGCAGCCCCGCCTCGGTCGCCGCCTTGACCGCCTGTCCCTCGGCGGTCTCGGCGGCGGTCTTCACCTCGGCCGCCGACAGCTCGGAAGGATCGACGTAGCAGTCCTTGGTACCGCCCTCACACTCTGGCGGGCCGCCGCCGTCGTCGTCGCCTGCGGGGTCGGGGTCGCCCACGTTGCCCGAGGTGCTGTCGTCCGGCACCTCGGGGCAGGTGTTGCCCGGCTCGGTGCAGTCGATGGAGGGGCTGTCGACGGGCACGGTGTTCCGCATGTTCTCGCCGTCGTTGTCCAGCCAGAACCTGGCGATGTCGGCGGCCTCCTCCGGCGTCGCCATCCACCTGCAGACGACGTACGCGGGGGTGTCGCTCGACATCAGGTCGTTGCAGCTCCTGGGGTCGTTGTCCGACCAGGCGGGGACGCCGATGCCCAGCAGCGAGAGCGCCAGGCCGATGACGAAGATCTTCCGGAAACGCATGTCGCCTACTTCGCGGGGGGATCAAAGGTGGGCAAGTAGCACACTATCCGGACAGATCAAGGAGATCCACCGCTTGCCGTACTCCGTCTTCCACCCGTAGTCGAGCGGCCAGTCGAGGATTCGGTACGGCCCGCGCCAGCCTCGCCGCCAGCCGCTCGGCGGTCAGACGCCTGACGGGCAGCGGCGCGGGGCCCGCCCGGAGCGCGGCGACGCGCGCGCCCCAGAAGTGCTGGTCGGCGAAGAACGGGCAGACGATGTTCGGCACGCCCGCCGTGAGGCCGGTCGCCGTGGTCCCGGCCCCGCCGTGGTGGACGACGGCGGACACGAGCGGGAAGAGCGCGGCGTGATCGACGTCCTCGACCGGCAGGACCGTCTCCGATCGCTCCACGTCCAGCCTCTGGACCACGGCCCGCACGCCCGCCAGCCTGAGCGCCTGGAGCACCCGCATGGCCAGCCCCTTCGGCGGCCGCATGCTGCCGAACCCGACGAACACCGGCCGGGGCCCTTCGCCGACGAACGCCGCAACCTCCTCCGTCAACGACCCGGGCGGGAGCCGCCAGTAACCGGTGAGGTGGACCCTGGCGGGCCAGTCCCGCGGCCTCGGCACGACCAGCGGGCTCACCGCGCAGAGCACGGGTGCCTCGGGCCGTCCGCGCGCGGGCCCGAGCCCGAGCACCGAACGCCTGAGCCGGTCGACCATCCGGTCGAGCACCAGCGAGCTCAGTTTCTCGATCAGCGCGTAGCTGGCCCTGTTGCCCCACCCGCCGAGCGTGCGCACGGGCACGAGCGGGTTCGGGAAGGCGGCCGTCGGGTGGCTGGGCTGGAAGTGCATGAGCCGGTACGGCATGCCGTACCGCTCCGAGAGGTGCGCGCCCATGCCGCCGAGCGCGGGCGCGAGGACCAGGTCGGCGTCGCGGACGGCGGCGTCGACCTCGGCCACGAGCCGTTCCGCGAGCGGCTCGACGACCCGTTTGAAGCCGGAGACGAACCCGAACGGGCCGCTGCGCAGCCACGCCTGGCCCTCGTCCGAGTCGAGGACGGCCACGGGATCCACGCTGAGCGGCGCGAGCGTGAGCCCGCCCATCAGCGGGGCGTAGCGCGGCGCGGCGACCACGGTGACGTCGTGCCCGCGTGCCCGCACGCCGTGGCCGAGCGCGACGCACGGCTGGGTGTCGCCCCTCGACCCGAACGCCAGAATCGCGACCTTCACCGCACCGCCAGCAGACTCACCACCGCGCCGACCAGGACCAGCGCCGCCGCCACCAGCAGCCCCGCCGCGTACCCCGAGGCGAACGTCTGCGCGCTCTGCACGATCACCCCGATCGCCGCGATCCCGAACAGCCCCGAGATCTCCCTGCCCACGGTGAAGACGCCGCCCGCGACCCCCGCCCGCGACTCGGGGACCGCCCCCAGCACCGCCGACCCGAGCGGCATCGTCAGCGCCGACCCGATCCCGATCGCGCACACGGCGGGCAGCAGTTCGCCCCACCCGTCGCCGGGCCCGAGGAAGGCGACCACCGCCATCCCCGCGGCCACGAGCACCAGGCCGGCCGCGACGGTCCTGCCCGCGCCCAGCCGCCGTTCCACCATCGGCACCAGCGGCGTCACCGCCACCACCAGGACGGCCAGCGGCACGAACGCCGCCCCCGAGGCGGTCGGCGAGAAGCCCAGCACCCCCTGCAGGAAGATCGCCGTGTAGAAGAAGACGCCGTTCACGCCGAGGCCCCACAACACCTGCGCGACCACGCCGCCGGTGAAGGACCGGGCCGCGAACAGCGCCAGGTCCACCATCGGCTCGGCCGCCCGCCGTTCGACCACCACGAACGCCACGGCCCCCGCCGCGGACGCCATCGCCGCCGCGACGATCAGGGGCGACGTCCAGCCGTACTCGGAGCCGTGGATGAGCGCGAACGTCCCTGCCGACAGCACCACCGCGGAGGCCGCCACCCCCGGCAGGTCGACGCGCGCCGCGCCCTGCCGCCTGCCCTCGGGCACGACCGCGAGGGCCAGCGCGATCACCGCCGCCCCGAGCGGCACGTTGATCAGGAACACCCAACTCCAGTGCGCGTGCTGGCTGAGGTAGCCGCCGACCACCGGCCCGAGCGCCAGCGCGCCCGCTCCCGACGCCATCCACACCGCCACGCCCGCCGACCGTTGCCGATCGTCTTTTCCGGCGAGTACGGCAAGCGTCGCGGGCAGGATCAGCGCCGCGCCCACCCCCTGGACCAGCCGTGCGGCGATCAGCAGCTGGATCGTCGTCGCCAGTCCCGCCCCCAGAGACGCTCCCGTGAATGTCACCAGGCCCGCGACGAGCACCTTCCTGCGCCCGTAGACGTCGGCGAGCCTGCCGCCAGCGAGCATCAGCCCCGCGAAGGTCATGATGTAGCCGGTCGCCACCCACTCCAGCGCGGCGAGGCTCGCGCCGAGGTCCGCCCTGATGGTGGGGAGGGCGACGGTGACGACCGTGTTGTCCAGCGTCGTTACGAACCCGGCGAGCGCGACGACCAGCAGGAGCGGCCACGCCCTGGTGGCCGGGGCCTGGCGGAGGGCGGTCTGGGTCATCCGTCCACCTCCTGCCAGCGCCAGCCGTCTGGACCCGTCCTGACCACCCTGGTTCGCGGCTGGACCTTCACCCAGGTCAGCCGGGGTTCGGGGGGCTCGTCGGCGGGCTGTACCTTCGGTTCCTGGCGGGGCCTTCGGGGAGCGGTGGTGCCGGGGTAGGGGTTGAGCCCGCGCTTGCGCCTCACGGCCTGCGGCGGGGGCAGGCAGGGCGACAGGATGGGATCGGTGTCCGCCCCGAACCGGAGCACCGGCCCTGGACCGGCGTCGGAGGAGCTGCCGGGCGCAGGCCGGAACGACCCCGGGATGGCGGGGCCAGGGGCAGGCGACCTCGGGACAGCGGGGCCGGGTCCGCGAGAGACCGGGGCGGCGGGGCCGGGATCGGGCGACCTCGGGAGGACGGCAGCCGGCCGGGCGGGAGAAGCAGGTGCGGGCCGGGTGGGAGGAGCGGGCCTTATGGCGGCAGCGGGCCGGGTGGGAGGAGCCAGAGCGCGGGCGGAGGCGGGGGCGGGGGCGGCTGCAGGTCCGGAGGCGGGGTGGTCGGTGATGTGCTCGCGTAGCTCGATCCTGCGGTGGAGGCCGCGTAACGGCCCCGGCAGCCACCAGTTCGCCGCCCCCATCAGCCGCATCGTCGCGGGCACCAACAGCGCCCGCACCAGCGTCGCGTCGACCACGATCGCCACGAACATCCCCACCCCGAGCAGCTTCACGATCGTGATCCCCGCCGTCGAGAACGCCCCGATGACCACCAGCAGCAGCAGCGCGGCGCTGGTGATGATCCCGCCGGTCTTCTGCAGCCCGGCGGCGACGGCGGCCGTGTTGTCGCCGGTACGCAGCCACTCGGCCCGCACCCGGGACAGCAGGAACAGCTCGTAGTCCATCGATAGCCCGAACACCACCGCGAGGATCAGCACCGTGACCGTCGCCTCGACGGTGCCCGTGGGCGTGAAGCCGAGGAAGGAGGCCAGGTTCCCGTACTGGAACGCCCACACGATCACCCCGAACGAGGCGCCGATCGACAGGACGTTCATCAGCAGTGCCTTGACCGGCAGTAGCAGCGACCCGAACGCCGCGAACAGCAGGACGAACGTGGCCCCGCACACCACGAGCGCCATCCACGGCAGGGTCGCGGCGAGGCTGGCGATGAGGTCCAGTTGCGCGGCGGTGGGCCCGCCGACGACCACCGACCTGACGTTGGGCTCGGGCTCCATGGATCGGATCAGCGTGACCAGCGACCGCGCCGGCGACGACATCGGGTCGCCCTCGTAGCGGACGGCCAGCCGTACCGCGCCGTTGGCCTGGGAGAAGCCGGTGACGTCGACGCCCGTGACTCCGGGAAGGCGGCGCAGCCGGTCTCTGAAGGGTTTGACGTCCGCGGGCTGCACCGGCGTGACGGGGCTGACGACCGTGTGGCCCTGGCCGAGCGGGCCGGGCGCCAGCGGATCGCCTTCCTGGAAGTCGCGTTCGACCAGCACGTGGACGTCGATGGCGGCCATGGAGTTCCTGGCGAAGGAGGTGTCGATCGTCTCGGCGACCTGGCGGCTCTCGACCCGCGAGGGCAGCACCCTGTGGTCGACGTTGCCGAACTTCACGTCGACGAACGGCATCGCAAGAGAGATCAGCACGGCGGTGACGCCGACGAGGTACAGCATCGGTGTACGCATCACGCTGGAGGCGACGGCGTGCCACGCACCGCCGTTCCCCCGCCCGCCGAAGGACGGGGTGAGGCGCAGCGCGTCCACCCGCCGCCCGAGGATCCCGAGGACGGCGGGCAGCACGACCAGCGCAGCCGCCATTGCGACGAGCACGACCGCGGCGGCGCCGAGCCCGATCGAGCGCAGGAACATCTGCGGGAACAGCAGCAGCCCGAGCAGCGCGGTCGCCACCGTCAGCCCCGAGAAGGCCACGGTCCTTCCGGCGGTGGCCATGGTCGCCACGACGGCCGCCTCGGTGGACACCCCTCGCCTGATCTCCTCGCGGAAGGCGCTGAGCACGAACAGGGAGTAGTCGATCGCCAGGCCGAGCCCGAGCATGGTGACGACGTTCAGCGAGAACACCGACACGTCGGTGACCTCGGTCAGCAGCCGCAGCAGCACCAGCGCGCCGAGCACCGACAGCAGCCCGACCAGCAGCGGCAGGCCCGCGGCGACGAGGCTGCCGAAGACCAGCACGAGCAGCACGAGCAGGACCGGCATGGAGATCGCCTCGGCCCTGGCCAGGTCGGCGCCCGTCTGCGTGTTGAGGTCGTCGAGCAGCGGCACGGATCCGCCGATCTTGACGGTGAGCCCCTGGACGGTCCGCAGCTTCTGCTCGATGGCGGCGTAGGCGCGCTGCTTGTCGCCCTTGAGGGTGATCAGCGCGTAGGTGGAGCGCGAGTCCCGCGAGATCATCGTGTCGGCGTGGGTGGTCCAGTAGGTCGCCATCCGCCGCACGTGGGTGGACGGCAGGCGGCGCAGCGAGTCGTGGACGGCCTTCTTGTACCGCTTGTCGCGGACCGTCACCGTGGGATGGGCGTAGAGCACCACCACGTCGGGCGAGTCGCCGCTGTACCAGTCGTCGTTCCAGGTCGCCGCCGTGGTCGACTCGGCCGCGGGGTCCTCGAACCCGCCGTCGGCCATCCGCCCGAACAGCTCCATGCCGAAGGGCGCGACGGCCGCCGCGACGGCCACGCTCAGGACGAGGAGCGTCCAGCGGCCGCGGTAGACGAACCGGCCCAGCGACTCAAACAAACGCGCCCTCCAGGTAGGCCCGCTGGCAGGCCCGCCGGGCGATCTTCCCGCTGGAGGTGCGCGGCACGGCGCCCGCCGCCACCAGCACGACCTGCGCCGCCACCTTGTGCTCGCGGGAGATCGCGGCACGGATCTCACTGATCACGCTGTCCTCGTCGCGGGCGAGCCGCGACCACTCGGCCACGACGACGAGCCGCTCGGTCTCGGCGCCCGCCACCGCGAACGCGGCCACGTGCCCCTTGCGCACGCCGTCGGAGGCCTCCTGGACGGTCGCCTCGATGTCCTGCGGGTAGTGGTTGCGCCCGTCCACGATCACCAGGTCCTTGATCCGCCCGGTGATGTAGAGCTCGCCGTCGTGGATCACCCCGAGGTCGCCGGTGCGCAGCCATCCGTCGGCGAAGACCTCGGCGGTGCGCTCGGGGTCGCGCCAGTAGGCGCGGGCCACGTTCGGTCCCCGCACCTGGATCTCCCCCACCTGGCCGTCACCGGGCGAGTCGATCCGCAGTTGCTGCCCTGTCGGCCTGCCGCAGGAGACGAGCGTGCTGACGTGTCCCTCTCCTCGGTACGGCACGGCCCGCCCCTGCGCCAGCGCGTCCCTGTCGAAGTCGGTGACCAGCGGAGGAGCGTCGGTCGAGCCCGCCGCGACGAAGACCGTCGCCTCGGCCAGGCCGTAGCCGGGGGTGTGGGCCTCGGGGCGCAGGCCGTATGGACCGAAGACGGACGCGAAGTGGGAGATCGTCGACGGCCGTACCGGCTCGGCCCCGTTGAGCATGACCCTGACCCCCGACAGGTCGAGCCCTTCGAGGTCGGCCGGGTCGGTGGCCCTGGCGGCGGTGTACTCGAAGGCGAAGTTCGGCCCGCCGGTGTAGACGTCCGGGTGCCCTGACAGCAGCCGCATCCACCGCGTCGGCTTCATGACGAACGCCACCGGGTCCATGAACACCGCGCGGTTCCCACCGACGATCGGGCACGCCATGATCGCGATCAGCCCCATGTCGTGGAAGAGCGGCAGCCACAGCGCGGCCACCGAGGTGCGCGGCCTGGCGCCGAATGCCTCCCACAGCTGGGCGGCGTTGGCGCCGACGTTGCCGTGCGAGATCTCCACGCCCGCGGGCGACCTGGTCGAGCCCGAGGTGTACTGCAGGTAGGCGAGGTCGTCGGGGCCGATCGGCTCGTCCTCCCACTCGTCGGCGAGCAGGTCGGAGACGGTGTCCACGGCGATGACGGCCTTGGCGGGCGGCAGGTCGGCCATGGCGGCGCTGGTGCTGGTCGTCAGCACGACCACCGGGTCGGCGTCGGCGTAGGCGAGGGCCAGCCGCTCGGCGTGGCCGGGCAGCCCTGGCGAGAACAGCGGCACCGCCACGACGCGGGCGTACATGGCGCCGAGCAGCGCCACCACGTACTCCAGGCTCTGCGGCGCGAGGATCGCCGCCCGGTCGCCGGGCGCGCAGACCTCGCGCAGCCGTACGGCCAGCGCCCGCGCCTTGAGGTCGACCTGCCGCCACGTCAGCGTGTGCTCGCGCCCGCCACCCTGGGAGTCGGCGCCCAGGTAATCGACGAAGGTGTAGGCGGGCGCGTCGGGGATCTCCCGCGCCCATCGCGCGACCCGGCCGATCAGAACGTCCACGCCGAAAGTCCCCTCGCCGCTGACAGGGACCTAGCAAATTACGGCAGAAAGCCCTGTGATTCTTGCCAAAGGCCTGCACATTCCGCATCCGGTCTTGTCACCAGCGTGACAACCGGCGCTAGGCGATGATGATGCGGATGGCCACGCCCGAGCAGTCGTTGGCCACGCACACCCGCACCGGCACGTCGTAGGCGCCCGCCCGCTTCGGCACCCCGCCGACGTGCCCGTCGGGCCCGATCGAGACGCCCGGCGGGAGCTGGCGGGGGTCGATGACGGTGAAGGTCGGCAGCACTCCTGGTGGGCCGCCCTCGATCTCGATCTGGCCCTCGATCATCTCGTCGACCCTGCCGGGGAAGGTGAGCTGGCTGGGCCACCACGATGTCCGCTCGTGCACGATGACGGTGATCGGTTCGGCCGTGCACTTGTCTGCTTGGCACATGGTGACCATGGCGGTGTAGGTGCCGGGCCTGGTCGGCCTGCCGTACAGGAAGCCGAGCTCGGAGACGCCGACGCCGGGGGCGACCTGGGCGCGCTCGAAACGCTGCACGTGGTCGGTGGTCAGCAGCCGCTCGTCGACCACGACCCCCTCGGTGAGGTTGAAGACGTTGTCGACGAGCAGGTCGGGCTGGTTGACGTTCCTGACCACCGGGGTGTCGCGGATCATGGAGATGGAGTGCGTGCCTATGGTGGGAAGCAGTGGCATGGCCGCGCACAGGGCGACGATGGCCGCGAGCGCCAGCCATTTCAACTGCATGACCGATTACTACCCCTTTGCCGCTCAGCGTCACACTCGTCGCACACGGACATAATCAGGACATGGCTGAATCCGCCCAGACGCTCGAACGCGGGCTCCATCTCCTCAGACTGCTCGCCGACGGCCATGGCGGGCGCACGCCGACCGAGCTCGCGGCCCAGCTCTCGCTGAGCCGTCCCGTGGTCTACCGGTTGCTGACCTCGCTGCAGAACGAGGGGTTCGTCCGGCGCGACCGTGAGGGCAGGGTCCACCTCGGGTACGGCGTGCTGGTGCTGGCCCAGGCCGTACAGCCGCTGCTGAGGGCGGCGGCGCTGCCGACGCTGCGCAGGCTGGCCGAGCACGTCGGCGCGACCGCGCACCTCACGGTGGCCGAGGGCGACGACGGCCTGGCCGTGGCCGTGGTGGAGCCCTCGTGGACGAACATGCACGTCGCCTACCGGGAGGGCGCGCGGCATCCGCTCAGCAAGGGCGCGGCGGGGCAGGCGATCCTGGCGATGCGTTCGGGCGAGAGCGGTTATCTCGTCACGGAGGGGCAGTTGCAGGAGGGCGCGCGCGGCGTCGCCGCCCCGGTCACAGGGCTGCCGTGGCTGGAGGCGTCGGTGGGCGTGGTGACGTTCGGGCCGCTGGAGGAGGAGGTAGGACCCCAGGTGGTGCAGGCCGCCCAGGAGCTCACCGTCGCGCTTGGTTGACATCCGGCGTCCGATAAAGCACCTTGAATACGGATAGAGGACACAATTGTCCGATTAACGGACGGAGTTGCGATGCCGTACTACCGCCAGGTGGGCGAGATCCCGCGCAAGCGCCACGTGCAGTTCAAGCGCCCAGACGGCGGACTGTACGCCGAGGAGTTGATGGGCGAGGAGGGCTTCTCCTCCGACTCCTCACTGCTGTACCACCGCTACCTGCCGACGGCGATCATCAAGGCCGAGGCGGTCGAGTCGCCGCTCCCCCTGACCACCTCTCCCAACCTGCCGCTCTCCCCGCGCCACTTCCGCACCCAGGACCTGACGAGCGCGGGCGACCTGGTCAACGGGCGGATCCTGCTGTCGGCCAACAACGACGTCCGATTGTCGTACGCCACGACCGACCAGCCCAGCGAGCTGTACCGCAACTCCAAGGGCGACGAGTGCGTCTACATCCAGCGGGGCAACGTCCGCTTCGAGTCGACGTACGGCGCCATCGAGGCCGGAGAGGGCGACTACGTCGTGATCCCCACCGGCACGATCCACCGCTGGGTGCCGTCGGGCCAGGTGAACGCGTTGGTCATCGAGGCGTCCGGGCACATCAGGCCGCCCAAGCGCTACCTGTCGAAGGACGGCCAGTTCCTCGAGCACGCCCCCTACTGCGAGCGTGACCTGCGGACGCCGCAGGAGCCGCTGATCGAGGAGGGCGAGGAGGTCCCCGTCCTGGTGCGCACCCGCGGCGGGCTCACCAGGCTGACCTACCGCAACCACCCCTTCGACGTCGTCGGATGGGACGGATACCTCTACCCTTACGCCTTCAACATCGAGGACTTCGAGCCGGTGGTGAAGAAGACGCACGCGCCGCCGCCGGTCCACCAGACCTTCGAGGGTCCCGGCTTCGTGGTCTGCTCGTTCATGCCGCGCCCGCTCGACTTCCACCCCGAGGCGGTGCCGATCCCCTACAACCACCACAACGTCGACTCCGACGAGTTCATGTTCTACGTGGGCGGCGACTACTCCGCGAGGGCGGGTTCGGGCATCGATGTCGGCTCCATCTCCCTGCATCCCGCGGGCTTCACCCATGGGCCGCAGCCCGGCGCGGTCGAGGCGGTGATCGCCGCGGGCGCCACCCACACCAGCGAGATGGCCGTCATGGTCGACACCTTCCGCCCGCTCGACCTCGGCGACGGCGCGCTGGCCTGCGAGGACCCCGGCTACGCCTGGACCTGGGCCCGATGAGCGCCCTCGAGTGCGGCACCCCGCCGCTGAAGACGACGCTCTTCTTCGCGCTGATCGACGACGCGGGGCTGTTCCCGCCCACCTCCCTGCACATGGACGAGGCGGTGGCCCGCCACCAGCGCGATCTGGACTCGGGCAGCACCGTGCTGACCCACCGCTTCCTCTGCCCGGCCAGCCGCCTCGACGGCCTGCGCAGGCAGGCCCAGCAGCCGCGGCTGATCGGGCTGATCGTCGACACCGAGACCGTTCCCGACTTCTCCGACCTGCCGGTCGACTTCGTCGAGAGCCGCGAGATCGTGCCGGTGCCCGAGCACGTCAGGCTGTTCGTCGAGGTCCACCCCAAGCACATCCCGCACGTGCCGCACGGGGTGAGTCTCAAAGTCCGATGCGGCGGCATGACCGCCGACGCCTTCCCCTCGGTCGCCGAACTGGCCGAGTTCATCACCCACTGCGTCGAGCGCGACCAGCCGTTCAAGGCCACCGCCGGGCTCCACCACGCCGTCCGCCACTTCGACCCGTCGCTCGGCGTCGACCGGCACGGCTTCCTCAACCTCGTCCTGGCCGTCTGCGCGGCCATCGAGAAGCGCGACCCGATGCGGGTGCTCGCCTCCACCGACGTGGGCGATCTCGTACGGCAGGCGCAGGCCATACCCGAGGAGACCGCGGTGAAGGCCAGGAACATCCTGGTCAGCTACGGCTCGTGCAGCACCACCGCGCCACTCGACGACCTGAAGACCCTCGGATTGGACGCTTGATGAGCTGGGGACTCGACAACCTGCCCTACGGGGTCTTCTCGCAGTCGGGCCGGCCGCCCCGCGTCGGCGTGCGGTACGGCGACGCCGTCCTCGACCTGGCCGCCGCCCTGCACGACGAGGTGTTCGCCACCGGGTCGCTGAACGCCTTCATGGCGCGCGGCCACCGGGCCTGGCGGGACACCCGCGCGTTGATCGTCAACAAGCTGTCGACCGACAGGTCCGTCGCCGAGGCCCACCTGGTGCCCCTCGACCAGGTGACGCTCCACCTGCCGTTCGAGGTGGCCGACTACGTCGACTTCTACTGCTCGATCGAGCACGCGTCGAACCTGGGCAGGATGTTCCGCCCCGACGAGGAGCCGCTGAAGCCGAACTGGCGGCACCTGCCCGTCGGCTACCACGGCCGCGCGGGCACCGTCGTCGTGTCCGGCACCCCCGTCGCCCGCCCGAACGGCCAGCTCGGCGCGGGCAGGTTCGGGCCGACCGCGAAGCTGGACATCGAGGCCGAGCTGGGCTTCGTCGTGGGCTCGCCTGACGGGGCCTCCTTCGAGGAGCGGGTCTTCGGAGTGACGCTGGTCAACGACTGGAGCGCGCGCGACATCCAGGCGTGGGAGTACGTACCGCTCGGCCCCTTCCTCGGCAAGTCGTTCGCGACCTCGATCTCGCCGTGGGTGACGCCGCTGGAGGCGCTGCCCAGGGTCCCGGGACGGGCGCAGGAGCCCGCGCCGCTGCCGTACCTGTCGCGGGAGGGCGACTGGGGGCTGGACATCGCGCTGGAGGTCGAGCTGAACGGCGAGGTCGTCTCGCGGCCGCCGTACCGGAACATGTACTGGACGCCCGACCAGATGCTCTCCCACATGACGGTGAACGGCGCGACGCTGAGGACGGGCGATCTGTTCGCCAGCGGCACAATCTCCGGGGACAGCCCTGACACGCGGGGGTCGTTCATCGAGCTCACGTGGAACGGGACGGAACCCCTCAAGCTGGGCGAAGGACAGATCAGGACGTTCTTGGAGGACGGGGACACCGTCACGATCCGCGCCACGGCGGGAGACATCAGTTTGGGCGAAGTGTCAGGCACCATCACCCAACGTGCTTGACCGTATACTCCTCGCTACACTTCTGGGGCTTCCCCCGGAGTGAAGGAGTCAGATGCGGCACGCCCTCCCGCTGCTCGTCGGCCCGCCGCTCGGCGGGCAGCGGCTTGCCGGACTACGGCTTGGCGGCTTGGCGCTGTGGCTCGGCGGCCTGCTGGTCTGCGGGCTGCTGGTCGGTGGCTGCGCCCCGGTGACGGCGCAGGCACCCCCGCCTCCCGCGCCGGTGATCGCCGTCTCGCCCGCCTTCGACGATCTCGACGCCAGGCCCGACAAGGGTCTGGTCGTCAGGGCCAGGGGCGGCAAACTCGGCAGGGTCTCGGTCCACGCCGGCGGCACCCCGATCCCCGGCACACTCGACGCGACGGGCACCGTCTGGCGCTCGACCTGGACCCTTCCGCCCGGCGTCGAACACGCCGTGACCGCCAGCGCGACGGTGCCCGGCGGTCCCACCACGCGGGCCGTGGGACGCTTCCGCACCCGGGCGGCCCAGCACACGTTCAAGGTGCGCTCCGTCTCACCGACGCCCGGCGAGACCGTCGGCGTCGGCATGCCCATCGTCGTCACCTTCGACACCCCCATCAGGGACAA
Source organism: Nonomuraea sp. NPDC059194 (assembly GCF_042754765.1). NCBI lineage: Bacteria > Bacillati > Actinomycetota > Actinomycetes > Streptosporangiales > Streptosporangiaceae > Nonomuraea > Nonomuraea sp. NPDC059194. Next base: position 96,172 of record NZ_JBHZBH010000015.1, on the reverse strand, counting down.
GGCCGCCGTCGAGCGTGCCCTGGAGGTGCGCGCCACCAAACCGCTCCAGGGGGCGTGGCGGTGGGTGAGCGATACCGAGGCCGTCTACCGCACCAGGCACTACTGGCCGGCCAGGCAGCAGGTCGCGGTCACCGCCCACCTCGCGGGCGTCAGATCCGCCCCCGGCGTGTACGGCACCGCCGACCACGCGCTCGCCTTCACCGTCGGGCGTAAGCAGTCGAGCACCGTCGACACCGTCAGCCACCAGATGGTCGTGCGCCGCGACGGCCAGGTCGTGCAGCGGATGGCCATCAGCGCGGGCAACGCCACGACCCGCGAGTACACCACGACCAGCGGCGTCCACCTGACCATGGAGAAGGGCAACCCGGTCAGGATGGTCTCTCCAGGACGGGAGAAGGGCGACCCTGGCTTCTACGACCTGCTGATCGACCACGCGGTGCGGATCTCCAACAGCGGCGAGTACGTCCACGCCAAGGACAACGTCTGGGCCCAGGGGCGGTTCAACGTCAGCCACGGATGCGTCAACGCCCGGCCCGACCAGGCGGCCTGGTTCTACGCGACGTCACTGCGCGGCGACCCCGTCACGATCGTCGGGACGTCCCGCGAGCTGGAGTGGCACAACGGGTGGGGCTACTGGCAACTGCCCTGGGAACGGTGGATCAAGGGCAGCGCCCTCCACGACCCCTGACGACCGGGCCGGACCACCCCGCATCCCGCGTCCACCCGGCAAGTCCCCTATCTCGGGGCTTGTGGAGGCTGCCATGCCGGTAATCGGGGGATTACGGTAGAGGGGGAAACCTCGTCGGGACACGGGCCCGTTCTCCTTCCAGGAGGGCCGGAGTATGGATGATTGGGTCATCTGGATAATCCTCGCCGTCGTGCTCGGCGTGGCCGAGATCTTCTCCCTCACCGCGGCGCTCGGCCTGCTGGGCGCCGCCGCTCTGCTCACCTCGCTGGTGGCGGCCCTCGGGCTGCCGATACCCCTCCAGCTCCTCGTGTTCACCCTCGCCTCGGCCGCGGGCCTGCTGGTGGTCAGGCCGATCGCCATGCGAAGCATCCGCCAGCCCCCGCACCAGCGCTTCGGCGTCGAGGCGCTGGTGGGCAAGTCCGCCTACGTCGTCAGCGAGGTGACCGGCCGTTCGGGCCTGGTCCGCATCGGCGGGGAGGAGTGGACGGCGCGGGCCTACGACGACACGGTGGTGATCCCGGCCGGAGCGACCGTCGACGTCATCGAGATCGAGGGGGCAACCGCCCTCGTCTACCCTCGGGAGTGATCATATGGCGCTACTCATCGCGGGACTGGTCGTCGCGTTGTTCGCGGTGTTCACCGTGCTGCGTGCCGTTCGGATTGTGCCCCAGGCCCGCGCGCGCAACGTGGAGCGTCTGGGCCGCTACCACCGCACGCTGAAGCCTGGCCTGAACTTCGTGATCCCCTACATCGACCGCGTCTACCCGATGATCGACCTGCGTGAGCAGGTCGTCTCGTTCCGGCCGCAGCCCGTCATCACCGAGGACAACCTGGTCGTCGAGATCGACACCGTCCTCTACTTCCAGGTCACCGACCCGCGCGCGGCCGCCTACGAGATCGCCAACTACATCCAGGCGGTGGAGCAGCTCACCGTCACCACGCTGCGCAACGTCGTCGGCTCCATGGACCTGGAGAAGACGCTCACCTCCCGCGACACCATCAACAGCCAGCTGCGCGGCGTCCTCGACGAGGCCACGGGCAAGTGGGGGCTGCGCGTCAACCGGGTGGAGATCAAGGCGATCGACCCGCCCAAGACGATCAAGGACGCGATGGAGAAGCAGATGCGCGCCGAGCGGGACAAGCGCGCCGCCATCCTGAGCGCCGAGGGGCAGCGGCAGTCGCAGATCCTGACGGCCGAGGGCGACAAGCAGGGCGCGATCCTACGCGCCGAGGGCGAGCGCACCGCCGCCATCCTCAAGGCCGAGGGTCAGTCGCGGGCGATCGACCAGGTGTTCCAGGCCGTCCACCGTAACGACCCCGACCCCAAGCTGCTCGCCTACCAGTACCTCCAGGTGCTGCCGCAGCTCGCCCAGGGTGAGGGCAACACGTTCTGGGTCATTCCCAGCGAGGTGACCTCGGCCCTGCAAGGCGTCTCGAAGGCGTTCACCGAGGCCCTGCCGCCGTCCGCGGCCACGCGCATGCCGTCCGCCGACATCTCAGAGGCGGAGGCGGAGATCGCGCGCGCGTCCGAGGCGGCCGCCGAGGCCGTCGCCGACGCCCGCGAGGCGGAGACCACCTCGGGTCCGCGCCAGCTACCGCCCCACATCCCCGAGCCCTCTCCCTTCCCCGACCTGGAGAAGAACCGTCAGGAGGCCTGAACGAGGACAGGGGCCGCACCGGCGGCCCCTGCTCCGGTCAGCCCTTGCCCTGCAGGAAGACGTCGTGCCCCGCGTCGACGTCAGGTCCGAGGAAGCCGTTCGGGTCGTCGACCAGCGCGCACTCAGCGACCGGCCCGGCGGAGACACCCGTCCAGATCCCGGCGACCGTCATGTCGGTGTCCTCGCGGACGCTGAACTCCAGCACCGCCGTCTGCCCCTCCTTCACCCGCGAAGGATCGATCGTGAAGCCGGGGACGGCGCTCTCCACGGATAGCTGCCCGATCAGCCCCACGCCTGTATGAGGTCATCAGGCCCGTAGTGAGCCGCCAGGCCCCCGACGGTCACGCCCGATCTGGATACCGCGACCATGGGCAGAGCCTCGGCTCCCGCGATGGCTCCCTGCGCACGAGCGAGCGCGACAAGGTCATGGTTGTCGAAGGGCCGATCTTCGAGCCATTTGATGGACCCGGCGAACGACAGTCGCTTGGCGATCGGCCCCCGGTCCGCGCCCACCAGGTCGATCTCCACGTCGTTCGCCCGAGTCCAGTACGCACCCACCTCCGCGACGTGCGGAAACCGGTCGTCAGGCAGCAACCTGGCCAGCGCCTCGCGAACGACCGGCTCCACGGCCCGCCCGCGCCATGAGGTCCAGCCGTCCCGTATCCGGCGGACCACCACGTCCGACCTGTCGCGTTCCAGCAAGGGAAGCGCGGGCTCCAGAAAGCGCGCCCAGAAACGCAGGTAGGGGTCGGCGACCCGATACCTCTTCTCCTTGGGCGGGCGCAGCCCAAGCGGAAGCTCCGCGACCACCATGCGCTTCCTCGTGAGCAGCTCAAGAGAACGGGTGGCGGTTGCCGCCGACAGACCGCCCGACGCGCGCGAAATGTTGGTGAAGGTCCTTTCGCCCGACCCGATGACTCCGAGGACCTCCTTGGCGATGGCCTGCCTGGGGAATTCCGCTGCCAGAGCTCGTTCCGCGGACACGAGCAAGGGCGAGGTGGGATCGCGCAGTTCACGCTCGATGAATGTCCACAAGTCCTCCCCAGGCAGCCAGCAGGCGCAGATCAGGGGCAGGCCCCCGGTCACCAGCCAGGCGTCGAAAGCCTGCGCCGCTGGAAGCTCGGTCATCCACCCAACCTCCCTTGGGGTCAGGGGGCCGACCTTCATCTCCCTGCCTCGCTGGTAGAACGGCCGGCCATAGGTGGTGAGGGCTTCCATCACCGACAGGTCCGAACCGATGAGGATCAGCAGGACAGGTTTGCGTTCTAGGTAGCGGTCCCATGCTCGCTGCAGCGTCCCCTCGAACCCGGAATCCGCCTGTGCGAGGTAGGGAAGCTCATCGATCACCACGATGGTCGCCCTGTCGTCGGGCAGGATCTGGCTCAAAAGATGAAACGCGCCATCCCACGTGTCCAGTGGCGTCTTGGAAACCAGGTCGCGGCCAGGGAGCGTGGAAGCTGCCACGTCACGGCGGAACTGGGCCAGTTCCTGATCTACCTGGACGCCAGTGGCGGTGTAGTAGAGGACCGGCGCATCCGCGGTCAGGGTGAACTGCTCGACCAATCGCGATTTGCCCACGCGGCGCCGTCCGCGCATGATCAAGCACTGCCCGGGATGCTCACCACCGACCTGGACGCGCTCAAGGTGACGACGCAGGAGAGCCAGCTCCTGCGTTCGACCGATGAATTCCACCATCACATACTCTCATCGATGTTACTAACATGAATGATAGTTTCATGGATGAGTGTAAGAGCGCGGGCGGAGGTGCCCGCGCTCTCGCCGAACCGTCAGGGTCAGACCTGGCCGCGGTCGAAGTAGGCGATCAGCTCCGGGTCGAGCGGCGGCACGTCGTACGGCATGCCGCCGTCCCGCAGCGACATCGTGGCCATGTAGCCGGCGGCCACGCTCATGCGGGCGGCCACCGGTGAGGTGTCGGTGACGCCGCCCTCCCGCACGAACCTGTTGAACTCGCCGATGATCCCGGTGTCGGCGCCGCCGTGCGAGCCCTTCGCGTCAGGCACCTGGTAGGCGATGTCGCAGTCGTCGCGGTAGGACGACGGGCCGGTGTTCCACACCTTCACCGTGTCGCCGGGGCCGTCGCCGAAGTTCTCCAGCCTGCCCTCGGTCCCGATGACCGTGTAGTTGCGCACGTAGTCGGGGCTGAAGTGGCACTGCTGGTAGGCGGCGATGATCCCGTTGTCGAGCCGCATGTTCATGACCGACACGTCCTCCACGTCGACGACGTGGTGGAGGTTCTTCCGCTCGGTGGGCGGCCACTCGTACTCCTTCAGCCAGTTGTCGGGCCGGGGAGTGCCGGGCGCGCGCCGCGGCAGGTCGCCGTAGAGCATCAGGTCGCCGAACGCGTTGACCCTGGTGGTGTAGCCGTCGGCGAGCCAGTGGATGACGTCCAGGTCGTGCGCGGCCTTCTGCAGCAGCAGGCCGGTGGTGCGGGTGCGGTCGGCGTGCCAGTCCTTGAAGTAGTAGTCGCCGCCGTAGGACACGAAGTGACGCACCCAGATGGTCTTCGGCTCGCCGATGACGCCCTTCTGGATGATGTCGCGCATCAGGCGGACCACGCCCATGTGGCGCATGTTGTGCCCCACGTACAGCCTGGTCCCTGTCCGCTTCGCGGTGCGCAGGATGTTGTCGCAGCCTTCGACCGTGATGTGCAGCGGCTTTTCCAGGTAGACGGCCTTGCCCGCCTCCAGGGCCTCGACGGCGATGCGCTCGTGGGTGTCGTCGGGCGTCATCACGATGACGGCGTCGAGGTCCTTCCTGTCCAGCAGCTCGCGGTAGTCCTCGGTGAGGATCTCCGCCTCGAAGCGCCCCGCCTGACGCTTGAGCACTGCCGGGTCGGAGTCGCACAGCGCGGCCACGACCGACCCCTTGCCGGGCCGGTGCGCCGACAGCGCCAGGCTGGTTCGCAGCCCGAGGCCGATGACTCCGATGCGCAGGTCTTCCACTTCTGTCCTTTCCTAGGTGTACGGCGAGGGCTCAGCCCTTGGCGAGAGAGGCCTCATACTCGGCCTTCATCGCACTGCCGCCCTTGTCCATGTACTTCTTGACGAAGCTCTTCCACTCCGACAGCGGCTTACGGCCGGTGACAAGGTCGTCGATCATGTCCTTGCTCATCAGATGCAGCTCGCCGCTCTTCTGCGTGTAGGTGTCGGAGAAGTGGCCCGTCGTGATGCGCGGCTGGAGCATCGGCGCGACCTTGGTCTGGAAGTCGTGGATGAGCTTGGTGCGCTCGGGCTGTCCGGGCAGGAACAGCGCGGAGGGAGCGTTCATCACGAAGGAGAGCGGCTGCCAGGTGGTGGGCACCTCGGCCGCGCCCTTGTCGGTGAAGGTGAGGTCGCCGTCCTTCTTGGTGAAGTGCGTGCCCTCGACGCCGAAGTTGACGAGCTGGTACTCCTCGGTGCCGAACGGCGCGGCCAGGTAGTTGAGCACGCCGAGCAGCGTCTCGATGCGCGCCTTGTCGACCTTGTTGCTGATCGCGGTGAAACCGACGGAGCCGAGGGCCGCGTTGAAGACCGGCTTGGAGGAGGGGGTCGCGGCGAACGGCGCGACCGCGCCGAGGTTGTACTTCTGGCTCCTGGCGTCGTTGAGGAAGCCGGGGAAGGACTCGACGTAGGCGCCGATCTGGCCGTTGGCCACCTTGTCCTTGATGGTGGGCAGCGCGGGGTCGGGCCAGAACAGGTTGGCCTGGAAGCACTTGACGGCCAGTTCGATCGCGGCGAAGTACTCGTCCGTCTCGAACCAGTTGGTCAGCTTGCCGCCGTCGAGCTTCCACAAGTTCGGCGCGCCGTACCACTGGCTGAACATGTGCACGTGGTTGTAGTAGGACGGCTCGAGCGGGTACTTGTTCTTCTTGATGTCGAGCAGCTGCTTGGTCTTGGCGATGAAGTCGTCGGCGCTGGTGAAGGTGGCGCCACCGACCGGCTGCCAGTAGTCCTGGTTGACGCAGAAGACCTGGCCGAACTTGCTGTACGTCACGGCCACGCCGTACAGCTTGCCGTCGGTGACGGCCGACTTCCACGCCACGTCGCCGAGGTTGGCCAGGTTCGGATACTTCTTGATCGCGTCGCCGCTCAGGTAGGGCGTCAGGTCGTGGAACTTGGCGGCCAGCAGCTCGGGCACCCGCTGAAGGCCCTGGTTCGGCGGGAACCAGACGAGGTCGGGCAGGTCGTCGCTGGCGATGATCGCGTTGAACTTGTCGGGGTAGCCGTCACCGACCACGATGTTCATGGCCCACTCCGAGCCCAGCGCCTTGTTGAGCTCCTGCAGGTAGGCGTTCTGGCCAGGAGCGGGCGGCGCCACGTCCCACGTCTGGGTGAGCGAGGTGATCTTCTTGCCGTCGCCGGGCGGGGCGGTGACCGACTTGACCAGCTCGGTCGGGTACTTCAGGTAGGCCGGGTCCTGACCCGCGTCGATGGGCAGGTCGGGCGTGGGGATCTTCGCGGCGGTGAAGGTCGGGAGCGCGAGCTTCTTCGACAGCTCGGCGCCGCCCTTCTTGACACCGGCTGCGCCGCCACCCTCGCCCCCGCAGGCGGCGAGCCCTGCGACGGTGACGCCGGCGAGCGCGAGTCCGAGGAAGCCGCGGCGGGACATGGTTGTGGACATGGTTTCTCCTGGAAAGGGGTGCGGTTCAGCCCTTGATGGCGCCCGTGAGGACGCCCTTGGTGAAGTACTTCTGGAGGAAGGGGTAGACGAGCAGGATCGGCACCAGCGCGATGACCAGCACGGCCATCTGCACGGAGGCGGCGGGCAGGTCGCGCACGATCGCGACATCGGAGCCCGTGGCGGAGGTGCCGCGGAAGATGAACTGGCGCAGCACGACCTGGATGGGGTGCATGGACTGGTCGTTGAGGTAGAGGATCGCGTTGAAGAAGGTGTTCCAGTAGGAGACCGCGTAGAACAGGCCGACGACGGCGATCACGGCCTTCGACAGCGGGAGCGCGATCCGCCACATCATGCGCCACTCGGTGCAGCCGTCCATGCGGGCCGCCTCGAACAGCTCCTCCGGCAGGTTCTGGAAGAAGGCCCTGACCACGACCACGTTGAACGCGTTGACCAGGACGGGCACGATCAGCGACTGGTAGGTGTCGATCATGCCGAGCTCCTTGACCATGAGGTAGCTCGGGATCATGCCGGGGGTGAACAGGAACGTGGCCAGCACCATCAGCAGGATCGGCTTGCCGCCGAGCATGCCCCTGCGCGAGAGCGCGTAGCCGAGGAAGACCGTGCAGAGCAGGCTCAGCGCGGTGCCGGCGAGCGTGATGCCGATGCTGATCAGCACGGATCTGGTGACCGCGCCGCCCGACAGGATCAGGCTGTAGGCCTCGAACGTCGGCTGGGAGGGGAAGAGCACGTAGGCGCCGCCGTTGGCGATGCTCTCCTCACGCCCCATCAGGCTGGTGCCGAGCGCGAGCCCGAACGGATACAGCACGGCGATCACGATGGCCGTGAGGACGACGAACTTCAGCGCGCGCCCCGCGAACGTCGGGCGCTCCATCCATGGCGGCCTCACCGGTAGATCCCCTGCTCTCCGAAGCGGTGTGCGAGCTTGTTGGCCGCGTAGATCAGCGCGGCGCCGATGACACCCTTCATGAGGCCGGCCGCGGTGCTCATGCCCCAGTCGCCGTCGCGGATGCCGTGGTAGTAGACGTAGGTGTCGATGACCTCGGCGGCTCCGGCGCCGACCGCTTCCCGCTGCAGGACCATCTGCTCGAAGCCGACGGACAGGATGTCGCCGAGGCGCAGGATCAGCATCATGAGGATGACCGAGCGGATGCCGGGCAGCGTCACGTGCCACAGGCGGCGCTTCCAGTCGGCGCCGTCGAGGGCGGCCGCCTCGTACTGGTTAACGTCGATGGCGGTGATCGCCGCCAGGAAGATGATCGTGCCCCAGCCGCAGTCCTTCCAGATCACCTGGGCGGTGACGAGCAGCGTGAAGGTGTCGGCGTCGGACATCAGGTTGCCGATGGTGATGCCGTGGGAGTTCAGGAACCCGCTGACGGTGCCCGCGCCCCCGATGACCTGCTGGAACATCGCGACCACGACGACCCATGACAGGAAGTGCGGCAGGTAGACGACCGACTGGATGAAGCGCTTGATCCGGTGGCCGACCAGGGAGTTCAGCAGCAGGGCGAGCGCGATCGGCGCGGGGAAGTACAGCAGGAGCTGCAGCGCGGTGATCTGCAGCGTGTTGTTGACGGCGGACCAGAACTCGGGCTCCGACAGGAGCATCGTGAAGTTCTCCAGGCCCACCCACGGGCTGCCCGAGATGCCGAGGAACGGCGCGTAGTCCTTGAACGCGATCACGTTGCCCAGCAGGGGGACGTAGAAGAAGACGATGAAGTACAGGACGCCAGGCACGCACAGCGCCAGCAGCGTCCCGTCGCGTTTCAGCCGGTCGCGGATGGTCCGCCGCTGAGGGCGGACGTCCGCCGGGACATCCACCACGGGGGTTGCCGTGGATGCGACCACGTCTCACCTCCAAGTCAGAACGGGTTCGCCGTGAGGCTAGCGCCCATTAATGAAAGTTTCTAGGGTAAACATCGCTGAAACGGGCACCAAGATCCCGCTTAAGGAGGGCAGGCGGCCTGGAATTCGGCGCTGGATGCACAACCTGGGACGTAAAAGATCTACGTTCGACACATCATGTGTCGCCTCCATCCATCGAGTGACTGGAGGCTAGCTCGCAAATATGCAAACAACCAGGGTTAAATAAGCAGGAAGCAGCAGAAGATGCACGGTAGCTATCGCTTCGTGACAGCCCCGTGACCAATTTACGAAGATCGTCTATGAAAAGAGCACGGTGTCGGCGTGGTTGAGCGCCATCCGCAGCGCGCCGAGCGTGATCGACTCGCTGCTCAGCTCCGACGCCACGACCCTGGGCGGGTAGAGGCAGGCCTCGTCCAGGTAGCTCTGGATGGGCCCGACCAGCAGGTCACCCGCGGTGGACAGGCTCCCGCCGATCACCACCATCTCGGGGTCGAGCGGGTTGACGATGCTGACCAGGCCTCCGGCCAGGTGGCGGGCGAACCTCGACACCGCCTCCATGGCCTGCGCGTCACCGGCGCGCGCCCTGGCGATGGCGAACTCCGCGCTCTCCCGCGTCGAGCGCAGCTCGCCCGGCTCGGCGGCCATCGCGTAGTCGAGCACATGCCTGAACGCCGACCAGTGGTCGCCCGCCTGCACGCCGATCTCGCCGGAGGCCGCGTTCGCCCCTCTGTACGGCACGCCGCCGATGAGGAAGCCCAGCCCGAGCCGGTCACCGGTGAACAGGTAGACCACGTTGTCGCGGCCCTGGGCGGCGCCACGCCAGTGTTCGGCCAGCACGGCCAGCCGCATGTCGTTCTCGACGAGGATCGGCGCGGGCAGCCGCCGTTCCAGCTCCGCCCGCAGTTCCAGCCCCGACCAGCCGGGCAGCACGATGCTCTTGACGACCCTGCCCTCGCCGTCGACCACGCCGGTGGTGCCGACACCCACCGCGACAAGCTCGGACACCTCGCGCCCCGCCTGCGCGGCGGCCCTGACGACCAGGTCGCGCACCATGGCCAACCGGTCGGCCACCGGGGCGTCACGCGGCAGCGGCTCCCTGCAGGAGGCCAGGATGGCGCCGCCGAGATCGGCGGCCATCGTGCGGACGCTGGACGAGCCGATGCCCACGCCGACCACATGCCCGGCCGACGCGCGGAACCTGTAGCGGCGGGCGGGACGGCCGCGCTGCCTGTCGCCCTGCTCCTCCTCGCACTCCTCCGCCCAGCCCTCGGCGAGCAGATCCTCGACGATGCCCTCGGCCGTCGGCCTCGACACCCTCGCCGCCCTGGCCAGCTCGGTCAGCGTCGCGTCTCCCGACCCGCGCATGACGCGCAGGAGCGCGGCGGAGTTCAGCTTCCGCAGGAGGGACGCGTCACCGCTGACCTGTCTCATGGAGGTCATCCTACTTTGACAACCTTCTTTCGATAAATCATGTAGCGACGCTGACAGAGGCGTTAAGAAAACCTCGATGGACACAGGGGGTGATCACCGGCACAGTGCGTAAGGTTGTCAGGAGGGGGAAACGACCGTCATGAAAGCGCTGGTCAAGCAGAATGCCGAGCCTGGTCTCTGGCTCGTGGACGTGCCCGAGCCCGAGGTGGGCCCCGGCGAGGTCAAGATCAGGGTGCTGCGCACCGGGATCTGCGGCACCGACCTCCACATCCGCAAATACGACGACTGGGCGAAGAGCACGCTGAAGCTTCCCCTCGTCGTCGGGCACGAGTTCTCCGGCGAGGTCGTCGAGGTCGCGCCTGGCATCGACGACATCAAGGTCGGCGACCTGGTCAGCGGCGAGGGCCACATCGTGTGCGGCAAGTGCCGCAACTGCATGGCGGGCCGCCGCCACCTGTGCATCAACACCGTCGGGCTCGGCGTCAACCGCGACGGCGCGTTCGCCGAATACGTGACCCTCCCGGCGTCGAACGTCTGGGTCCACCGCATCCCCGTCGACCCCGACATCGCGGCGATCTTCGACCCGTTCGGCAACGCCGTCCACACCGCGCTGTCGTTCCCCCTGGTCGGTGAAGACGTGCTGGTGACCGGCGCGGGCCCGATCGGCCTGATGGCCGCGGCCGTCGCCACCCACGTCGGGGCGCGCAACGTCGTGATCACCGACGTCAGCCCCGAGCGGCTGGAGCTGGCGGAGAAGCTGGGCGTCAGCCTCGCGCTGAACGTCGCGCGGAGCTCCATCGCCGACGGCTGGAAGCGGCTCGGCATGCGCGAGGGCTTCGACGTGGGCCTGGAGATGTCCGGACACCCGCAGGCGATGCGCGACATGATCGCGAACATGACCCACGGCGGCCGGATCGCCATGCTGGGCCTGCCAGCCGAGGAGTTCGCCATCGACTGGGCCACGGTCGTCACCTCGATGATCACCATCAAGGGCATCTACGGCCGCGAGATGTATGAGACCTGGTACAACATGTCGGTCCTGCTGGAGAAGGGGCTCGACCTCTCCCCCGTGATCACCGACAGGTTCTCCTACCGCGACTTCGACGCCGCCTTCGACACGGCGGCCAGCGGCAGAACCGGCAAGGTCATCCTCGACTGGAGCGCCGCCTCAGCCCACGCATGACCGCCCCGCCGTACGCACCGATCGGCCCCGGGTGGCGACCACGGCCCGGGGCGGATCGACCCGGACCGCGCCGTGCCCTGGGCGGCCCCGAAGCACCCGCAAACCCCGGCCGAGCTGGGCGCCCCCCGAAGAACCCATAAAGCCCCAGCCCACGACCACGGAGGGGGCCGTGCGAGTTTCGGGGCAAGACTTCCCTCAAGACGAGACTTAGGAGCGTGCGATGTTCGGAACGACGCGGGATGACCTGCGTGCCACGCTGGACGAGATCACCTCGGCAGGGCTGCTCAAGCCCGAACGCGTCATCACCACCCCGCAGAACGCCATGGTCGGCGTCGCGGGCCGCGAGGTGCTGAACTTCTGCGCCAACAACTACCTCGGCCTGGCCGACAACACCGAGGTGATCGAGGCCGCCAAGGAGGCGCTCGACCGGTGGGGCTTCGGCATGGCCTCCGTGCGGTTCATCTGCGGCACCCAGGAAGTGCACAAGGAGCTCGAATCGCGTCTTTCCGACTTCCTCGGCATGGAGGACACCGTCCTCTACAGCTCCTGCTTCGACGCCAACGGCGGCGTGTTCGAGACGCTGCTCGACGCGCAGGACGCGGTGATCTCCGACGCGCTCAACCACGCCAGCATCATCGACGGCATCAGGCTGTCCAAGGCCCGCCGCTACCGCTACGCCAACCGCGACATGGCCGAGCTCGAGGCCAGGCTCAAGGAGGCGTCCGACGCGCGGCGCAAGCTGATCGTGACCGACGGCGTGTTCTCCATGGACGGCTACCTCGCTCCGCTGCGGGAGATCTGCGACCTCGCCGACCAGTACGGCGCGATGGTCATGGTCGACGACTCCCACGCGGTCGGCTTCGTCGGCCCGACCGGGCGCGGCACCCCCGAACTGCACGGGGTCACCGACCGGATCGACATCATCACCGGCACGCTCGGCAAGGCCCTCGGCGGGGCGAGCGGCGGCTACGTGTCGGCCCGCACGGAGATCTGCGAGCTGCTGCGGCAGCGCTCACGCCCCTACCTGTTCTCCAACTCGCTCGCGCCGGTCATCGCGTCGGCGTCGCTGCGCATCCTCGACCTGCTGGAGAGCTCCAGCGAGGCGCGGGAGCGGCTGCGCGACAACACGCAGCGGTTCCGGTCGAAGATGACCGAGGCGGGGTTCGACGTGCTGCCGGGCGAGCACCCGATCGCGCCCGTCATGATCGGCGACGCCGCCGAGGCGTCCGCCATGGCCGAACGCCTGCTCGACCAGGGCATCTACGTGATCGGCTTCTCGTATCCGGTGGTCCCGCACGGCCAGGCCCGCATCCGCGTCCAACTGTCGGCCGCCCACTCGCCCGCCGACGTCGACCGCGCGGTGTCCGCGTTCATCGCGGCCCGATCCGCTTAATTCATCTGTTACGGCAGGCCGGGTCAAGGCCACCGTGGTCACCGCTGACCGCCCGTCCACCACGCCGCTCCAGCAGGACTCCGGCTGATCGCCGTCACGTCAAGGTCGTCGGCGTGACGGCTCCGGCAAACCCGTGGGTCCGTCAGGCCGGTTGACGAGCGTCGTTGCCTGGCCCGGCCACGCGCTCCCGAGGAGCGTCCCCTGGACGGGCGGGACCACGGGCAGACGGAGGCGCACTCCCGTGCTTGCCGTACAGACCGCAAACCGGCCGGGGCCGAGACCAGAGGAGCCGCAGCCCGGCTGCACAATGGGGTGCGTGATTGACACACGCCGGTTGCGGACGTTGCGCGCGGTGGCGGATCACGGCACGGTGACCGCGGCGGCCGCCGCGCTGCACCTCACGCCGTCCGCCGTCTCCCAGCAGCTCGGCGCGCTCGAACACGAGGTGGGCCACCGCCTGTTCGCCCGCGACGGCCGCGGCATCAGGCTCACCGCCGTGGGCCGCATCATGCTCGCCCACGCCGACGAGGTCCTGGCCCAGCTCGAACGCGCGGAGGCCGAGGTCGCCGCCTACACGACGGGCTCGGCGGGCGAGGTGACCGTCGCCTCGTTCGCCACCGCGATCAGCGCCGTGCTCGCCCCCGCCATCAGCGCGCTGCGCGTGTCCGCTCCCGCGTTGCAGATCCGCGTCCTGGACGCCGAGGGCGATCGCGCCCTCACCATGCTGCTCGACGACGAGGCGGACCTGGCGATCGCGGTGGAGTATCGCGGGGCGCCCGACGACCAGCGCCTGACCCGCCTGCCGCTCTACGCCGAGCCCTTCGACCTGCTGCTCCCCGTGGACCACGCGCCCGCCTCGTCGCTGTCGGAGGTGGCGGACGAGCCGTGGATCGGTCCCTATCCCGGCAACCCGGTCCATGACGTGATCGCGTTCGCGTGTGAGCGGGAGGGGTTCACGCCGGGGTTCGCGCACTCCTCCGACGACTTCCGCGCCGTCGTCGCGCTGGTCGGCGCGGGTGCGGGCGTCGCGCTCGTGCCCCGCCTGGCGTTGCGCGACCTCGACCTGTCCAGCGTGATCGTCCGGCAGATCCCCGGACCTGAACGCCGTGTCTTCGCGGCCGTCCGCCGCGGTGCCGACCTCCACCCGCTCCTGCGCCCGCTGCTCACCACCCTCACCTCCGGCAGCCCGCTGAGCTGATTGAACGATCTTTCGCGGACTCCCGAGTAGCATGGCGACGCACAGGTTTGCGGCGAAGGAGGCCGGGTGGCCGAGTTAGAGCGTGTTCCTCCGGGTATCGACCCCACAGTGCCGAGTTCGGCACGCGTCTACGACTACCTGCTCGGCGGCAAGGACCACCTCGCCATCGACCGCGCCGTGGCGGAGATGCTGCTCTCCGTCGCGCCGGACACGAAGCTGGTGGCCCGCGCCAACCGGATCTTCCTGGCCAGGGCGGTGCGACACCTGGCCGAGCAGGGCGTGCGGCAGTTCATCGACCTGGGCACCGGCATCCCGACCTCGCCCAGCGTCCATGAGATCGCCCGCGAGGTCAGCCCCGCCTGCCGGGTGATCTACGTCGACTACGACCCCGTCGTACGGCTGCACGCCCAGGTGCTGCTGGCGGACGTCCCCGGCGTCGCGAGCATCCAGGCCGACCTGCGCCGCCCGAAGGACATCCTCGGCGACCCGCACGTCACCGGCCTCATCGACTTCGACCAGCCCGTCGCGGTGCTGATGGTCGGGGTGCTGCACTTCGTCATGGACGAGGAGGACCCCGCCGGGATCGTGGCCGCGTTCAGGGAGCGCATGGCGCCCGGCAGCCACCTGGTGATCTCCCACACGATGGCGGAGAGCGCGCCCGAGGCGATCGCGCAGCTGAAGATGGCGACGGCCAAGTCTCCCGCGCAGTCCGTCTTCCGCGATCACGCCCAGGTCACACGGCTGTTCGACGGGTTCGAGCTGATCGGTCCCGGCCTCGTTCCCGTGCAGGACTGGCGGCTCGGCGACGACGAGCCCCACATCAGCCTGCTGGACGGCACGCCCGCCCTGCGCGTCGACGGCGGCGTGGCCCGCCTGACCTGACCAGGGGCTCAGCCCTCGCCGCCCAGCCTGAAGACGCGTTGGGCGGCGTCCCCGAGGAAGTCGGCCCGCGCCTCGGCCGTCAGGTCCAGCTCGTCGACCTGGGCGAGAGCACGGTCGTGGGAGAGCTGCGGCCAGTTCGTCCCGAACATCACCTTGCCGCGCCCGTAGGTGTTCATGAAGTGCACCAGCTGCGGCGGGTAGTAGCGCGGCAGGTAGGCGGAGGTGTCGATGTAGACGTTGTCGTGCTTCCACGCGACGCCGATCATCTCGTCGGTCCACGGGTAGCCGATGTGCCCACCGACGATCACCAACTCGGGCAGGTCCAGCGCGATCCGGTCCAGGTATGGCACCGGCCGTCCCGTCTCGGACGGCTTCAGCGGCCCCGTGTGCCCCACCTGCGTGCAGAACGGCACGCCGAGCTCCACGCACGTGGTGTAGAGCGGGTAGTAGAGCCGGTGGTCGGGCGGCAGCTCCCACAGCCACGGCACCATCCGCAGCCCGACGAACCCCAGCTCCTCCACCGCGCGGCGCAGCTCCGCCACGGCCGCGACGGGATGGGCCAGGTTCACCGCCGCCAGGCCCGCGAACCGGTCGGGGTAGGCGGCGGTGAAGGTCGCGATGTCGTCGTTGCTGATCACCCACCCGCCGGGCCGGTGCCACGCCGACAGCAGGAGCATGTCGATCCGGGCCACGTCCATGAGCGCGACGAGCTCGCCGGGGGTGACGGGCGTGTCGATCAGGTCGGCGCTCCCCGACTTCTCGAACAGCCGCCTGATCTCCGGCATGGGCAGCCTGCCGGGCCGTTCTCCCAGGGAGGGCTGCGCCCAGACATCGATAATCACCAGCTCACCATCTCCCGCGGCGGCTGGACGATCAACGTTGGACAGGCGAAGGAACGTGCAGGACCGCTCAACGATGCCGCCAAAATCGGGGCAGGATGGAAGCGCACTCCGAACATCGACACAGGGGGCGATCATCGACCTCGTCTTACTCCTCACGTCCTGCGGTCTCGCGCTGGTCTCCCTCGTCGGCGCGCTGTGGGTACGGCCGGCACGCTACCCGGCCGCCGCCGACGTCGGCAGGGACCGGCTCGCCTACCTGGCGGGCGGCCACACCCGCGTGATCAACGCCGCGCTCGCCGAGCTGGTCGCCAGGGGCACTGTCACGATCTCCTCCGCCCGGCGCATCCAGGTCGTCCCTTCGGGCCCCGAGGCGCGGGGACCGGTCGAGAGCACCATCGTCGAGGCGGCCCGCGACTCCCCCGACGGGCTGGAAGTCCATCTGCCGCACGAGGTCGTCACGGCCGACGACATCGAACGGCTCGTCGGCAAGGGCTGGGTGACCGAACAGGCCACGCGCCGATCCCGCCGCCTGCTGGCCGTCACCGCCGGTGTCGCCTCGCTCGGCTTGGCCGGGACGCTCGTGCTGCTGGGCCTGCGCCTCGTCCCCGCGGAGGTTCTGGCGTGGTCGGCGACGGGGGTGTTCGCGCTGACGGCCGCCGTGAGCCTGGCCGGTCGCAGGTTCGCGGGACGAGTCTCGCGCCTGCTGGACGAGGCGCGGCTCGCGTACTCACCGGGCGAGCCTCCCGCCCGCCCGTCGCCCGAGACCATCGGCTGGGGCGTGGCACTGCACGGTCTGCGCGAGCTGCCCGACCGCAGAGCCAGGGCCGCGCTCGGCCACCGGCCCCGCCCCACCCCGCCACCCGTCCGGCACAGCCGCCGCAGGACCAGGAGCGGCGGCCGCTACCCCTGGGACAGCATGAGCGGAGACACAACCGGCGGCTGGGGCGACAGCGGCGGCGGGGGCGGCGACGGAGGTGGCGGGGGCGGAGGCGGGGGCGACTGAGGCGGCACCGCCCCAGGCACCCCGCCTCACGCCATGGCGCCGCCTCAGGCATCCCACCTACGCCCTGGCGATCCGCAGCGCCTCGGTGAAGCGGGCGTACCGGTCGAGCTCCTCCTTCACCGGTTCCAGCACCAGCTCATCGCCCACGCGCGCCACACCCGACCGCAGCGCCTTGGCCACGCGCCTGGCCCTGCGCCGTCCGCCCAGCGCCGCGGCGATCCTGGAGAGCAGCGCGATCAACAACCCCGCGACCGCCCCGCCGATCAGCAGCACGGTCGGCCACGGCAGCTCGCCGGCCGTCGGCAGGGGCGGCTCGGGCAACCTCAGGTAGGTCAGCACGAACAGCACGCCGAGCCAGATCCCGCCGAGCACCGTGGCCGCGAACACCAGCCACTGCAGCCCTCCGACCGCAGCCCACCAGCGCGGCCTGCGCGCCTCACCGGCCGAGGCGGTCGCCACCACCTTGTCGAGCGCCGCCGCCAGCTCGCCTTCGCGGGAGCGGGCGGCATGCCGTACGGCAGCGGCCCACGGCGCGGGCAGGTCGCGCGCGGACGCCTCGCCCACGTCCCTGATCGCGGTCTCCATGCGCGCCCGCTGCACGGCCGACGCCTCGGGCAGCGAGGACCGGCCCACCACCTCGCCCTTCGCGCCGCTCCCGAGCCCCAGCCTGCGCAGCGGGTCGGGCCTGAACCTGCGCATCCACCTGGTCACCGGCCAGCCCGTCGCGGCCACCGCCCGGTGCGTGTGAGCCCTGCCCACCGCCTCCACCACCAGCGGCACCCCCGCCGCCCCGGCCAGCGCCTTCGTGAGCCGCCGCCTATCCGATACGGCCAAGCCCCCCGCACCCGCCGCTCCCACCGAACCCGCCGCACGCGAGGAGCCCGCCACGCCCGAGGAGCCTGCCGATCCCGCCAAACCCCCCGAGCCCGCCGCAGCCGTCGAGCCCGCCGTACCCACCGCGACCGCCGTGCCCGCTGTGCCTGCCGTGCCCGCTGTGCCTGCCGTGCCCGCTGTGCCCGAGGTGGCGAGGTGGGCGGCGGCGGTGGACACGTCGGCCGACAGGCGGGCCGCCCACGACGCGCGTTCGGTCACCCGTTCCTCCAGCAGCCCGCGCAGCTCGGCCAAACCCGCGCCGGTCCGCGCCGAGGCGCCCATCACGGGCACGCCGTGCAGGCCGTCCTCGTCGAGCAGGCGACGCAGGTCGGCCAGGCAGCGTTCGACGGCACCGGACGGCAGCCGGTCGATCTGGTTGAGCACGACCACCATCACCTCGCCGTGCTCGGCCAGCGGACGCAGATAACGCTCGTGCAGGGCCGCGTCGGCGTACTTCTGCGGGTCCACCACCCACACCAGCAGGTCGACCAGCTCGACCAGCCGGTCCACCTCCAGCCGGTGGCTCAGCTCGATGGAGTCGTGGTCGGGCAGGTCGAGCAGGACCAGCCCCTGGGGGTCACCGGTCACCTCGTGCCGGTGCGGCACCTCCAGCCAGTCGAGCAGCGGGCCTGCGCCCGTGCCGTCCCACAGCGCGGCCTGGGCGGTCGAGGTGGTCGGCCTGGTGACGCCGACCCTGGCCCACGCGCTCCTGGCCAGCGCGTTGAACAGCGACGACTTGCCGCTGCCCGTCGCCCCGGCGAGCGCGACGACCGTGTGGTCGACCGAGAGGCTGCGCCGTACCCCTGCCCGCTCGGCCACCTCCACGGCCGACGCGACCAGCGAAGGCGGGAGCCTGCCCTCCGCCAGCTCGGCCGCTTCCAGCAGGCAAGCCAGCCGGTCGTCCAGCGACGGGCCCTCCTTACGCCGCAACAGCTTCAAGACCCCTCCCCCGCAGCGCCCTGCTCCGGCCGCCCCGAACCAGGCCACTCCGAACCAGGCCGTCCCGAACCAGGCCGTCCCTGATCCGGCCGTCCCGAATCCGGCTGCCCCTGAACCGGCGGCTCCAGACCAGGCGGCTCCTGACCCGGCCGCTCCAGATCGCCGTCGCCGCCGGATTGCTCGGAAGCACGACCCTCGGAAGCGCGGCCCTCGGAAGCGCGGCCCTCGGAAGCGCGGCCCTCGGAAGCGCGGCCCTCGGAAGCGCGGCCCTCGGAAGCGCGGCCCTCGGAAGCACGACCCGATGTGAGCCCCACGGTCTCCCCAGATGGAAGCCCTGCGGTCTCACCAGTCGGAAGCTCGGCGGTCTCGTCCGAGGGGAGTCCGGTGGTCTCGCCAGCGGGAAGCTCGGAAGCGGGCACCCGTGGCAGGGAGGCGGTCTCATCCGCGGGAAGCCAGGCCGTCTCGCCCGGGGGCAGCTCCATCTTGTGGGCGCGGACCACCTCCGCCGCCCCGACCAGCTCGGCCGCCATCCCCTCCGGCACCGCCACCTGCTCCAACAGCTCCATGAACCGGGCCGCCTCCGCGTCCAGCAGCGCCTTCACCCGACCCCGCAGGTCTTCCCGCGCCTTGGCGGTCAGCGTCCGCACCGCCTGGTCTCCGAAGATCGCCTCCAGGACCTTCTGGGAGAGCACCGACGTGCCGCCCGCGATGCCGATCTCCACTCCCGTCAGCCCGCCTGTGGAGGCGAAGACGGCGAGCATCAGCAGCAGCCCCGCCCCGTTGATCCCGAACGACGCCACCCTCGCCGTGGTGCGCTTCTCCTCGCCTTCCGCCCTGACCAGGTCGAGGACGTAGCCCTGCCAGCCGCGCACCACGTCGTCGTAGTCGATCCCGGACGAGGCCCGCCCCAGCTTGGCCGCCACGACCGCCCCCGCCTGGTTCAGCAGGTCCATGCCGCCGGGCGCCGCCGTCCAGCCGTCGAGTGCCCGTTCGGCGGAGCCGTCGACCGATCCCCTGATGAGCGAGGCGACCCCGCTCTCCAGCGCCACCCGCAGCCTGGCCTGTGGCGCCTGCCGTCCGGTGAACAGCGCCGACACCCGGTCGCGCAGCCAGCCGATGCGTGATTCGAGCGAGCGCATGAGGTCGCCGGTGCCGATGAAGTCCTGCCATCTGGCCATCACCTCGCCGCGCAGCAGCGAGCCGTCCCGCATGCCCTCGTCGAAGTCGGCCATCCCGCCCGAGTAGGCGGCGGAGACTATCTCGGCCAGCCGTTCGGCGCCCTTGCGCTGCTGGGCGACGGCCGAGGCCAGCGCGGGGACTCTGCTCGCGAGGCTGTCCAGCGCGCCCGCGAGCGTCTGCCGTACGACGCGCGCCCTGGCGGCCGAGGAGGCGGCGAGCCCGGCGAGCCACTCGCTGATCGGCCGGACGGCGGCGGGGTGCAGCCGCCCCTTCTCGGTCAGCAGCACCGCCTCCTGCACGGTGAACAGCGGCGTGCCCGCCAGGCCGTTGACCTCCAGCAGGCGGGCCAGGTCGGCGGAGACGGGCTCGACGGCGTCGGGCGGCACCCGGTCGAGGATGATCGCGAGCGCGGTGCTCCGTTCGCGTGCCGACCGCAGGAAGCTCCACGGGACCTCGTCGGCGTAGCGGGCGGCGGTGGTGACGAACAGCCACAGGTCGGCCGCGGCGAGCAGTTGCGCCGCGAGCTCCCTGTTCGCCGTCACGACCGAGTCGATGTCGGGCGCGTCGAGCAGCGCGAGTCCCTGGGGCATGGACGGTACGGTCACCACGCGCAGCGTGCCGGGGTCGCCCGAGGACCCCGTCACCCGCGGCAGTCCCGGCAGGACCTCCAGGGACATGAACCACGGCGTGTCGGCGGGGCTGGCCACCAGCGTCGGCGCCAGCGTGGTGGGCCGCAGCACGCCCGGCTCGGAGACGTCGGCCCCCATCAGCGAGTTGACCAGCGTCGACTTTCCGGCCCCGGTGGACCCGCCCACCACGGCCAGCAGCGGCGCGTCGATCGCCAGCAGCCTGGGCAGCAGGTAGTCGTCCAGCTGTCCCCTCAGCTCGCGCAGCGCCCGCCGGTCGGCCTCCACCTCACCGATGGCAAGAGGGAACAGGTCGGTGGAGAGCAGGCGCCGCAGCGAACGCAACGCCTCGAGGAGGTCCATGGATCCACGCTAGTCACTGGAATCGTCCGCGTCGGACCGCCACGACGGATATTTAGGGCACGTCTTGCTCACGAGTCGGGTGGTGGCTCCCTGAGCACGTAGCCGACGCTGCGCAGCGTGTGGATGAGCCGCGGCTCCACGTCGTCGACCTTGCGCCGCAGGTACGACACGTAGGACTCGACCACGCCCGCGTCGCCGCCGAAGTCGTAGTTCCACACGTGGTCGAGGATCTGCGCCTTGGACAGCACCCTGCCCGCGTTGGCCATGAAGTAGTGCAGCAGCTTGTACTCCGTGGGCGACAGGTGCACCTGCCGGCCGCCGCGCCACACCTCGCGCTCCGTCTCGTCCAGCACCAGGTCGGCCACCCGCAGGCGCGCGTCGCCGACCTCCCCTCTGGTACGGCGGAGCACCGCCTGCACCCTGGCCAGCACCTCCTCCAGGCTGAACGGCTTGGTGACGTAGTCGGAGCCGAGCCCGAGCCCGGTCAGCTTGTCGTCGGCCGCGTCCCGCGCGGTCAGGAACAGCACGGGCGCGTCCAGCCGCTTGGCCACCTCGAACCCGTCGAGGTCGGGCAGCATCACGTCGAGCACCACCAGGTCGGGCCTGGCCCGCTCGGCGATCTCCACGGCCTCCAGCCCGTCGGCCGCGGTCAGCACCTCGAAGCCGGAGAAGCGCAGGCTGGCGGAGAGCAGGTCGCGGATGCTCGGCTCGTCGTCCACCACCAGGATCAACGCCTCAGGTGTGTTCACATCCGCCAGCGTGCCGCAGCAGGCTGAGGAGAAGCTGAAGGGTTACTCAGGGGCGAGTGGGAGTTCCACTCTGAACGTCGCGCCCTCGCCCGGCACGCTGTGCACGACCACGTTGCCGCCGTGCGCCTCGACCAGCGCCTCGACGATCGCCAGGCCGAGGCCGCTGCCCCTGTCGTCGCCCGATCTGCGGGCGCGGGCCGAGTCGGCGCGGTAGAAGCGCTCGAAGACCCTCTCGGCCTGCTCGGGGGTGAGGCCGGGCCCCTTGTCGACCACTTCGAGGAACACGGTGTCGCCGGTGGCGCCGACCCTGATCGTGACGGGCGTGTCGGGGGGCGTGTGGGTGAGCGCGTTGGACATGAGGTTGCCGACGACCTGGCGCAGCCGTACCTCGTCGCCGGAGACGATGAGGGCGGCGCCGCCGACGACCTCCAGCGAGATGCCGCGCTCGGGGGCCAGGATGCGGGCGTCGTGGACGGCGTCGGCGGCCAGCGCGAGCATGTCGACGGGCCGCATCTGCAGCGGACGCTGCTGGTCCACCCTGGCCAGCAGCAGCAGGTCGTCGACCAGCAGGCTCATCCTGCCCGCCGCGCGCTCGACGCGGCCGAGCATCTCGGCGGGGTCGGCCTCGGGGTTCTGCCTGGCGTACTCGGCGAAGCCGCGGATCGTGGTCAGCGGCGTGCGCAGCTCGTGGGCGGCGTCGGCGACGAAGCGCCGCATCCGCTCCTCCGACCTGCCTGCCGCGTCCTCCGAGGCGGTCCGCGCCGCGAACGCCGCCTCGATCTGGGCAAGCATGACGTTGAGTGCGCGGGCCAGCCGTCCCACCTCGGTGCGCGGGTTGCCGTCCGGCACCCTTCTGCCGAGCTGGCCGCCCGCGATGGCCTCCGCCGTACGCTCGATCTGGGCCAGCGGGCGCATGCTCTTGCGCACGGTCGTGACGCCGACAACGGTCAGGATCAGCATGATGCCGCCGCCGCCGAGCAGCTCGATGAGCGCCAGCCTGCGGGTGATCTGCGTGACCTCGTCCAGGTCGAGGGCGATCAGCACGACGGCGTTCTGCGCTCCGCGCACCTCCTGCACCCGCCACTCGCCGTCGCCCGCGATCGCGGGCACCGTCGTGGGCACGGCGGGCGGCGGGGTGGGTACGGCAGGCGGCGGCCGGTGGTCGGCGTCGAGGCCGCTGACCCACGGACCGCCCGCCTTGACGATCGCGTCGGGCTCCAGGACCAGGCTCTTCAGCCCGGGAGCGCCCTTGTGCTGGACCCTGATGAGCGCCCGCGCCGCCACCACCGAGATCTGGGTGTCGACCCGGTCGATGAGGTAGTTGTGCAGGACGGAGACGCTCAGCACGCCGATGAACGTGAGCCCGAAGGCCAGCAGCAGCAGCGTCGCGGCGATGAGCTTGAGCCGGAGGGTCATGGGTCGGGAGGGGTGCGCAGCACGTAGCCCACGCCGCGCAGGGTGTGGATGAGCCGCGGTTCCCTGTTGTCGATCTTGCGGCGGAGCACGGAGACGTACGACTCGACGATGCCCACCTCGCCCCTGAAGTCGTAGTCCCAGACGTGGTCGAGGATCTGCGGCTTGGACAGCACCCTGCCCGCGTTGGCCATGAGGTAGTGCAGCAGCTTGAACTCCGTCGGCGACAGTGCCACGGGCCTGCCGCCCCGCCACACCTCGTGGCTCTCCTCGTCCAGCTCGATGTCGGCGAACGTGAGCCGGGGCGGCGGCGCCTGCGGATCTCCCGAGGTACGGCGCAGCACCGCGCGGATCCTGGCCACCACCTCCTCCAGGCTGAACGGCTTGGTGACGTAGTCGTCGCCGCCGATCGTGAGCCCGCGAATCTTGTCCTCTGTCTCGTCACGCGCTGTGAGGAACACCACCGGCGTGCCCTGCCCGCTGCCGCGCAGCCTGCGCACGACCTCGAACCCGTCCAGGTCGGGCAGCATCACGTCGAGCACGATGAGGTCGGGGCGGTGCCGCTGCACGGCGGTGACCGCGTCGAGCCCGTTCTTGGCGGTGGACACGTCGAAACCCGCGAACCTGAGGCTCGCGGCGAGTAGTTCGAGGATGTTGGGCTCATCCTCGACGATCAGCAGGCGTGCTTCCACGGCGTCCATAGTGGCCATCACATCTAAGAATGCCCTTAACGGGCGAGTGCTGGGACAATTCCCGCGATATGCCGAGCGATCGCGAGGCTGGAAGTGGCGGCGGGAGAAGGGGCGTTGCGCACCAGCGCGATCCGTCCGTGAAGGTCGATCACGAAGTCGTCGACCATGGCGCCGTCGCGGGCCACCGCCTGGGCGCGCACGCCGCCCTCCGTGGGTTCGAGGTCGGCTGCGGTGATCGCGGGGACGTAGCGTCTGGCGGCGCGGGCGAACGCGCCCTTGACCGCCGAGCCGTACAGCTCCCTGAGGCCGGTGCGCCAGTGCCTGCGCGCGAGATTGCGGGTGCCCTCCCAGGTCAGCAGGGCGCGTACGTCGCCGAGGACCGCGTTGGGCCCGACCAGCACCTCGCCGTCGATCCGCCTGGTCAGATGGACGCCGAGGAACGGGTAGCGCGGGTCGGGCACCGGGTAGATCAGGCCGCGCACGAAGTCCTTCGCCGATCCGGACAGCGCGTAGTACTCGCCCTTGAACGGCACGATCCGCACCTCGCCAGGCTCGCCCGCCATCCTGGCGACCGCGTCGGTGCCGAGCCCCGCGCAGGCCACGACGGTGTCGAAGGCGAACTTCCGGCGTCCGGCCAGGACCTCCACCTTGCTCGCGCTCTCGCGGATCGCCCTGACCTGGTGGGCCAGCCGTACCGAACCGCCCAGCTCGGCCACGTCCCGCGCGAGCCTGCGCGCGACGGCGGGGAAGTCGCAGATCGCGGTCCGCGGCGAGTGGACGGCGGCGACGCCGACCGCGTGCGGCTCGACCTCGCGCAGTGCCAGCGCGTCGAGCTCGGCGAGCCCCGGCACCCCGTTGGCCCTCGCGCGCTCGGCGAGCGCGCGCAGCGCGGGCCGCTCGGCGGCGGTGGAGGCGATCACCAGCTTGCCCACCTCCTCGTACGGCAGGCCGTGCTCGGCGCAGTAGGCCCGCAGCAGCGCCACGCCCTCCCTGCACAGGGTCGCCTTGAGCGAGCCGGGCGGGTAGTAGAGGCCCGCGTGCACGACACCGCTGTTGTGCCCGGTCTGGTGGGCTCCGACCCTGTTCTCCCCTTCGAGGACGGTCACCTCGGCGCCTCTGGTGCGCGCCAACTCCCGGGCGACGGCCAAGCCGACGATGCCCGCTCCGATGACGCCGATCCGCTCTGTCATGAGGTCAAGTGTCCTTCAGCGACGAGCCATCGCACCGTGTCCGCCACGGTGTTCTCCACGGGTCTCAGTGTGATGCCCAGCTCGCGCAGTGTCGGGACGTCGTCGGTGGGGACGAGCGTCAGCATGTAGTCGGCGGCGTCGCGGGCCAGCGGGTGGTCGACCGGGACGACGCGTCTGAGCCCGTCGAGCGTGGCGCCCAGCGTCCTGAGCAGCGCGCCCGGCATCCTGAACCGCCGCACCCGCCGTCCCGTGACGTCCTCACAGAGCGTCGCCACCTGCTCCCAGGTCAGGAAATGTCCGCCCAGAAGATAACGGCGGGCGCCCCTGCCGGGGGTGAAACACCGGGCGAGCGCGACGGCCAGGTCGCGGACGTCGAGCACGCTCACCCCGCCGGGCACGATCGGCCAGCCCCGGCGCAGCCCTGCCCTGAATCCCTCGTTGAGCCCGTCGAGCGTCGGCTGGCCAGGGCCGACGACGCCGCCGGGGTAGACGATCGTCACGCCTTCCAGGTCTCTGGCGTAGCGCTCGCCGTACAGCTTGGTCATGCCGTACGCGTTGCGCGGCCTGGCCAGCGGGCTGTCCACGGTGATGACGGGCTCGCCTGGCGGCACGAACACCGCGACCGTGGACAGGTGCACGACCGGATCGAGGCCGAGGTCCACGGCCTGCCCGAGGACGTTCTTCAGCCCGCGGACGTTCGCGCCGTGCAGGTCGACGTCGCGTCCGGTGAGACCCATGTCCGCGGCGGCGTGCAGGACGGCGTCACACTGCTCCAGCGCATGGCGTACGGCTTCCGCGTCCCTGATGTCCGCCTCGTAGAGGACGCCGGGGACCTTGAACACCGCCCGCGCCTTTTCCGGATTTCTCACCATAAGGAGGCATTCGTGGCCCGCCTCCCGCAACGCGGCGACCGCGTGGGAACCGATGAAGCCCGACGCACCCGTCACCAACACGCGCATGATCAGGAAGCTAGCGCCTGGAGATTTCCCCCCTCCATCGAACGTGTGACGAAAAGATCGCGCATCATTCGGCCGGTTTGCGAGCCAGGAGGAAGGCCGGTTGGATCCGCTCGTTCTTCTCGTCGCGCTCGCGCACCAGCCGGGCGACCTCGACAAATCCCGCCCGGCTCAAGAACTCGGCGACCCGGTCCGGTGGCCGCAGGTAGTGGTCGAGCGAGATGGCGTGACCGAACGCCTCCGTCCTGCGCACCCGCTCATCACCGACCTGGAACGACAGCAGCACGTGACCGCCCGGAGCCAGCACCCGGTAGAACTCGGCGAACACCTCCGGCAGCCGCTCCTGCGGGAGGTGGATGATCGAGTGCAGGGCCACGATACCGCCGGGGGCTCCCTCGGGCAGGTCCAGCGCCGTCATCGAGCCCTGCTCGAAGCGCAGGCCCGGATGCGCTTGCCGGGCCAGCGCGACCATCCGCGGCGACAGGTCGACTCCGAACACGCTCAGCCCCAACGCGTGCAGGCGTGCCGTCACGTGACCGTGACCGCACCCGAGGTCGGCGACCGGCCCCTGGACGAGTTCGGCGAAGGCGGCGAGCAGCGCCCGGTCCAGGGGCTTGTTCGCCAGCTCGTCATGGTTGCGCTCGGCGTAGTCCGCGGCGATGGCGTCATAGGCGGCGCGGGTGTCGCGCAGGAAGTCCGGCTCGATCATGGCGCAGCACCCTAGCCTCCTGAACGTCGAGATCCCGTCCGATCGCGCGAGATCGGACGGGGACCCCGTCGCCGCTCAGTGGCCGGTCATCACGGGCCTGGCTTCGTCGCTCGACCCGCTCGTCTCCGTCTGCCCGGAGCGTCCGCCAAGGGCCTGGCCTTCTCCCGCGTGGCAGTGGAGGTGTCCGCGAATCGAACTTGAGTACGATTAGCGTATGACGTATCTCCCGCCGGAGTGGCCGCCCGAGGTCCGTCCGCCCAGCGTTCCGGACTGGGAGACCTCTGCCGTGGCTTTCCTTCTGGACTGCATGCCGCCCGACTACCGTGCGCACGACGTTCTCAGGCGTTATCCCCTTGCCCTGGCGAGGATGGCGCTTCGCCATCTCGACTCGGCCATTGCGGCGGCCAGGGCCGGGTATCGGAACGCGGCGGTGGATCTCAAGGGTCACCTGCCACCGCACGCCGTCGAGGCCGTCCTGGACGTCTACCGCCAAGAGGGCCCGCGCCTGGTCCGCCTGGCCCGATCGGTCGACGTGGTGGAGCGAGCGTTGCGCGGTGAGGGTTTCACGGCGAAGCTACGCGGCACGCGGTGACCGCCGAGGTAGGCGACGGGGGTCACCGCAACCTCCCGACAGCACCCGATTCACCGCAGCCTCCCGACATCGTCCCTGGTTCACCGCAGCCTCGCGACGGCGTCCCTGAGCCTGCGCATGTCGCGCTTGCGCGCCTCGTAGGTCGCGCCCACCACCACGAGCAGCAGGCCACCGAGCGCCATCGGCACCCACCTCGGCACGACGCCGAACAGCTCGGCCACCCACGGCGCCAACTCCCGCACCGCCACCACCGCCACGGTGATCCCGCCCATGACGGTCGGCGCCTGCAACCGCCACCGCGCGCCCGCCAACGTCACGACCAGCGCCGCCCCGCCGAGCAGCAGGGCTCTGAGCGGTGTGGCCTCCTGCACCAGACTCGGCCCGAACGCCAGCGCGAGACCGGGCGCGTACACCGGCCACGAGGACATCTCCCCGCCCCGCGCCCGCCACCACCCGACGACCAGCAGCAGCACCGCGAACGGCAGCGTGTACGCCTCCACGACCCGCACCCCGAACGACGCCGCCACCGCGACCACCTCGCCCGCCACGAGCACCCCGGCCAACACCATCCACCAGAACCGCGCACCCAGCGTCAGCGCACCCGCGCCTTCAACCCGCCCCGCACTGTCGGAATGGCCCGGACCCTGGAGCCGACCCGCACCGCCGGGATGACCCAACCCTTCGGAATGGCCCGGACCCCGCCGACCCGCAGCATCGGGATGGCCCGCACCCATGCCTCCTGGCCGACCGCCTGTGCCGCCGCCCGCGACCCCCGGACCCGCAGTCCTGGGGTGCGCTTCCCAGAGAAGACCCGTCAGCGCCGCGATGGCCGCCAAGGCGGGCAACACCGCCAGCGTCGCAGTCTCCACCGCCAGCCCCCACCCGAGCGCCACCGACCCGAGCCACAACGCGGCCCCCGTACTCGTCCACCGGGCCACCGCTCCCCCACGCCCACCGGCCGCCACCGCCGCCGCGAGCCCCACCGCCACGACCATCACAACCAGCACCACCGGGTACGGCACCGCCACCGCCACCGGCACCGCGGCCACCACGACCGCCCCCACCAACACCCCGAAGGCCGGTCTGGTCGCCAACGCGAGCACCGCCCCCGCCACACCCACCACGACCAGCGCCCACGTCCTGCCGCCCGCGAACACCGGCGCACCACTCCACGCCTCGAACACCCCCAGGTACGCCCCCAGCGTCCCCACCACCACGTCACCGACGACCAGCAGCGCCACGGCAGCCATCACCCGCCCGACCAGCCCCGCCCACGAATCAGCGAGCCCCCCGAACCCACTCCCCGCCGCCCCCGCAACGCCACCACCCGGCATCCCCGCATCCGTCGACCCAACAGCCTCGGCGCCGCCAGGTCCCGCGAAGGGGCCCGCCGGGACGGCTGGGCAGCGCGTGCCGTACCAGCCGAGCAGCGCCAGCGCCGCACCCACCGCGAGTCCGGTCGCCGCCGCATCCCGAGGAAGAACCCCGAGGCCGTCCAGCGCCACCCACACCAGCCCCGCCCCCGACAGCGCCGCCCCCACCAGCGCCGCCGGCCTCCGGTACAGCGCACCCCACGCCACCAGCAGAGCACCCAACACCATGTACGCCACGGCCCGCTGATCCAGCGACCACAGCACCGCGAACCCGCCCGCGAACCCCGCGAGCCACGCCCAAGGCGCGGGCGCGAACCGCACCGCCGCGAACGTGCATCCCAAGGCCACGAGCAGCTGTACGCCAACCACTACGGTGTACGGCAGGCCGTACACCACCGGCGCCACCAACACCGCCGCCACCGCGAACACCGGCACCGCCCACCGCGCCTTGCCCACGATCAGCGGCAGGGACGCCAGCAGCGCGAAGATGACGGGCGCCGCGCGCAGCATGACGAGCGGCCCGTGGATCCAGAGTTCGTCGGCCATCACGGGCGCGTCCATCATGACGATCAACGTCTGCGGCGTCACGGCGAACCCGCTGACCAGCGCGAGACCCGCCCCGGAGTAGACGTAGGGGGCGCGCAGCCGTACCGGAAGCAGCCTGGCGAGCGCCGTCACCGCCAGCGCCGCCAGCGTGTACGGCACCACCCGCCATTCCTCGGGCAGCGGCCGGAAAGCGAACGCCCCCACCGCGCCGACCAGCGCCATAGCCGAGCCGAGCGCCGCGACGCCCCTGCCGATCATGTCCGCCGACCTGAACGCGACGTACCCGCCGACCGCGGCCAGCATGACCAGCCCCACCGCGTGCCACGCCCCGTCGAACCCGAACGAGGCGACCCCCGCCCATAGCAACGCGATCGTCCCGGTGAACGCCAGGCACACCGTCGCCGTCACGCGAACACTCCGGGTGGCGAAGGTCCAGATGGCGGCGTCCAGCGCGACCGTGGCGGCCAGCGCGGCGCTCGACCAGCCGTACCCGTGACCGAGGGACAGCAGGGGCAACGGCACCTGCAGCAGCACCACCGCCAGCGGCTGCGGCACCTTCAACGGCAGCACCCTGCCGTAGACCGCGGCCGTCGCCGCCACCACCACGAGCGTGGCCGCCGTGTAATCCAATCCGTCCAGGCCGCTAACCAGGCCGACCCTGCGCGCCGCGTACCCGTCGAGCAGCATCAACGCCAGCCCGAGCACGCCGATGGTCTCCGCGGTCGCGTTGAGGCCGCGTCTGAGCAGCACCGCCGGTACGGCGAGCGTCACCCCCGTCAGTCCCGCCAGGATCGCTGCCCTGCCGCCGATGCCAAGGTGGCCCCAGCTGACGACCGTGAACACGATCGCGGCCACGGCCAGCATCAGGCCGCCGAGGATGAGCAGCGTGTTCTGCGCCGTTCTCCGCGACACCTCCCCCCGCCCGGCTCCACCAGCTCCCACACCGGCACCGCCACCGGCGCGACCGCCAACCCCGGCGCCTGCCCCCGCCCAACCACCGACGGTCCCACGACCGGCCGAGCCACCAGCAGCCCAGCTGGGCTCCACACCTACAGGACCACCAGCGTCGACACCCGCCGGACCTCCGGCAGCCGCAGGAGAGCCGACACCCGCGGGGCTTGCGGCGCCCTCTGGCATCCCCACGCCTGAAGGAACTCCAGCGACCCCCCGAATCCCCGCGTCGGCAGGAACCCCGGCATCCCCAGGAACCCCAACATCGCCATCGGCTCCGGTGTCCACTGGGACAGCAGCACCGGCGCCCGCGCCCGTGGAAGCGCCCGGCCCCGGCGCTGTCACCGCAAGATCGGAAGTGCCCGCCGCCGTGCCGGGGGTCGGCGGACCGTCCTGCCGTCCCAGGAGGCGGGCACGGTCGCCGCGAAGGAGCGCGAGCAGGTGCTCCCGCCGTCCCCGCAGCTCGGCCTCACGGGTCCTGAGCCCCGCCAACGCCCCGTCGACCTGCCAGAGCTCCACCGCCACCGGTCCCGCCAACGGCAACGCGCACCGAGGGCAAGCGGCCACGGGACCAGCGATGAGAAGCTCACAATCAGGACAGTTCACCTGCATGCCGAGAACAATGCCGCATCCCCTTGATGATCGCTTGCGACTTGCTACTCAGGTACGGCTGAGCATCCCGACTCAGCGGGCCTTCCTCGCGATGAGCGTGATGACCCCGATGGCTACTACCGCCACGGCCAGCCACAACAGGATGTCCCAGGTGTCGATCCCGCCCGAAGCATCCGCGTTCGCCGCATCCGGCGCGCGCGTGGCCTCGTCGTCAGCCGACGTCTTCCCGAAGGACGACCCCTTCTCCTCGGAGGACTCGGAGGATGCCCCCTTCTCCTCGGACGCGGACGTCTCCTCCTGCCGCGCCGGCGAGGTGGGCAGCGCCTTGGCAGGCAGCGGCACCCGGTAGACCGGACTGTTCGCCCCCTCGCTCCCCGTCAGCAACGCCTTGCCGTCCCTGGTGTACGCGATCGACTCCGCCTGGTCCAGCGCCGGCATCGAGACCTTCGCCACCTGCTCATCCAGTGCGCTGAACACCGTCGCCGAGAAATAGGTACGGATGACGAAGCTCGACCCGTCAGGCGCGTAGGCGGCATCCGTCGCCATGATCGGCGCGGAGCCCACCCTGCGCAGGATGTTGGCCCTGTTCGCCCGCAACCGCTCGGGCGCCTCGTAGATCGCCCCCGCGAACTGCTTGGTCACCACGAACAGCTGACCGGTCTTCGGGTTGACCATGATGCCCTCGGCGTTGTGGCCGCCGTCCTCGTAGGTGAACCGGTAACGCACCGCGGGCAGCGTGGCGTCCCGCAGCGTGGCGGGCTCGGCCACCTTGTAGATCGAGATGTCGGGCCAGGCGCCGTCGAAGTTGTCGCCGATGTCGGCGAGCCACAACACCCCTCGTCCCGTCGCGGGGTCCTTGACGGCGGCCATCGCCTCCCAGTCGCGTGCCTGCGCGCCGCGCAGGGTGAAGGTGGCCTTGGTCTTCCCGTCGTCGCCGAGCGCGTAGAAGATCGGTCCCGCGTCGCTGTCGTTGTGGGTGTAGACGACGCCGTCCCGGGTCGGCGAGAGCGCCAGCCCGCTCGACTCGGTGATGCGCGGGTCGGAGATGGTGAACTCGACCTTCTCCCGATCCCCCTCCGCGGGCGTCGACGAGGGACCGCCCGTGGCAGGCCGCACTCCGCCCGCCGACGGGACACTCCCGACGAACCCGACACCAGCCCCCACCGCACCGGCCGACAGCGACGCACCAGGCGTGGAAGCGGCATACGTCGAAGCGGCCCCCGGCGAGGCGGGAGCCCGCATCGGCGTGTCAGGTGCCGAGACGGCGAAGGCAGGAGCCACCGGTAGCACGATCGCCACCACGAGCCCAGCAAGCGTGCGAACCAGGAGATCCCCCATCCGCCCATCATGCCGCTGCTTGAGTCTCAGCGCTTCTCGCACCGAGGCTCTTCCTGCTTCATCGACCGCCGCCAACTCCGGAGAGTGAGGTCTTACGTGGTCTCCACGAGGCGTTCTTCTCTCCGGGGCAGCGTTTCGGGTGCTCGTCGCGGCGGCGTAGGTGACGACGAACTTCACCAGCGTCGTCGCCGACATCGGCAGCCCGACCTGCGCCAGCACGGTGATCAGCGCCACCTCGACCGCCGTGGCCGCCAGCGCCGATCACAGCACCTGGCGGCTGCGGCCCATGAGAACGGAGTTGGCCCCGCCACCAGCCGCTTCAGCATCAGAGCGCGCCGCACAGCGCGAGCAGCCACGTTGACTTCTCCCCGCCATAAATGACGGGGATTCTCCCGCCTCACGGCGGGGTGTTTACTGCTGCTTCTACGCCGCTTGCGCGGTGCAGGTTTCGGGCGGTGCCAGGCTCGGGATTGCCTCGCGTGGTCTTACCTGCCCTTCACAGTCGTTTCGGGTGTCCGCCAGCCCGGCGGCCACGTCGTACAGGTGCCTCAGGCGGACGCCCTCAGCGAGGATGTTGAGCGCGGCAGCGATGTCACGGTCGTGGTGCTCGCCACACGATGGACAGTCCCACTCACGGACATCCAGAGCGAGCTTCCCGATCTTCCACCCACAGCAGGGACACAGCTGCGAGGACGGATACCAGCGGTCGATGGTGACGTACTCCCGCCCGTACCGGGCGGCCTTGCCTTCCAGCAGCCGCAGAAACGCACCCCAGGAGGCATCGTTGACGCCCTTGGCGAGCATGCCCCGCGCCAGGCCCAGCACCGCCAGCCCTTCGACCACTACCGTTTGGTTCTCGCGGAGCAGTGCGGTGCTGGTTTGGTGCAGGAAGTCTCGGCGGGCGTCGGCGACCCTGGCGTGCTGACGGGCGACTCTGACCCGGGCCTTGGCCCGGTTGGCGCTGCCCTTCTTCTTGCGTGACAGGGCCCGCTGCAGCTTCTTGAGCTTGCGTTCCCGGCGACGCAACCACTTCGGGTTCGCGATCTTCTCGCCGTCGGACGTGACCGCGTAGTGGGTCAGCCCGAGATCGATCCCGGCCTCGGCGTCTGCTTGCGGGAGCTGGTGGGCGTCGTCGTCGAGTTCGACGACGAAGGAGGCGAAGTATCTGCCCGCCGCGTCCTTGATGACCGTCACGCTGGAGGGCGGAGCGGGCAGCTCGCGTGACCACCGGACCTCGATTTCGCCGATCTTCGCGAGGTAAAGGGTCCCGCCTGCTCGCAGCTTGAAGGCGTTGGTGTTGAACCGGGCCGACTGCCGGTGATCGTGGCGGGACTTGACGACGGGCAGACCGACCTTGGGGCCTTTCCGCCTGCCCGACACCGAGTCGAAGAAGTTCGTGTACGCCACGTCCAGGTCCCGCAACGACTGCTGCAACGGCACCGGGGAGACCTGCCCAAGCCATTCCCGCTCGGGCGTCCGCTTCGCGGCGGTGATGCAGATCTTCTGCAGCTCCGGGCCGCTGATCCGCGTCCGGTCGGCCTTCCACGCGGCTTTGCGCCGCGCGAGCGCGTCGTTCCACACCGCGCGGACACACCCGAACGTCCGGGCCAGCAGCTCCCGCTGGGGCGCGTCCGGGTACAGCCGGTAGTTGTAGCGCAGCTTCACCGATTCACGAAACCAAAGACCTATCAGCCGTGGCCGACAGAAAACCGAAGCCCTGAAGGACCATCAGGAGGACGTTGTTGGCCAGCATGGCGGTCCACAGCCCCGCCAGCCCCCACGCTCCCACGACGGGACCCGCGGCGACGGCCAGCAGGCCCCACCCGATCGCGAGGAAGCGCAAGCTGAGGCCGGAGCGTTTGACCGCGGTCAGCCCGAAGCCCATCACCGCCGACGCCCCCTCCGCCAGGGTGGAGACGAGCATGATCACCAGGACGGCGGACACCTGCGCGCGGACGGCCTCGTCGCCGGTGAACGCCCTGACCAGCGGGCCGTCGAAGGCCAGCACCAGGACCGCGCCCGCCAGCGCCCCACAGGCGGCCAGCGTGAGAGCCACGCCCGCGACGCGCCGCCGCGCGAAACCCACGCCACCTCGCGCGCCATCCATACCGACGTGGGCCTGACCAGCGCTACCTCCGGCGGGATCCACTCCCGCGTGGGCCTGACCGGCGCCACCTCCGGCGGGATCCACCCCCGCGGGGGCCTGACCAGCGCCACCTCCGGCGGAACCCAGAGCCCCTCGGACGGAACCAGCGCCACCTCCAGCGGAACCCGCGCCACCTCGGGCGGAAGCGGCACCTCGGGCGGAAGCGGGTCGGGCGGAAGCGCCACCTCGGGCGGAAGCGCCACCTCGGACAGAACCCACATCGGCGCGGGCGATTTCCGGGACCGCCGCCTGGGCCACGGCGAGTGCGGGCAGCATGAGGAAGCCCGCCAGCGAGTAGAGGATCGCATGGGCCGCCGACCCCGTGACGCCGGTTCTGGCCGCCGCGTAAGCCATCACCCCCAGCCCCGCGAACTTGATCAGCATGGTCCCCGACAACGGCAGACTTACCTTGGCGAGCGCCCTGATCTCCTGGACGCGCGGCCGTCCCCTGCCGACCGGCCGTCCGAGCACGCGGCGCAGGGCGTGGTTCGCCACGGCCGCGCCGGCCAGTGACGAGCAGAGGAAGGCCAGCCCCGCGCCGGTCAACCCCCACCACGGCACCAGCAGCGGCACCAGGACCACGACCGCCACGGTGCCGGCGATGGTGGCCCAGAGCACCTTCCCGCTGTGGCCGAGCGCGACGAGCACGGTGTTCACGCCGCCGTTGGCGGCGGTGACGAGCAAAGAACAGGCCAGTGTGTACGGCAGAGCGCCGAACCCCGACACCCCCGCCCCGCTCACGACGGCGAGAAGGGGAGCGCACGCCACGACCGCGGCGCCTGCCGTACCGATGAGAAGGGCCAGCCAGCGGGCGTCGCGCAGCACGGGGAGCGCGGCGACGGGATCGTCGCGGTGCGGGGCGACGAAGGGCCCCAGGCCACGCAGACCGCCGATGACGGCCATCGAGGCGGGCTGGTAGACGGCCATGGTCAGCGCGAACGCGGCCAGCGCGGCGGTGCCGTGGCGGCCCAGCACGGAGGTGACTACGAGGGATCCGGCCAGTCCGGTGATGGAGGACAGCAGGAGAGGGAGGGCGGCGGTCGCGAGGGTTCGGTGCATAAAAGCACAATCCCGAGGCGATCAGCACCCCAGGATTCCTTGATCATTATAGCCGAAGGGCTGGCCTGGAGTGGACTCCAGGTTCTTAGGGTGGATGCCATGGACTACGTGAACCTTGGACGAAGTGGCCTCAAGGTCAGCCCGCTCTGCCTCGGCACGATGAACTTCGGCCCGCACACCACGGAGGAAGACTCCTTCGCGATCATGGACAGGGCCCACGAGCTCGGCATCAACTTCTTCGACACCGCCGATGTGTACGGCTGGAAGACCGGCGAAGGCGTCACCGAGAACATCGTCGGCCGGTGGTTCGCCCAGGGCGGCGGCCGCAGGGAGCGCACGGTCATCGCCACGAAGTTCCACGGCAAGATGGGCGAGTGGCCGAACGAGAGCCTGCAGTCCGCCCTGCACATCCGCAGGGCCTGCGACGCCTCGCTCAAGCGCCTCCAGACCGACTACATCGACATCTTCCAGGCGCACCACATCGGCAGGGAGACCCCGTTCGACGAGTTCTGGGAGGCGATGGAGGTCCTCCGCCAGCAAGGCAAGATCATCTACGTGGGCTCGTCGAACTACGCCGGTTGGCACATCGCCAAGGCGCAGGAGACGGCGGCGCGGCGCAACACGTTCGGCCTGGTCAGCGAGCAGAGCCACTACAACCTGCTCACCCGCGCGGTCGAGCTGGAGGTGCTGCCCGCGTGCGAGGAGTACGGCCTCGGCGTCATCCCGTGGAGCCCGCTGGCCGGCGGGCTGCTCGGCGGCGTGCTCCGTAAGATCGACAAGGGTCGCTCGACCTCCGAGCACATGGTCAAGGAGCTGGACAAGCACCGCGACAAGATCGAGCAGTACGAGACGTTCTGCGACGAGCTCGGCGAGGACCCCGCGCACGTCGGGCTCGCCTGGCTGCTGACCAGGCCCGCGGTGGTCGCGCCGATCATCGGCCCGCGCACGATGGAGCAGCTCGAAGGCACGCTGCGAACCCTGGAGATCACGCTCGACGACAAGGCCCTGGCCCGTCTCGACGAGATCTTCCCCGGCCACCAGCCCGCGCCCGAGGACTACGCCTGGTAAATCCCAAAAGCCCAGGCCTACCGCAAAGGGTGGCGCCCAAAAGCCTGGGCCTGCCCCAAGGGCGACGCCCGAGAGCCCGCCGATCCAAGCCCAGTTGCTAGATCGGCGGCTCGAGGGGCGCCTCGTCGGCCGGAAGCCGCCTGCGGCTCCTCCGGCTGACGAACCAGTACCCGAACCCGCCGAACGCGATCCCCGTCACGCAGGTCCAGATCCACCACGCGTGCTCAGGCCCCGGCCGTACGATCAGCAGCACGACCAGCCCGAGCGCCCACAGCGCGGTGCCGCCGAGCACCGCCGCCCGGTCGTTGGTCTCGAGCGGCTCCGGATCCGGACGCCATGCCTGCTTCACGTCAACCAGCGTAGTCGCCAATCCAGTCGACGTGGCGTTTCACGCGATATGGCGGCAAATCCATCTCGATCAGGTCGCAAGGTCTTTTCGCAGGTGAAAACCCCTGCCACTCTTCGCGCGTGAAAGCCACCACTACTCCCCCAATTTCCGGGCTTGACCGATTCTTCGCGATCACCGAGCGGGGCTCGACCCTGTCCCGTGAGGTGCGCGGCGGTTTGGCCACCTTCTTCACGATGGCCTACATCGTCGTCCTCAACCCGATCATCATCGGCACCGCCAAGGACGTCGAGGGCCAGTTCATCGGCGATGGCCTGGCCGCGAACCTGCCGCTGGTCGCCTCCGGCACCGCGTTCGTCGCGGGCCTGCTGTCGATCCTCATGGGCGTGGTCGGCAGGGTCCCGTTCGCGATGGCGGCGGGCCTCGGCCTCAACGCGTTCGTGACGTACGGCATCGCCTCCAAGATGTCGTGGGAGGCGGCGATGGGCCTGGTCTTCCTCGAGGGCGTCATCATCGCGATCCTCGTGCTGACCGGGTTCCGCGTGGCCGTGTTCAACGCCATCCCCGCCCCGTTGAAGACCGCGATCAGTGTCGGCATCGGCCTGTTCATCGCGCTGATCGGCTTCGTGGACGCCGGTTTCGTCCGCCGCGTGGCCGCCGGTCCCCCGCTGGAGATGGGCATCTCGGGCGCGCTGTCGTCGTGGCCGCTGTTCGTGTTCATCGTCGGTCTGCTGGCCACGGCGGTGCTCGTGGCCCGCAAGGTGAAGGGCGCGATCCTCATCGGCATCGTCGGCACCACCGTGCTGGCGATGATCGTCGAGGCGCTGACCAAGACGGGCCAGGCCACCAAGGACAACCAGGACGGCTGGCAGCTGAACACGCCCTCCATCCCCGACCAGATCTTCGGTTTCAACAACCCGCTCACGCTGTTCACGGAGTTCGACCCGCTCGGCGCCTTCAGCCAGGTCTCGGTGATCCTGGCGGTTCTGTTCATCTTCACGCTGCTCGTCACGGACTTCTTCGACACGATGGGCACCGTCGTGGGCGTCGGCCGCCAGGCGGGCCTGGTCGACGAGGAGGGGCGGCTGCCCCGTACCCGCGAGATCCTGCTCGTCGACTCGATCGGCGCGGCGGCCGGTGGCGCGGGCTCGGTCTCGTCCAACACGACCTACATCGAGTCGGCCTCCGGCGTGGCGGAGGGCGCGAGGACCGGCCTGGCCAGCGTGGTCACCGGCGTGCTGTTCCTGCTGTCGATCCTGGTGGCGCCGCTGGTCGTCGTCGTGCCGTACGAGGCGGCGGCGCCCGCGCTGGTCGTCGTCGGCTTCATGATGATGACGGCGGTCCGCGAGATCGACTGGCACGACTTCGACATCGCGATCCCGGCGTTCCTGACGATCGTGCTCATGCCGTTCACCTATTCCATCTCGAACGGCATCGGCGCCGGGTTCGTCAGCTACGTGCTGATCCAGGCGTTCAGGGGCCGGAGCCGCAACGTCCATCCGCTGCTGTGGGTGGTCGCGGGTCTGTTCGTGGTGTACTTCGCGCTCGGCCCGATCAGGAGTCTGCTGGGGGTGTGACGTTCGTGCCCGGCTCGGCCACCGGTCGGCCGATCACGGGCGCGAGATGTTCGGGCGCGGCTCGGCCACCGGGCCGAGCCGGTCCCCGCTGGGACGCCACCGACCCGCGGCCAGCACCAGCGCGGCGGTGGCGAGGTAGGCGCCGGTGTACCAGAACGGCGACAGGCGGGGCTCTGCCTCGTAGACCTCCAGCGGTGCCAGGCTGGGGCCGCCGGGGAAGGCCATGACGAGCCCGCCGCTCTTTCCCCGGTAGATCCAGGTCTCGTCAGGCGGGATGTCGCCCTCACCCGACTTCTTGACCACGAGACGCGTCTCGGGGATCGCCGCCTCGCGCTCCGCGTAGCCGTACGAGAGCGGGACCAGTCCCGCGGCGACGCCGACGAGAGCGGCCGCGACCAGCGTGTAGACGGTGACCACGCGCAGCAAGAGCCGGCGGGTGGCGACGGCGGCCAGCACCAGCACGCTCAGCGCACCCGAGCTGAGCAGCACCTTGATCGCGAGCCAGTCCGGCAGCGAGAACCACCCCAGGTTGCCCATCCGCAGGTCGGCCTCGGCGACGAGGAAGGGAACGGCCACCGCGATTGTTGGCACCAGGTACGGCATCGCAGGCCTGCGCCCCGCGACCAGGTCGGCCGCCGCAATGAGGGCCACGCACGCCACCGTCGCCACCGCCCCTGAGGCCGCTCCCTCGAAAAGCAACGGCCACGCGTAGGCCAGGGCGGGAACCGTCAGCGTTCCGCCGATGCCCACCAGCGCCAGCGTCCGATGCCGCGCCTCGTCGGCGCGCAGGGCGAGCAGCGCGAGCACCAGAAGAAGGGCGGTCGGGAGCGGGTACGGGATCCGCTCCGCCGAGAGGGCGTAGTCGACGGGCTCCCATGCTGAAACAGCGACGGCCGCCACCCAGAATAAGAAGTGCACGGCGGACTGTACCAACGAGTGAGACGAGGGAATAGCGTGGCGAAGCATATAGTTAGCAAGGGTAATGAGACGTGCTAACGAATCCCCCTCGCAAGACGGACCTGCGCAGCGACGCAGGCCTCGCCTCAGCCCTGCGCGTGTCGCTGGCGCGGCTGACCAGGCGACTTCGACGACAGGCGGCGGCACACACCCTGACACCCACGCAGTTCGCGACGCTCGCAACCGTGGAACGGCACTCAGGGATAACCCCCGGCGAATTGGCCGAGCACGAGAAGGTGCAACCGCCCTCGATGACTCGGGTGATCGCCGCACTCGAGGAGCGCGGGTTGGTCGCGCGCTCACCGCACCCGACCGACCGGCGGCAGGTGACCGTGGCGGTGACCGACTCCGCCAAGGCGCTGTTGAAGGAAGAACGCCGGCTGAAGGAGGCGTGGCTGACGCAGCGCTTGAAGGAGCTGACACCCGAGGAGCGGGCAGTGCTCCGGCAGGCGGCGCCGATTCTGGAGAAGCTCAGCAAGATATAGAGCCTGACGAACCCAGGACCGGGATGTTCCGGTCTCTCAAGGTTCACAACTACCGGCTGTTCGCGGCCGGAGGCATCGTCTCCAACCTCGGCACCTGGATGCAGCGCACCGCCCAGGACTGGCTGGTGCTCGACCTGACCGGCAGCGCGGTGGCCCTCGGCATCACGACCGCGCTGCAGTTCCTCCCGCAGCTGATGTTCGGCCTGTTCGGCGGCGTCCTCGCCGACCGCTACCCCAAGCGCCCCGTCCTGATCGTCGCGCAGTCGCTCATGGCGGTGCTGGCCGTGACCATGGGCGTCCTGACCGTCACCGGCTCGGCCGAGGAGTGGCACGTCTACACCATGGCCTTCGCGCTCGGCGTCATCTCCTGCGTGGAGGTGCCGACCCGGCAGGCGTTCGTGGTCGAGATGGTCGGCCGCGAAGACCTCCCCAACGCGATCGCGCTCAACGCCTCGATCTTCAACCTGGCCCGCGTGGTCGGCCCCGCCCTCGCCGGTGTGCTCATGTACGCCATCGGCATCGGACCGATCTTCCTGCTGAACGCGCTGACCTTCGGTGGTGTCATCTCGAGCCTGCTGCTCATGCGCAAGGCGGAGCTGACTCCCGCCGAGCTCGTCCCCAGGGCGAAGGGCCAGCTGCGCGAGGGCCTGCGCTACGTCGTCGAGCGCTCGGAGCTCCTGCTGCCGATACTGGTGATCGCGTTCATGGCGATGTTCACGCAGTCGTTCTCGATGTCGATCGCGCTCATGGCCCGCGAGGTCTTCGGCCAGGGAGCCTCGTCGTTCGGCGTGGCCTCCAGCGCCTTCGCCGTCGGCGCGCTCGCCGGCGCCCTCCTGGCCGCCCGCCGGGCCCGCCCGACCCGCAAGCTGCTCATCGCGGGCGCCATCGGGTTCGGCCTGTTCCAGGTGGTCGTCGGGTTGGCCCCGTTCTACCCGGTCTACCTCCTGCTGCTGGCCCCCACCGGCATCGCGCTGATCACCGTCAACACCGCGGCCAACTCGCTGGTCCAGATGTCCACCTCGCCCGAGATGCGGGGCCGGGTCATGGGCATCTACGTGCTGGTCTTCACCGGTGGCGCCCCGATCGGCGCGCCGCTGATCGGCTGGATCGCCGACCTTGGCGGACCGCGCGTCGGCGTCATGCTCGGCGGAGTGCTCACGCTGGCGGGCACCGGGCTGGCCATCATGCTCACCCGCCTGATCGCCGCCCGCCGCACCCGCCCCGCCCTGGCCACCGCATGACGGCCGCCGGGTGACCCCCGCCGGTCGCGCCGCCGCCGGATGCATCGGCTGGGGTGACCGCCCCAGGTCGCCCGCGGGTCGCACCGTCGGTGGACACGCCGCCGTTGAGTAACCCGCACGCCCCGCCCGCCGGTCCAGGACCGCGGGCGGGACAATCGGTCGTGTGAGACTGTTCGCCGCGATCATCCCTCCACCCGAGATCCTCGACGAGGTGGCCGCCGCGCTGGCGCCCGTCACGGAGCTGGTGGAGGGAGTGCGCTGGCCCGACCGCGCCACCTGGCACCTCACGCTCGCCTTCTACGGCGAGGTCCCCGAGCGCGCCCTGCCCGACCTCGAGGTACGGCTGGCCCGCGCCGCCGCCCGGCACCCCGCCAAACGCCTCGCCTTCGCCGGCGCCGGCGCGTTCGCCAAGCGTGTGCTCTGGCTGGGCCTCACCGGCGACCCCCTGGTACGGCTGGCCGCCTCCACGAGAGCCGCGGGCCGGCGGGCGGGAGCCGTACAGACCGACGACAAGCCCTTCCGCCCCCACCTCACGATCGCCCGCACCCGGCACCCCACCGACCTGCGCCCCCTGGTGGAGGCGTTGTCGTCGTTCGAGGGGTCGAGCTGGGCGGCCGACGCGGTCCACCTGGTCCACAGCCGGCTGGGCGCGACGGTGAGGTACGAGTCACTCGGACATTGGGCGCTCGCACCCGACGAGCGGGGCTAGGCTGCACCGCGTGGACCGTCCTCGTTTCTGGCTTCTGCCGACCGTGCTCGGCTTGCTGCTGCTCATCGTCGTCGTCGGCGCCGCGCTGACCTGACGGAGCGTCCGCTCGACGCCGTGCACGACGGAGCATGCACCCGTCGCCGCGCTGACCTGACGGAGCACCCAGCGGCCGTCAGGACAGGTCGGACTCCGCGAGCAGGAGCGGCACCGCCGAGGGGTCGCGCAGGAGCGCGGCGACGGCGAGCCGGTCGTTCCACTGCCCCGTCGCCCACGCCAGCCCGCGCGCCAGCCCGTCGACCCCGTCGCAGTGGACCATCCCGTCGAAGTAGCGCCACGCGCACGGCACCCCGTCGACCAGCAGCTTCTCGTGCTCCACGTACATCTCGGGGGCCGTGGGCAGCAGCGACCGCACCTCCGCGGGCACCGGCCGTTCCACGCCTGACGAGGTGACCTGCCCCGCCACCAGCTCGCCCGCGAGCGGCAGGTCGACCAGCTCGGACAGTGACTCGGCCAGGTCGAACGGCGCCAGCACCAGCGGCCGGTCGGTCACCAGCTGCAGCAGGTCGGGCGCCTCGACGACCACCGCGTCGTCGGCCGACGCGATGACGATGTCACCGCCGAGGACGGCCCGCACCGAGGACGGCGGCGCCACCCTGGACGGTTCGACGGCCGCCAGCGCCATCCACAGCGCCCGCAACTGGGCCCGGTCGACGGTGACCGACGGGTCGGCCAGCAGCTCCAGGAGCTCCTCAGGCCCACCGTGTGAGGCCAGTAGGTCGGCGAGTGTGGTGCGAACACCCAGCATCGCCAGCGCGCCCGTGTCGAGCTCTGCGGGCGCCTCGTCGTACAGCCCGGCCAGCAGGGGGTCGGCCCCGGTAAGGCGCAGCTCGACGGGCCGCCGCCCGCCGAGGACCTGGTGGGTGGACAGCCACCAGGCGGTGTAGGACGGCACCTCGACGCCCTCGACGCGCAGCGGGAGCAGCGCGCCCCGCAGCGGCGGCCTGGTGATCAGCGCGAGCGCGGCGGGCCAGTCGGCGACCAGCTCCAGGTCGCGGATCGCGGTGAACTCGGGCACGACCGGCGGCACGTCGAGCGCGGGCAGCAGGTCGTGGACGAAGTCGAGCCAGGCGTCTTCCTCGTCGAGATCGTGGTCGCACGAGTCGACGTCGAGCAGCACGTCGGAGTCGTTGACGACGGCGAACCCGTCGAGCACGCCCACCGCGGTCAGCACGCGCGCGTCATAGGTGTCGGCGGCCAGGCCGAAGCCCGCGTCGTCGACGAGCAGCCCCGCCAGCGCGCCCGAGGGCAGCAGCAGCTCACCGGCCGGGTAGAGCGAGCCGTCGTCGGCGCGCAGCGCCAGCTCCGACAGCCACGGCTCCTCCCCCGCCGTCAGCCCCGCCGCGTCGACCAGGGACAGCACGGCCCGCGCGACCGCGTCGGGGTCGTCGCTGTCGACCGACTGCGACACCGCCGTCCTGGTCAGCGGGTCGTCGAGGACGGTGCGCGGCGTGGCCTCGAAGGCGCCCAGGCGCAGCAGCAGCCGATGGGCCGCGTCGGCGTGGACGATGCGCAGGCCGAGCGGCGCGAGGTCGAGCGGGGTGCTGAGGATGAGCGTGCCGCGCGGCCCGCGCACGAGCCGCCCGTCGGCCAGCGGCACCGGCAGCGCGCCGAGCGCCTCGGGGTCGTCGCCCGGCAGCACCTCGTACAGCGAGCGCCACCACGCCGGGTCGCGCCCCTCGATCGCCTCGCCGGACAGCTGGTCGACCACCTCGGCCAGCTCCACCCTGCGCACGCCGAGCGCCGACAGCGCGGGGTGGCGCGCCGGCCATCCGGCGGGCAGCAGCCCGGGAACGATCTCCGCGAGGACCGCGAGCAGCTCGCCAGAGCCGTGGACCGCGGACGCCTCCCTGCCCGAGACCACCCACCCGTCGGCGGACGGCTCGCGCACGGGATGCTCGACCTGCCAGGCCGCGTCGGGGTCGTAGAGCGCGGCGTCGTCGAAGGAGGGCGAGGTGACCACGGGCGCGGGCGCCGACAGCGCGGGCAGCAGCGGCACGTCGGGCAGCAGGCGCAGGATGGCCCTGCGGATGCGGGCGTCGAGCTCGCCCTTGCCCATGAGCGCGGGCACCAGGTCGAGGAGCCTGGGTGTGCGCGGCAGCTCCTCCAGCAGCCTGACGTAGGCCTCGGCGACGCGCTCGATGAGGAAGTCGGTCAGCTTCCCCTTGGCGACGTGGCGCCGGTCGGTGGCCATCGGGAAGGAGGCGATGAGCAGCGCGGGCAGGTCGAGCGGCTCGTCGGAGGGCGTGGGCGCGTGGACGACCTGCGGCACCGGCAGCGGTCCCGCCTCGTGCGGCACGGCCCAG
Organism: Nonomuraea sp. NPDC059194; assembly: GCF_042754765.1. Taxonomy (NCBI): domain Bacteria; kingdom Bacillati; phylum Actinomycetota; class Actinomycetes; order Streptosporangiales; family Streptosporangiaceae; genus Nonomuraea; species Nonomuraea sp. NPDC059194. The sequence continues at coordinate 52,338 of NZ_JBHZBH010000015.1, read as the reverse complement.
CGCACCGACCAGTAGGGCCTGGCGCGTTCTTCCGTCGGCCGGTCGGCGAAGTAGGTCGCCACCTCCTCGGCGGAGAACTCACCGGAGGCGGACACGACGTGCCATCCGTTGGGCTCGACCGTGCGGGTGGCCCCGTCGACGGTGATCTCGATGGCGGTCAGCGCGGGCATGCCGAGCAGCAGCGCGGGGCTGGTCTCCGCCAGCATCCGGCGCACCTCCGCGACGGCGGAGGGGCGCAGCGGCAGCCGTACCGCGGTCTCGAAGCCGTCGGGGACCTCGATCGAGGAGGCGTACGGCAACCGCAGCAGCGGCACGTGCCCCTCCCTGGACAGGAGCTCGGCGGCGAGCGCGGGCTCGGCGGCCACCACCTTGGCCGTCTCCTCGCGCGACCAGCGGACCGCGCCTGTCGAACGCGAGCCGATCGAGGGCTCGTCGCAGACGGACACGACCGCGGCGAACCCGACGCCGAAGCGGCCCGCCGCTCCCATGTGGTCGCGTTTGGCCGACACCCGCAGCGTGGACAGGCCCTCGACCCCCGCCGCGTCGAGCGGCGCGCCGGTGTTGGCGGCCGTGAGCACGTCGTCGCGCAGCTCCAGGCGCAGCACGCCGGGCACGCCCGCGCGCAGGGCCGCGTCGGCCGCGTTCTGCGCCAGCTCGACGATCAGACGGTCGCGGTAGCCGCCGAGGGCGAAGTCCTCTTCGGCGTTGGCGTCCTCCCGGAAGCGCGCGGGCGAGGCCTGCCACGCCGTGAGGACGGCGGCGCGCATCCGATCAGTGCCAAAGGTGTCCACGGGGCTAACTCCTAAAACTCAGAGAGGGGCCACCGAAGGCTAGCGGTCCGCGCCGACAATCCCGATCAGGCGGCCCGATCAGGCGGCCCGATCAGGCGGCCCGATCAGGAGTGGCCGAGCTCCTCCGTCGCCGCCTCGTCGACCGACCCCGACTCGACCTCGATCAGGTCGTAGCCCAGGTCGTCGAGGATCGGCGAGGCCTGCTCGACCGCCGGCGGCATGACCGCGGCCTCGGAGTGGGCGCCGCAGCCGTGGTCGGCGGCGACGACCTTGCCGTCGTCGGGCGCGTACTCGTTGGCGCACACCCCGAACTCGCCGCGCAGGCCGCCCGCGAGTGGCCAGAAGAAGCCGCAGGTGGAGCACTGGGCGGGCGCGGCGTGGGCGATCGGCGTGTGCGGCCCGTGGGCGCCGCCGTGCCAGCGCTTGGCGGCGCGGTCTCGGCCGATGGCCGACAGCACCCTGGCCCTGCCGAGGCCGTACTCGAAGATCATCTGGTGGTCGATCTCTTCGTCGGCGCCGCCGGTGAAGCCCGGCACGAGCCTGTCGTCGTCGTCGGCGGTGGGCAGCAGGTCGCCGACGCCCAGGTCGCCGGGCAGCAGCCGCTCGCTCCACGGCAGCCACGCAGGTGCGAGCATCGCGCCGGTGCCGGGCAGCAGGACGACCTCGCTGACCGTGACCTTCTTGGCGCGGGAGGCGCGCGTCACGGTGACGGCCCACCGCCAGCCCCGGTAGGCCCGGTCGAGGCACGCGAAATAATGTGTAACGATCCGGTCGCCCTCGCCGTCATAGCCGAGGTGCTCACCCGGCTCTCCTGGTCTGGCAAGCTCCCACGCGGCCTCCCGCGCGAGCTCGACGGCGGCGACACAGGCCTGGTCAGGCGGGGAGACGCGGGTTCTGGTCCTGGTCAAAGGCCCGCTCCCGCCGCAAGGTGCTGTTCGCTCACACTCCATTCTCACCCATGGATGGACGTGCGAACACCCGCGTCGGGTAAGACTGGTAAACGTGGATCGTGTGCTGTCGTTGGTGAAACGGGTGAGTCTCGCGATGGGGCGGGCCGGCCGTTCGACCGCGCTTGGCACCAGACGGGCGGGGCTGGCCACGGCACGCGGCACCAAGCGGGTCGGGCTCGCCACGGCCAGCGGCGCGCAGCGGGTGGGGCACGCGACCCGGCGCCTGACCCACGCCCAGGGCGCGGACCGCACGGGCCTCGGCCGCCTCATCGAGCTCACGGCCGCCAACAGCGCGGGCGACTCGCTCGTCACGCTGGCGCTGGCCGGCACCATCTTCTTCGGCCTGCCGGTCAACGAGGCGCGCGGCCAGGTGGCCCTCTACCTGTTGATCACGATGATCCCGTTCGCGGTGGTCGCGCCGTTCGTCGGCCCGGTGCTCGACAGGTTCAGGTCGGGCCGCCGCTACGTCATGGCGGGCACGCTGTTCGCCCGCGGCCTGCTGTGCTTCGCCATGGCCGCCGCCGTCGGCCCCGGCGACGTGCTGACGCTGTTCGCCGGAGCGCTGGGCGTGCTCGTGCTGTCCAAGGCCTACAACGTCTCCCGTGCGGCGATCATGCCGAGCGTGCTGCCCGCCGACATCACGCTGGTCAGCGCCAACGCGAGGGTCGCGCTGTTCTCGCTGGTGGCCGCGGGCATCGCGGTGCCCCTCGCGGCGGGCCTCACCGCGTGGCTGGGGGCCGCGTGGGTGCTGCGCCTGGCGATGGTGGTCTTCCTGCTGCTCGGCGTCGTCGCCGTACGGCTGCCGCGCCACGTCGACTCCCCCGACCTGGAGGAAGAGGAGGACGAGCGCGGCGGCCGGACGCGTTGGCGGACGCTGCTCAACGTCGGTCCCGCCGTGACCGAGGCGATGCGGGCCAACGCCGCCATCCGCTTCTTCTCCGGCTTCCTGCTGTTCTTCCTGCTCTTCCTGGTGCAGGACGGTCACCTGAAGGACCTGCCCACGACCACCACGATCGCGGTGCTGGCGGCGGCTGCGGGCCTCGGCGGCCTGGCGGGCGCGGCGGTGGCCAACTGGGCGCGCAACCACTCGCCCCAGCTCATCGTGCTGCTCACGCTGGCCGTCACGCTGGTGACGGCGGGCGTCACCGCGTACTTCTTCGGCCTGTGGGCCGCGGTCGCGGTGGCGCTGGTCGCCGCCTTCGCGCAGGAGCTCGGCAAGCTGGCCCTCGACGCGATCGTGCAGCGCGAGATCGGCGAGGAGGTCCGCTCGTCCACCTTCGGCGTGGTCGAGGCGCTGCTCCAGCTCGCCTGGGTGTTCGGCGGGCTGGTCGGGCTGCTGGTCTCCGACTGGTCCGCAGGCCCCGGCGGGCTCACGGCGATGGCCGTCGTGCTCGCCCTCGCCCTCGGCTCGCTCCTGGTGTTGCGCAGGGCGCGAGTCAAGGCGCGCAACGCCAAGGTGACCGACGCCAAGGCGGCCGAGGTCGCTGAGACACCGCCCGCCCCGAACACCACCAAGCCGCTGACCAACCCGCAGGGGTGATCAGTCGAGGTCGTCGGCGACCGCGCGCAGCACCGAGGCGACCTTCTTGGAGTGGGCCGGATCGGGCTGCTTGCCCCGCTGGTAGGACTCGGAGATGACGTCGAGCAGCTTGATGAGGTCTTCGACGATCACGACCATCTCGTCGGGCTTCTTCCGCTTGCCCTTCGGCTTGACCTTGGCCAGCGTCGGCGGCTGCTCGAGGATCCGCACCGACAGCGCCTGCTGTCCCCTGCGCCCCTCGGCCACGCCGAACTCGACCTTCTGGCCGGGCTTGAGCGGCTCCGCGCCAGCGGGAAGCGCGGAGGAATGCACGAAGACCTCACCGCCGTCGTCGCGGGTGAGGAAGCCGAAACCCTTGTCGGCGTCGTACCACTTGACCTTGCCACTCGGCACGGGGGGACCTCGTTCATGCTGTCGGGAATGATGAATGGAAGTAGGTTATGCCCACCCGGCCCAGAGAGCGACCGGGTAAATCCGCATCTTCAATGAGAAACGTGCCCCCCGGCCCGTCGCGCCACGCCTGTTCAGTTCCAGGCGCCGAACCAGGCGGCGAATTCCGTCAGATCCGCCAGCGCCACATCGGCTCCGTGATCACGCAGCTCTCCCACCGTGTAAGGACCCGTGGCGACCGTCACGCTGACGGCGCCCCCCGCTCGCGCCGCCTCGATGTCCGCCACGTGGTCACCAACATAGGCCGCCGCGCCGAAACGCGCGAGTGCCGATCCCTTGGCCGAGCCGAACACCGATCCGACGACCTCGTCCACCTCGAAACCGAGCAGTTCGACCGTGCTCGTGGCGTCGCGCACGTTCTTTCCCGTCACCACGATCACCTGTCCTCCGGCCTCCTTGACCGCGCGGACCGCGTCGTGGGCGCCGGACATGGCGGTGTGCACGGGAACGGCGACGTCGGGATAGAACTGCCTGAACAGTGTGGCCGCCGCGGGCACCTCCTCCGGCGGCAGCCAGTTCGCCAGCTCGTGCTCCAGCGGAGGGCCGAGGCGGGTGATCACCGCCGCGCTGTCGATGGCAACGCCCAGCCGTACGGCGAGCAGGTCGAAGACGGCCGCGATACCCGACCTGGTGTCGGCCAATGTCATATCAAGGTCAAATCCCACTGATTTCCCCACCCGTGCAGAGTAACGGGCACCGGTATGGGACCGTTGAAGTGGGCAGAAAGGAATTACTTACCCAGGGAGCGGTCATGGCGGAAAAGCCCCATCGTCCGGCGCGTCCCGCGACCCGCGAACCGGTGAGCCTCTGGCGGCGCGCGGCCGACTTCGCCGTGTGGGCGGTCAAGGTCGTCTCACGAGTGGCCGCGCTCATTCTCGTTCTCGCGATTGCTTTCCGGATCTTTCCCGCGAATCCCGCCAACTCGCTCGTCCAGTTCGTCGAGACCTTCGCCATCTCGCTGTCGCTCGGCCTCGACGACCTGTTCCGGCTGGCGGACGCGCGCTGGCAGGTTGTGGTCAACTACGGCCTCGCCGCGCTGGTGTGGCTGATCATGGGGTCGGCCGTGGCGAGCCTGATCCGGCGCGTCACGCCGTAACGGCTATGGTCTCTGCCCATGAGAAACGGGTCCCTAGACTGGCACAAAGGTGGTGCGGCGGTCTGATGAGCGCATTTCTCATTGGCTGGAGATAGTAGGAACGACATGACCAGATCGACGCGCGAGCGGATCGTCGACGAAGCCCTCCGGCTGTTCGCCGAGCGGGGCTACTCCGCCACCTCGGTGGCCGAGATCGAGGCCGCCGCCGGGCTGTCTCCAGGCGCGGGCGGCCTCTACCGCCACTTCAAGTCGAAGTACGAGGTGCTCGCCGCCGCGATGCACGAGCACGCCGCGCGCACCCGCACCCAGGTGGCCGACAGCCTCGCCCAGCTCAGCAGCATGGAGGCCTCGGCCGACCTGGAGGAACGCCTGTCGCACCTGTGCCGGGCGGGCCTGGCGAAGGTGCGCGAGGAGAGCGAGCTGACCAGGGTGTTCTTCCGCGACCTGAGCCAGTTCCCCGAGCTGGTCGCGGTCGTGCGCGAGGGGCTGCTGCAGCCGATGTTCGACGCGATCACCTCGTGGTTCCGCGCCCAGCCCGAGTACGCCGAGGTCGAGGTCGACTGGACGGGCATCGGCGCGGTGCTCGGCGGCGCCGTCGTCCACTACCGGCTGTTCCAGGAGACGGTGGGCGAGTCGCCGGGTCACGCGGAGAAGGACCAGTTCGTCGCGGCATGGGTACGGCTGGCCGTCGGCCTGCTGCCCGCGCCCGCTCCGGTCAGTTGACGCCCCACAGCCGGTAGCCGAGCCAGGCCACGCCCAGCACCGTGAAGATCATGAACATGGTCCCGCTGGCCGCGAAGAACTGCTCGACGAAGGCGTCGAAGCCGCTGGCGCCCTCGACCCGCAGGGCGCCGATCACCACCCCGCCCACGGCGTAGCCGAAGACCGGCGCCGCGAGGCCGATCATCCTGTCCTTGAAGGACCAGGTGTCACAGGCCAGCACCGTCGCCGCGGCGACCGCCCACACGATCGCGGGCAGCTCGAAGATCGCGACGGCCGGGAGCGAGAACGGCACGAGCAGCGCGGCGACCACCAGCAGGCCCATCGCGAGGACCTCGCGCGGATGACCGCCGACGAGGGTCGTGGCGTCCCCGCCGCCTGTCGCCCTGGAACCGGCCCTCGCCTTGCGTGACCCGGCGAAGGACAGGCCACGCTCCACTCTGCGCGGCCCGGTCAAGGGCCCGCGCCGCCCGCCGAACGGCAGGCCGCGCTCCACCTCGCGCCGCCCGCGGAGCGGCAGGCCGCGTTGAGCCGATCTCGTGGTCAGCCTCGCCCGCGCCTCCCGCATGCTCCGCGCCACGCCCGGCGGCACACCGTCGGCGACACGTGGGAAGACCGCCGTGTCCCTGGCGGGCTCGGCCGGCCGTACCTGGGGCTCGGCCTGGACCCTGGGCACGTCGGACGTGCCGCTGAGGCGGCGCGCCTCCCGCTCGACGAGCGCGGCGGGGTCGCCGAACCTGGCCAGCACCCTGGCCACGACCTTCGGATCCGCGCTGCCCGCGCGCTCGGACTCGATGCGGGCCCGCAGCCGCCTGACGAAGTCGAGCCGGTGGTCCTGGCGCAACACGCCGTGGGCGGCGTCGGCCGCCTTGCTGACGAAGTCCAGGACGAGCTGGTCGGCTCGCTCGATCACGCAAGCCATGCTGCCCGAATCCGCTGGAACATACCATTGCAATGATGGAGTTCACCCAGTGGATCAGGGAGCGCACCGACGAGCAGCTGGGTGCGCTCGTCTCGGCGCGCCCTGAGCTGATCACGCCGGTCCCCGCTCACCTGGAGGGGCTCGCCACGCGCGCGGGCAGCCCTTCGGCGATCGGCCGCGCGCTCGACCGGCTCGACAGGTTCGCGCTGGCCGTGGTCGAGACGCTGGCCGTGACGGGCTCCGCGAACCGACCAACGCTCCAGCGCATGCTCGAAAGGGCCGTGGACGGCGAGGTCCCGCTCGACGACGCGCTCGACCGGCTGCGCACGCTCGCCCTCGTCTACGGCCCCGACGACGCGCCGACGCTGGCCCCCGGCGTCCGCAAGGTGCTCGACGACCCCGCCGGGCTCGGCCCTCCGGTCGTGGACGTGTTCCGGCACCACCCGCCCGAGCAGCTGGAGGAGATCGCCGACGACATCGCGCCCGGCACCGCGGGCACCGGCAAGGAACGCCTGGCCGCCGCCCTGGCCGAGCCGGGCAAGCTGGTCGAGGAGGTCTCGCCACCGGCCAGGCAGGCGCTGGAGGAGCTGGCGTGGGGGCCGCCGAGCGGCAGGGTGCCCAACGCCCGCCGCGCCGTACGCGTCGGCACGGCCCGCTCGCCCATCGAGGAGCTGCTGGCCCGCGGCCTGCTCGCGGCCACCGGCGAGGAGAGCGTGTCGCTGCCCCGCGAGGTCGGCCTGTACCTGCGCGAAGGCCGCGTGCACCGCGACCTGTCCCCCGTGCCGCCGCCGCTGAATGGCGCCGAACGCTCCCGGCAGCTCGCCGACAGGACCGCCGCCGGCCAGGCGTTCACGTTCGTGCGGGCGGTGGAGGAGCTGTGCGAGCGCTGGAGCCTCGACGCCCCGGGCGTGCTGCGCACCGGTGGCCTCGGCGTGCGCGACCTCAAGCGGGTCGCCACGCAGCTCGACCTGCCCGAGTGGGCCGCCGCGCTGGTCGTCGAGGTCGCCCACGCCGCGGGGCTGGTCGGCGCGGGCGGCAGCGTCGACGGCGAGTGGCTGCCCACCCCCGCCTACGACACCTGGCGGGTCAGGCCGACCGAGGACCGCTGGGTCGCGCTGGCCGCCACCTGGCTCCACACCGACCGCGTGCCCGGCATCGTGGGCGAGCGCGACGAGCGCGACCGCCTGCTCAACGCGCTCCACCCCGACCTGCGCCGCTCCTCCGCTCCAGAGGTACGGCAGGCGACGCTGCGCGTGCTGGCCGCCGCCCCGGCCCTGGCCCCCTCCCGCGAGTCGGTACTGCGCCGTCTGGCATGGGAGCAGCCCAGGCGGCGCGGCCCGCTGCGCGACCAGCTGACCGACTTCACGCTGCGCGAGGCCGAGCAGCTCGGCTTCACCGGGCTCGGCGTGCTGTCCGCGCACGGGCGTGCCGTACTGACGGGCTCGGGCGAGGGCGCCGCCGTCCTCGCTCCGCTGCTGCCCGAGCCGGTCGACCACGTGCTGCTGCAGGCCGACCTCACCGCCGTCGCCCCAGGGCCGCTCACCAGCGAGCTGGCGCGCTGGCTGACGCTGGCCGCCGACGTGGAGTCCACGGGAGGGGCGACGGTCTACCGGTTCGGTGAGTCCTCCATCAGGCGCGCGCTCGACGCGGGCCAGGGCGCCGACGAGCTGCTGTCCATGCTCACCCGCCACTCGGCCACGCCCGTGCCGCAGCCGCTGTCCTACCTGGTGGCCGACGTGGCGCGCAGGCACGGCAGGATGCGCGTCGGTACGGCCAGCGCCTACATCCGCTGCGACGACCCGGCCATGCTCGACCAGCTCATCGCCGACCGGCGCTCGACACCGCTGCGGCTGCGGCGGCTGGCCCCCACGGTCATCGCCTCCCGCACCTCCAGGGCGGCGCTGGTCGACTCGCTGCGGGCGATGGGGTTCGCGCCGGTCGCCGAGTCGCTGGAGGGCGACGTGATCGTCACCCAGCTCGACGCCCGGCGCACCGAGGGCCAGCCGGTCACCAGGGCGGTGTCGTCGTTCAACGGGCTCGACCCCGACGTGGTGGCGGCCGCCGTACGCGCCATGCGGGCCGGTGACGCCCGCCGCGCCCCGCTGGAGGCGCCCGACGGCTCGGTGCCGCGCGGACCGGCCACCGCCACGATCTCGGTTCTGCAGGACGCGATCCGGCAGGGGGTGCGGGTGTGGATCGGCTACCTCGACTCCCAGGGCAACGCGACCAGCCGCATCCTGGAGCCCGCGCGGATGGAGGGCGGCTACCTGACGGCCTACGACGAGACCCGCGCGGCCGTCCACCGCTTCGCCCTCCACCGCATCACGGGGGTGGCGACCGTCACCTGATGATCTCGGGTCGGACGCGATAGCCGAGCCACCGTTGACTCCGCACCGCGTCGCGATCACCGTTAAGGGGTGACCAACCACACGCTGGGCCGCCTGGCGGAGGAGTCGTGGGCCCGCTTCGACGACCACGACGCGGTCTTCTACGAAGGCGCCTGGCATCGCGCCCACACGCTCGCCGAACGCGTCAGACGCGTCACGGGCGGGCTGATCCGGGCGGGGGTGCGCCCCGGCGACCGCGTGGTCGTGATGATGGCGACCAGCCCCGACGTCCCCGTCGTCTACCAGGCGGTCTGGGCGGCGGGCGCGGTCGTGACCCCCGTGGTGTTCCTGGTGGGCGCGCAGGAGCTGCGGCACATCGTCACCGACTGCGGCGCAGCCGCGATCGTGACCTCTCCTGAACTGCTCGACACCGTCCACGCTGCTAACCCACAGATCCCGATATATGTGGATACGGGAGATCTGGCCGAGGCCGACGAGCACGGCCCCATCCCCAGAGACCCCACCGACCTGGCCGCCGTCCTGTACACGGGCGGCACCACCGGCAGGGCGAAGGGCGTCATGCTCAGCCACGCGGGCCTGTGGCAGGTCGCGAAGGACTCCTACGCCCTGGCCCATCAGCCGGGCGTGACCAGGGCGATCGTCCCCGTCCCGCTCTCCCACGCCTACGGCCTGATCGTGTCGATCGCGGGCCTGCACGCCACGGAACCGCAGCAGACCGTCCTCATGCGGTGGTTCGACCCCAAGGCGTTCCTGCGGCTGGCCGCCGAGCAGCGCGTGCAGTACGGCACCGTCGTCCCCTCCATGCTGCGGATGCTGCTCGACGAGCCGCTCGAGGACACCCCGCTACCCGACCTGCGCCACCTGACCTGCGGCGCCGCCCCGCTGGACCGCGCGGTGCTGGAGGAGTTCGAGCGGCGGGTGCCGGGCGCGCAGATCCTGGAGGGGTACGGCCTGACCGAGACCAGCGCCGTCACCACGTTCAACCCGCCGGGCAGGCGCAAACCGGGCAGCGTCGGCCTCCCGCTGCCCGGCTACACGATCACGATCAGGGACGACGCGGGCGAGGAGGTCGAGACGGGCGACCTCGGCGAGATCTGCGTGGCCGGCCGGTCGCTGATGCTCGGCTACTGGGGCGGCCTCGGCTCCCCCATCGTGGCCCCGATCGTGGATGGCGAGCTGCGCACGGGCGACATCGGCTGCCTCGACGACGACGGCTACCTGTACGTCGTGGACAGGAAGAAGGACCTCGTCATCAGGGGCGGCTTCAACGTCTTCCCCCGCGACGTCGAGGACGCGCTGAACGCCCACCCCTCGGTCGCGGCGTCGGGCGTGGTCGGCCGCCCCGACCCCGTGCACGGCGAGGAGGTCGTGGCCTTCGTCCAGCTCGTCCCCGGCGGCACGGCCACCGCCGACGAGCTGATCGCGTGGGCGAGGGAACGCGTCGGCAGGGTGCGCTATCCACGAGAGATCCACTTCACCGACCACGTCCCCGTGACCAGCGTGCTCAAGCTCGATCGCAAGGCGCTACGCGCCCGTCTCGCCTGACTATTCCCTGTTTTAGCGCCTCGTGAGCGATATGGTGACCATGTGAGTAGCGGTTACGACAGTTCAGGTGAGCAGAGCCCCTACGGCTCAGGCGCGCAGAGCCCCTACGGCCAGCAGCAGCCGTACGGCTCGCCGTACAACCAGGGCCAGAGCCCGTACGGGCATCCCCAGCCTGGTTACGGCTACGGCTACCCGCCGCCGCCCCAGCAGCAGGGCCCGCGCACGCACGCGATCGTCGCGCTCGTCATCAGCATCGTGCTCGCGCTGAGCTGCTACATCACTCCTGGCGGCATCGCGGGCGCGATCCTGGCGGGCATCGCGCTCGGGCAGGTCGACACCATGCCCGACAAGGCGCGCAACCTGCTCAAGTGGACGTGGATCAGCATCGGCATCAACGTCGCGCTGGTCATTCTGGGCGTCGGCACGATCATCGCTCTCGGGGTTTCCGGAAACCTGGACTAACTGTCGGTCTCCGGGTGTTGGATATGCGGTAGCCGTACCGACCCCGGAGAGAAGCCTGTGAACGACGGCCCACTGATCGTCCAATCCGACAAGACCTTGCTGCTCGAGGTCGACCATGAGCGGGCCGACGAGTGTCGCAAGGCGATCGCGCCCTTCGCCGAGTTGGAGCGCGCCCCCGAGCACGTCCACACCTACCGCGTCACCCCGCTGGCGCTGTGGAACGCGCGGGCCGCCGGTCACGACGCCGAGCAGGTCATCGATGCGCTGATCGGGTTCAGCCGCTACCCGGTCCCCCACGCGCTGCTCGTCGACGTGGCCGAGACGATGGCCCGCTACGGCAGGCTGCGCCTGGAGAAGGACCCCGCCCACGGCCTGGTCCTGACCTCCACCGACCGCGCGGTGCTCGAAGAGGTGCTGCGCTCGAAGAAGGTCCAGCCCATGCTGGGCGAGCGCATCGGCGGCGACTCGGTCGCCGTCCACCCGAGCGAGCGCGGCAACATCAAGCAGGCGCTGCTCAAGCTCGGCTGGCCGGCCGAAGACATGGCGGGCTACGTCGACGGCGAGCGCCACCCGATCAAGCTGCTGCAGGACGGCTGGGCGCTGCGCCCCTACCAGCAGGAGGCGGCCGACGCGTTCTGGCACGGCGGCTCCGGCGTGGTCGTGCTGCCGTGCGGCGCGGGCAAGACGATCGTCGGCGCGGCCGCGATGGCCCACGCCGAGGCCACGACGCTGATCCTGGTCACCAACACGGTCTCCGCCCACCAGTGGAAGCAGGAGCTGCTCAAGCGCACCTCGCTGACCGAGGACGAGATCGGCGAATACTCCGGCAGCAAGAAGGAGATCCGCCCGGTCACCATCGCCACCTACCAGGTGATGACGACCAAGCGGAAGGGCGCCTACGCCCACCTGGAGCTGTTCGACGCCCGCGACTGGGGTCTCGTCGTCTATGACGAGGTGCACCTGCTGCCCGCGCCGATCTTCCGGATGACCGCCGACCTGCAGGCCCGCCGCCGGGTTGGGCTCACCGCGACGCTCGTGCGCGAAGACGGCCGCGAGGGCGACGTGTTCTCCCTCATCGGCCCCAAGCGCTACGACGCGCCGTGGAAGGAGATGGAGAACCAGGGCTGGATCGCGCCCGCCGACTGCGTCGAGGTGCGGGTCACGCTGTCCGACGAGGAGCGCCTGGCCTACGCGATGGCCGAGTCGGAGGAGCGCTACCGGTTCGCGGCGACCACCCCGTCCAAGACGCGGGTGACCGAGGCGCTGGTCAGACGGCACCTCGGTGAGCAGGTGCTGGTGATCGGCCAGTACATCGACCAGCTCGACGAGCTGGCCGAGCACCTCAACGCGCCGGTCATCAAGGGCGAGACGCGGATCAAGGAGCGGGAGCGGCTGTTCCAGGCCTTCCGCGACAAGGAGCTGCAGGTGCTCGTCGTCTCCAAGGTGGCCAACTTCTCCATCGACCTGCCGGAGGCGGCCGTCGCCATCCAGGTGTCGGGCACGTTCGGGTCACGGCAGGAGGAGGCGCAGCGGCTCGGCAGGGTGCTGCGGCCGAAGGCCGACGGTGGCGGCGCGCGCTTCTACACGGTGGTCTCCCGCGACACGGTCGACCAGGAGTTCGCCGCGCATCGCCAGCGTTTCCTGGCCGAGCAGGGCTACGCCTACCAGATCATCGACGCCGACGACGTCCACCAGTGAAAGGGCTCGCGCGAAACCCTCGCGCGAGCCTTGACAATCGCTAGCCGTACCAACTAGGTCCACGAAACCCCGCGGGTCTTGAACAACTGGACCACCCCCTTACCGGCGAAAGCCACCGCGATGCGACATACCCCCATGATCTGTCGAATCCACCACGCATGCCCGGATTTTTGGGATTTTGAGGAGTGATTACCGGGCCAACATCCCGCCGACGAAGAGCACACCCTCCGCGACCAGCCACGCGAGCACCGCACCGGCGATCAGCACCGCGAACCGGGCGGGAAACAGCCACGCCCCGACCGTGAGGAAGGCGGCGATCACCGCGAACAGCCCCGAGAAGGTGGAGACGCCGTCGAGGCGCTCGGCGCACGCCACGGACGTCTCGTCGTCGGTGCAGAACGCCTCCATCCCCCAGCCGGCGAACACCGACAGCCCCCACAGGGCCGCCAGCAGGAGGCTCGCGACGGTCGGGATGACCGGAGAGATCCTCACGCCGCCTCCTAAGTAATCGATTGGAAGCTCCCGAGCCCGGCGGTAAGCTCAACGGTTTCGCTGCCTTGTCTACCACCTCCGTTGACGAATGGGGAGGCGCTTTCGCGTGCCCGGAAATCAGTTGGCTCCCGACATACCCACCGATGTACTCGCCGCCGAACGAGCCCATCTGGCCGAGTCCCGCGCGGCGCTGAAGGCGATGCGCGAGCACGCCCAGTCGCTGTCGTCCGATGCGGCGGGCGACTGGGTGTCGCAGCAGATCCTGCAGTCGCTGCTCGACCAGCGGGTCGCGGCGCTCGCCGACCACCCCGACACCCCCCTGTTCTTCGGCAGGCTCGACAGGGGCGAACACGACGACCTGCCCGGCGTCATCTACGTGGGCCGCCGCCACGTCCACGACGGCGCCAGCCGCCCGCTGGTCATCGACTGGCGCGCGCCCGTCTCGCGCGCCTTCTACCAGGCCAGCCCCACCGACCCCATGGGCGTCGTACGGCGGCGCCGCTTCGGCTACCACGGCGGCGACCTGACCGCCTTCGAGGACGAGCCCCTCAACGAGGGCGCCGACTTCGGCCCTTCGCAGATCCTCACCGAAGAGATCGAGCGCCCCCGCACCGGCCCCATGCGCGACATCGTGGCCACCATCCAGCCCGACCAGGACGAGATCGTCCGCGCCGAGCTGACCCAGACCGTCTGCGTCCAGGGCGCGCCGGGCACCGGGAAGACCGCCGTCGGCCTGCACCGCGCCGCCTACCTGCTGTTCACCCACCGCGAGAAGCTCGCCCGCGCCGGAGTGATGATCGTCGGCCCGAACAAGGCCTTCCTGTCCTACATCTCCTCCGTGCTGCCCGCCCTCGGCGAGGTCAAGGTCGACCAGACCACGGTCGCCGAGCTGCTCGGCGAGCACGCCGCCGCCGAGGAACCGCTCGTGGCCGCGGTCAAGGGCGACGCCCGCATGGCCAAGGTGCTGGAGCGTGCGCTCTGGCAGCACATCGTCAAACCCACCGAGGGCCTCGTCTACACCAGGGGCGTCCACCGCTTCAGGGTCGCCGACTACGAGGTGCGCGAGATGGTGGCCTCGCTGCGCGGCACCACGAGGTACGGCCCCGGCCGCGCCGCCCTTGCCCAGCGCCTGGCCCACCAGGTGCTGGTCCGCATGGAGCAGCGCGGCGACTCGCCCGACGACCGGGTCCAGGACGCGGTGGCCAGGTCGAAGCCGGTCAAGCAACTGGTCGACGCGGTGTGGCCGAAGCTGACGCCCGCCCAGGTGCTCCACCGCCTGCTGTCGGATGCCGAGTTCCTGGCCGCGGTGGCGCGCTCTGATCTGACGGCCGAGGAGCAGGAGCTCCTGCTGTGGCGCAAGCCGTACCGGTCGTGGAAGTCGGCCACATGGTCGGCCGCCGACGCCGCGCTGCTCGACGAGCTCGGCGACCTCATCGAGCGCACGACCTCCCTCGGCCACCTGGTCGTCGACGAGGCGCAGGACCTGTCGGAGATGCAGCTACGGGCGCTGGGGCGGCGCTGCCGTACCGGCTCGGCCACGGTCCTCGGCGACCTCGCCCAGGGCACCACGCCGTGGTCGACCCGCTCGTGGGCGAGCGTGCTCCAACACCTCGGCCAGGACTCCGGCGAGGTCACCGAGCTGACGCTCGGCTTCCGCGTGCCGCGCGAGGTGCTCGACTACGCGGCCCAGCTGCTGCCGTCCATCGCCCCCGACCTGGCCGCCCCACGCTCCCTGCGCCCTGGCCAGGGCTCGCTGACGGTACGACCGGGCGGCGAGGTCGTCGACGCCGTCCGCGACGCGCTGGCCAGGGAAGGCTCGATCGGCGTCATCGTCCCCGACGCCATGGCCAACACGGTCTCGCGCTCCCTCGACGGCATCCCGCACGCCGTGCTGGGGCCTGACTCGACCGAGGAGCACCGGCTGCTGGTCATCCCCGCGACGCTGGCCAAGGGTCTGGAGTACGACCACGTCATCGTCGTGGAGCCCGCCGACATCGTCGAGGCCGAACCCCGGGGGCTGGCGCGGCTCTACGTCGTGCTCACCCGCGCGGTCACATCGCTGACCGTCCTGCACGCCAAGCCGCTCCCGGCCCAACTCGCGTAACCGGGTTCGGAGGCAGGCACCCTGGCGCGCCTGCCTCCGAACCCGCAACCGTAGAGGGTCAGCAGGCGATGAGCCGCACCCGGCCACCGCACAGCCTGGCCATGTCATCAAGATCTGAGGTCAGCATCGCCACGGGGCCACGCTGGCGAAGAGCGACCTCCGCGACGGTCGCATCGATGGCGTATTTGTGTCCATGCAAACCCGCCGCCTTGAGGAGGCTGGCTGACCTCTTTGCCGTTCGTTCGGTGACCGGCTCGACCCGCACTCGGGACAGCACCCACTGCAGCCGTGACAGGCTCACCTTGGAATGAGCGGCCTCCACGATGGTGTTGGCGCTGATCACGAAATCGCTTCCCATCCCGTGGAAAGCCTGCAGGACGGCGAGGTGTTTCCGATCCTGAGCTATCCAGGCGGACAATCCTTCGGAGTCGAGCACGACGGTCTCGATGTGCCCGATCACTCCGACGGTTCCCTGAAGCTCGTGAAGATCCTCGCGTGGGCTGCCGCCAGCTCCTCCTCGCTGAAGTCGCCATGCTCGTCCTGATAGCGCCGCAGGTCGGCACCGAGGAGCTGGTGCCTGATCTGGCGGGACACCGCTTCGGCCACATAGCCGGAGACATTGTCGGTGAGCTTCTTCAGCTCAGCCACCTGTTCGGCAGGCAGGGTAACGGTGATACGCATCGTGTCGGCCATACGTGCAGCATACTGCAGTATGCGCCGCCGCACACGCGAAAAGGGGCGGCGACCCGCGAACGGGTGCCGCCCCTTCAGGCTTGGGCTGGACTTAGAAGTCCATGTCCCCGCCGCCGGGCATGCCGGCCGGAGCAGCCGGGTTCTTCTCCGGCTTCTCGGCGATGACAGCCTCGGTGGTCAGGAACAGCGCCGCGATGGAGGCGGCGTTCTGCAGCGCCGAGCGCGTCACCTTGGCCGGGTCGAGAATGCCCGCCTCGAACATGTTGACGTACTCGCCGGTCGCGGCGTTGAGGCCCTCACCAGGGGTGAGGTTGCGCACGCGCTCGACCACGACGCCGCCCTCGAGGCCGGCGTTGATCGCGATCTGCTTCAGCGGCTCCTCCAGCGCCTTGCGGACGATCGCCGCACCGGTCGCCTCGTCGCCGTTGAGCTCGAGCTTGTCGAACGAGTTGGTGCCGGCCTGCAGCAGCGCCACGCCACCGCCGGGGACGATGCCCTCCTCGACGGCCGCCTTCGCGTTGCGAACGGCGTCCTCGATGCGGTGCTTGCGCTCCTTCAGCTCGACCTCGGTCGCGGCGCCCGCCTTGATGACGGCGACGCCACCGGCGAGCTTGGCCAGGCGCTCCTGGAGCTTCTCGCGGTCGTAGTCGGAGTCGGTGCGGTCGATCTCGGCGCGGATCTCGTTGACCCGGCCGGCGATCTGCTCGGCGTCACCGGCGCCGTCGACGATGGTCGTCTCGTCCTTGGTCACCACGATCTTGCGGGCGCGGCCCAGCAGGTCGAGGGTGGCGGACTCGAGCTTGAGGCCGACCTCCTCGGCGATGACCTGGCCACCGGTCAGGGTGGCGATGTCGCCCAGCATGGCCTTGCGACGGTCACCGAAGCCCGGGGCCTTGACGGCCACGGAGCGGAACAGGCCGCGGATCTTGTTGACGACCAGGGTGGCCAGGGCCTCGCCCTCGATGTCCTCGGCGATGATCAGCAGCGGCTTGCCGGACTGCACGACCTTGTCGAGCAGCGGCAGCAGGTCCTTGTTCGCGGAGATCTTCGAGTTGACGATGAGGATGTAGGGGTCCTCGAGGACCGCCTCCATGCGCTCGGGGTCGGTCACGAAGTAACCGGAGACGTAGCCCTTGTCGAAGCGCATGCCCTCGGTGAGCTCGAGCTCGAGGCCGAAGGTGTTGCTCTCCTCGACGGTGATGACGCCTTCCTTGCCGACCTTGTCCATCGCCTCGGCGATGAGGTTGCCGATCTCGACGTCACCGGCGGAGATGGAGGCGGTGGAGGCGATCTGCTCCTTGGTCTCCACGTCCTTGGCGAGCTTGGAGAGCTCCTCGCTGACGCGCTCGACGGCGGCCTCGATGCCCTTCTTCAGGGACATCGGGTTGGCGCCGGCGGCAACGTTGCGCAGACCCTCACGAACCAGCGCCTGGGCGAGCACGGTGGCGGTGGTGGTGCCGTCACCCGCGACGTCGTCCGTCTTCTTGGCGACTTCCTTGACCAGCTCGGCGCCGATCTTCTCCCACGGGTCCTCGAGCTCGATCTCCTTGGCGATGGACACACCATCGTTGGTGATCGTGGGAGCGCCCCACTTCTTCTCCAGCACGACGTTACGGCCCTTGGGGCCGAGGGTCACCTTGACGGCGTCGGCGAGCTGGTTCATACCGCGCTCGAGACCGCGCCGGGCGTCCTCGTCAAACGCGATCATCTTGGCTGCCATAAGGCTAGACCTCCCAGATACAGGGTGGCTTGCAGCGGACCGAGCCGACGCCCGCGACGGCATGGGTCCGACTCCATTCGGCGGACCCCATCGTCTCGATCCCAGTGTCTGGCACTCTCATGACGAGAGTGCCAACGAACTGTTTAGCACTCTACCCTGTCGAGTGCAAGCGAGCAGCACTTCCCCGCAGGTCAGCCTGGCACGTCGGCCGTCAAGGAGACCTGTTCCCCGCCCAGCGCCGCACCCAACATCTCTCCTGGAGTTCCAGGGTACGGCCAGGCAGGCCCGATCGACTGACGCGGATCAGGCCTGCCGAATCGACGGAATGGACATGACAGGTCCGCACGGACTGCGCTGCCGTGCGGGCTGCCGGTTCTTGATGGTTCAGACCGTCCTGACGGATTCCGCCTGGGGACCCTTCTGGCCCTGGGTTATCTCGAACTCGACCCGCTGGCCCTGCTCGAGCGCCCGATAGCCATCCATCATGATCGCTGAGTAATGGACGAAAACATCCTTACCACCGTCTACCGCGATGAAGCCGTAGCCCTTGTCCGCGTTGAACCACTTGACGGTGCCCTGCGCCACTTCCGACTCCTCTTACTGGGCTCCGAACCCCGCCCATTCACTCGCGGGATCCGCGATCGGCACGACTTATGGGGAAATCAGCCGGACGATCGCCCTCGACCATACCTGTGGCATGCCGTAGAACAACAGAGTCAATCAACAAACTCGTTCTTGGAATGGGGTGACGGAAAGGTTAGTCAAATATTCCACCTTCTTGCGAAAGAACCGCGGAGGCGCCACAGCCATAAAACGGGCAGAAGATATAAAAACGCCCGCAAGGCAACCTTGCGGGCGTCCGTGAAGGCCGAAAAGGCCAGGCGGTCCTTGACCGCGGCGGCGCGGTCAGCCGCCGGCCACGGCGGGGATGATGGAGATCTGCGCGCCCTCGGGAGTGGCGCAGTCGAGTCCGCCCACGAATCGGACGTCCTCTTCCCCGACATAAACGTTGACAAAACGGCGAATCTTGCCCGATTCATCCAAAATTCTCGCACCGATACCCGGGTGGTCGGCGTCGAGCTTCTGCAGCACTTCGCGAAGCGTAGCGCCCTCGCCGCTCACCTCCGCGTTGCCGTCGGTGTACGTGCGCAGAATGGTGGGAATCCGCACCGAAACGCTCATGACTTCTCCCTTTCGTTTCAGACAGCCGCGCGGAACGCGTCGAGAGACGGCTTGATCACGGCCGAGGGCGTGGCGTCGTCGGCGATCGCGTCGAGCGTCTTGAGCCCGTCACCGGTGTTGAGCACCACGGTCGTCAGCGAGGGGTCGAGCTGCCCCGTGTCGACGAGCTTCTTCAGCACGCCCACCGTAACCCCGCCGGCGGTCTCGGCGAAGATGCCCTCCGTGGAGGCCAGCAGCTTGATCGCCGACACCACCTCGGCGTCGGTCACGTCCTCCACCGCCCCGCCGGTACGGCGTGCGATGTCGAGCACGTACGGCCCGTCGGCCGGGTTGCCGATGGCCAGCGACTTGGCGATGGTGTTTGGCTTGACCGGCTGGACCACGTCGTGGCCCGCCTTGAAGGCGCTGGAGACCGGCGAGCAGCCGAGCGCCTGCGCGCCGAAGATCTTGTAGGGGGTGTCCTCGACCAGCCCGAGCGCGACCAGCTCCTTGAAGCCCTTGTCGATCTTGGTGAGCTGCGACCCCGACGCCACCGGGATGATGATCTGGTCCGGCAGCCTCCAGCCGAGCTGCTCGGCGATCTCGTAGGCCAGCGTCTTGGAGCCCTCGGCGTAGTAGGGCCGCAGGTTGACGTTGACGAAGCCCCACTTGTCGCCGAGCGGGTCGCCGATGAGCTCGGAGCAGAAGCGGTTGACCTCGTCGTAGGTGCCCTGGATGCCGACCAGCTTGCCGCCGAAGACCCGCGCCATCGCGATCTTGGCCTGCTCCAGGTCGGCGGGGATGAACACGCAGGCCTCGAGCCCCGCGCGGGCCGCGGCGGCGGTCACCGCGCCGGCCAGGTTGCCGGTGGACGAGCACGACAGCGTGTGGAAGCCGAAGTTGCGCGCCGCCTCGACGGCGATGGCGACCACGCGGTCCTTGAAGGAGTGGGTGGGGTTGCCCGAGTCGTCCTTCACGTGCAGGTCGCGAATGCCGAGCGCCTTGCCCAGGTTGTCGGCCTTGACGAGCTTCGTCCAGCCGGGGTTCATGTTCTGCTTGCTCGCCACATCGACCGGAACGGGCAGCAGCGAGCGGTAACGCCAGATGTTGGCGGGTCCTGCCTCGATATCGGCGCGGGACACGGACCCGAAGGAGTAGGCCACCTCGAGCGGCCCGAAACACTCCAGACACGCGAAGCTGGGGCCGAGGTCGTAGCGCGCGCCGCACTCACGGCAGGACAGAGCGAGAGCAGGACCGAAGTCAAGCGACATGAAGCGAGGCCTTCCCTCATCTTCGTCTGCGACCACCTTGGCCACAGACCGGAATTGGCACCTGTCCCGGCCGGCCTCGTCACTTCACGAGCTCAGGTCCGGGAGGGTTGCCGGGGCTTCGCAGGGCCGGTCCCTCCACCCCTCTGGATGAGCAATATGAAGTTGTGGACATCACCATACCCGGCCGCGCCTCAGGCGCGGCCAGGCGTCTCACTAGCTGAGACGATATGTATCGCCCAGCGCGGCCTGAACATACTTGCGCGCCTGGTGGATCCGCGACTTGGCGGTGCCGAGCGGGATGCCGAGCTGCTCGGCCACCTCGTTGTAGTCGAGCTGGACGATGTCGCGCAGCACCAGCGCCTGGGCCAGGTCGGGCTTGTCGGCCTCCAGCGCCTCCATGGCGTCGAGCAGGTCGAGCCTCGACCCGGCGATGACGCTCACCCTGCGCACGTCGGGCTTCTGGACGGGCAACTCATCCGAGGTCTGCTCCGCCGACCTGCGCTTCAGCGACCTGTAGGTGGTGCGCGCGCAGTTGGCCGTCACGATGTGCAGCCAGGTGCTGAACCGCGCCCTGCCCTCGAACCGCCCGATGTTGCGGGCCACCGCGAGCAGGGTGTCCTGGCACGCCTCCTCGGCGTCCTGGTGATAAGGCAGGATACGGGCGCAGTGGCGCAGCACGTGGGGCTCGATCCGCCTCAGAAGCTCGCCGAGCGCGCGGTGGTCGCCGCCGGCGGCGGAACGGGCCAGTTCCTCGGTTACCTCATCTAGGGCCATAGCGAGATCCTATGTTCGGGGTCATGGTGGATGTTGTGAACAGCGTTCTTGTGGCTTCCAACCGTGGCCCTGTCTCCTTCACCGTTTCCGACGACGGCGACCTGACCATGAAACGCGGTGGCGGGGGCCTGGTCTCCGGGCTCTCGGGTGTGGTCAGAGACGAGGGCGTGCTCTGGGTGTGCGCGGCGCTGTCCGACGGCGACCGCAGCGCCGTACGGCTGGCTCCCGGTGGGCGGCTCGACCAGGCGGGCTACGACACCGGCAAGTTGCGCATGCTGGACATCCCGCCTGCGACCTTCCACCGCGCGTACAACGCGGTGGCCAACTCGACCCTCTGGTTCGTCAACCATCTGCTCTACGACACCCCTAACGCCCCCTATTTCGGCACCAGGTTCACGAAGGAGTGGGAGTCCTACCGCGACTACAACGGCGCGTTCGCGCTGGCGCTGGCCGAGGAGGCGGGGCACGGCGCCAAGGTGATGGTGCAGGACTACCACCTGACGCTCACCCCCGCGATGCTCCGCGCCGAGCGCCCCGACCTGCGGATCGCCCACTTCAGCCACACGCCGTGGGCGCCGCCCGAGTATTTCTCGCTGCTGCCCGACGAGGTGGCGCGCGAGGTGCTCGAAGGCATCCTGGGCGCCGACCACGCGGGCTTCCTGACCCAGCGATGGGCCGACGCGTTCATGGACTGCTGCCGGAGCCTGTTGGGCGCCAAGGTCTCCGACATGTCGGTCACCCACGAGGGCCGCACCACCCGCATCGGCGTCCACGGCCTCGGCGTCGACGGCGAGTCGCTGTGGAAGCGGGCCTGCGAGCCCGACGTCGAGTCGAACATGGCCGCGCTGCGCGAGCAGGTCGGCGACCGCAAGCTGATCGTGCGCATCGACCGCACCGAGCTGTCGAAGAACATCGTCCGCGGCCTGGTGGCCTACAGGGAGTTCCTCGCCGCGCACCCCGAGTGGCACGGACGGGTGGTGCATCTCGCCTTCGCCTACCCCTCTCGCCATGACCTGCCCGAATACCGCGAATACACCGCAGCCGTGCAGCGCTGCGCCAAGGAGATCGAGGACGAGTACGCCACCGAGGACTGGGACCCGCTGATCCTCAACGTCAACGACGACTACCCCCGCTCCCTGGCCGCCTACCGCCTGGCCGACGTGCTGCTGGTCAACCCCATCCGCGACGGCATGAACCTGGTCGCCAAGGAGGGCCCGATCCTGTCCCCGCGCTGCGCGCTGGTGCTCTCGCGCGAGGCGGGCGCGGCGGCCGAGCTGGGCGCCGACGCCCTCGTGATCAACCCCTACGACGTCGGCGAGACCGCCGAGGCGCTGCGCGCGGGCCTGGAGATGCCGGAGGAGGAGCGGGTACGGCGGTGCGCGCGGCTCAAGGCCGCCGCCACCGCCCTCCCGCCCCGGCGCTGGCTCGGCGAGCAACTCGCCAGCCTCTGACGATCGACCCTCGGCGTACTCAGCGCCAGACGGCCCGCTTGAGCGCGGCGCCCAGCCCCGGCGTCGACCACTCGTCCACGACGAGGATCTTCGACGTGGGCAGGTACCAGATCCGCTGCGGGTAGGTCACCTTGGTCCGCTTGAAGGAGGTCTGGGTGTGGCAGGTGATCTTCCACTCCCTGTGGTAGGCCTTGTGCCCGCGGCCGACCTGCCTGAGCCCCGACACCGTCGGTTTCTCCGGCATCGGCGAGGAGAAGTAGCGCTTGTCGTGCGTGCACTCCATCACGCCGCTGCTCGGGTGGTACGGCTGGTCGACCCTGAACGGGTTGCCCTCCGAGGCGTACCTGATGCTCTGCGGGCCGAGCAGCCAGAACCCCTGGCACTCGGTGGCCTTCCTGCTGCACGGACCGGTGATCACGTGGACCGCGCCGAAGTCGGTCTTCTTGACCTTCCACGCGCCCGGCACCTCGATCGTCGCGCCCCTGAAGGACAGCTCCTGCGTGCCGACGTGGGCTCCGGTCAGGGCGAGCGAGGCCGTCACGGCCAATGTCATCAGCATGAGCGCGACGTTAACCGGCCCCGGTTGCAGAACGATCGCCGATCGCCGCCGACAGCTCGGCCAGCAGCGCGACGACGCCCTCGGGCCCGTCGACGACCAGATCGGCCCGCTCGGCGAGCTCGGTGACCTCGGCCGAGCCGCTGCACACGGTCACCCCCGGCAGGCCGGAGGCACGCACGGCGTCGAAGGCCGCGAGATCTCCCAGGTCGTCGCCCGCGAACAGCACCGACCGCGCCGCCCGCTCGGCCAGGAACAGGTCGAGCGCGTGCCCCTTGTCCATGCCGGGCGGACGCAGCTCCAGCACCATCCGGCCCGGCTCGACGACGAGGGAGTGCGCCGCCGCCAGCTTCGCCAGCGGCTCGCGCAGCACCTCCAGCGCCTTCACCGGGTCGGGGGCCCGTCTGGTGTGGACGGCCACGGCCCGCTGCTTGTCCTCGATCCTCACGCCCTCGACGCCCTCGACCAGGCGCGGCAGCTCCGCCTTCGCCCGCATGACGCCGGGCGGCGGCGGCGGGGCGCTCACCCTGCCGCCCTCCCACCGCTCGAAGCCGTAGTGACCGAGCACGACCAGTCCGGGGACCTTCTCCAGCCCGCGGCCGTACTCGATGGCGAGGGCAGCGGGCCGGCCCGTCACGATGACCACCGCCTTGACCCTGCCGCCCAGCTCGGCCAGGACGGCCGCGGCGGCGGGATGGATCCTGGCATCGGCGGGGTCGGGCACGATCGGCGCGAGCGTGCCGTCGAAGTCGAGCCCGATCACCGCGCCGCCCGGATCGCGCACAATGGCTTGAATTCCTGGATTGCTCATCACGCGGCTGGCCGTACCCAGGCAGTCAGGGGCGCATTCCCAGCCTGCGGGCCGCGCGCTCCCTCTGGCGGGCGGCCCTCAGCCTCCGCAGGCGCTTGACCAGCATCGGGTCGTGCTCCATCGCCTCCGGCCGGTCGATGAGATCGCCCAGCAATTGGTAGTAGCGGGTGGCGGAGAACCCGAAGGCGTCGCGGATCGCGTGCTCCTTGGCGCCCGCGTGACGCCACCACTGGCGCTCGAAGGCGAGGATCTTCAGGTCGCGCTCGGACAGGGGTCGTGGTGGTTCGTGGGCAGCACTGTCACCGCTGACCGGTGCAGTGTCCATGGTCTCCTCCTCGGTCGGCGCGGCCCGTGGCCCATCGTAATGTGCGGAGTGCGGCTGTTCACGGCGGTTGAGGAGACGTACAGTCACGAAGTGTGAGCCCAGTCATCACGCTTCTCACCGACTACGGACTCGAAGACGGGTATGTGGCCGCCTGTCACGGAGTGATCGCGAGGATCGCTCCGCAGGCCCGCGTGATCGACGTGTGCCACCTCGTGCCTTCGGGAGACGTCCGCAGGGGTGCGGCGATCCTCGCCCAGACCATCCCGTACCTTCCCGCGGGCATCCACGTCGGGATCGTCGACCCCGGCACGGGCGGCGCCCGCCGCGCGGTCGCGGTCGAGGCGGGCGGGCGGATCTTCATCGGCCCGGACAACGGGCTGCTGTCGTGGGCGATCACCACCAGCGGGGGCGCCGCGGCCGCCTACGAGATCACCAACCAGGAGCTCTTCCTCACCCCCGTCTCGCCGACCTTCCCCGGCAGGGACGTGTTCTCGCCGGTGTCGGCCCACCTGTGCGCGGGACGCAAGCTGTCGGACGTCGGCGCCGAGCTCCCGCTGGAGCGGCTCGTCTCGCTGCCTCCACCCGTCTCGCACGTGCGGGAAGGAGCGGTGGAGGGCGAGGTCGTGTCGGTGGACAGGTACGGCAACACCCAGCTGTCGATCGCGGCGGAAGACCTGGCGTCGGTCGGGGTCAGGGTGGGCGACACACTGGCGGTGTGGCTCGGACGGCGGCAGCTGTCGTTGCCCTACCGGGAGTCGTTCGCGGCGGTGCCGCCGGGAGAGCTGGTGGCCTTCACGGACTCGGCGGGGCTGGTCGCCCTGGCCGTCAACTCGGGTGACGCGGCCCAGCGCCTCGGACTGCCACCCGGTGCCCACGTCCGCCTCTCCGCCCTTCGCTGAGCGACAAAACTGGCGAAAGGGTAGTTACACCGCGTATCGGTCTGTTTACCGAACCGTCGGATTGAGCTCGTGCGCGCGTGCCAGAATGCACCGCACCGAGGCGTCCCTCTCCCCCTTCCGAGGCCGACGTGATCCGACTGTCCATAGCCCTGATCCCCATCATGACCATGATCTGGCCGACCGCCGAGCCGCCCGTGGCCGAGCGATGGCGGGCATGGCCGGCCGCCGAGGTCTTCCCCACCAGCCTGCCCGGCACCACCCCCTCAGGCGCCCGCACCGCCTACGTCCTGGCAGGCATCGCGCCCGAAACCCCGTGTGCCGACGCCTTCCATCGTGACGCCGATCTGCGCGGCTGCCTCACCGCCCTGCGGGCCACCTACGTCGACAGCACCCAGACGTTCGTGGCCACCGCCGGCATCGCCGTCCTCACTGGTCCTCCCCCTCGCCAGGACGCGCCGCGAGGCACCAGGCCCGCCACCGTCCGGCCGTACACCGTGCTCGGCGGGCCCGCCGAGCTGTTCGGCGCCCGCCAGTACATCACCGGCGCGAGGGCGAGCTCCGACAGCCGCTACGTCGTCATGACCGCCGCCGGATACACCGACGGCAGGCCGTACACCAAGAAAGAGATCGTGACGCCGCGCCTGCGCGTGGTGGCGCGCGAACTGGCGGCGGCGCTCCACCGGCGGCTCACCGGATGAGGCGGACGTTCGCCGCGCTGCCGGCGGCAGCGCTGCTCGTCGTCAGTACGCCCACGGTCGCCGACGAGGTGGGCGCCACGGCGCGCGAACGGCAGTGGCACCTCGAGACGCTGCGCGTGGCGGAGGCCTGGCGCGTCACCAAGGGCACGGGCGTGACGGTGGCGGTGCTCGACACCGGTGTCGACGCCCGCCATCCCGACCTGGCCGGGGCGGTCGTCAAGGGCCCCGACCTCACCGGGCAGACCTCCGGAGGCGACCGCTGGGGACACCACGGCACCGCGATGGCCAGCCTGATCGCCGGGCGCGGCCACGGCAAGGGCCGGGCGAGCGGCGTCATCGGCATCGCGCCTGAGTCGACCGTGCTGTCGGTGCGGGTCACGCTGGAGAACGACGATCCGCGCCGCGAGCTGCAACGCACCAGCTCGCGCGGCCACGACTCGCTGGCCAGGGGCATCCGCTACGCGGTCGACCACGGCGCGCAGGTGATCAGCATGTCGCTCGGCGGCGGCAGCGGGACGTGGGAGGGCTCGGCGGCCGAGGAGGAGGCCGTGCAGTACGCGCTGGAGCGCGGCGCGGTCCTCGTCGCGTCGGCGGGCAACGACGGTGACGGCCCCAACAGGAAGAACTTCCCCGCCGCCTACCCCGGGGTGATCGCGGTCGGCGCCGTCGACAGGAAACTGAAGGTGACCGGCTTCTCCAACCGCCAGACGTACCTGTCCGTGGTCGCGCCGGGCAGGCGGATCGTCAGCGCCGACGGTCCCCGCTCCTACGTGGTCGGCGACGGCACCAGCTCTGCCGCCGCGCTGGTGGCGGGCGTAGCGGCGCTGGTCAAAGCCGCGTACCCGGGGCTCACCCCGTTGCAGGTACGGCGAGCCATCGAGAGCGGCGCGAGCCGGAGGGGCACGGGCGGCCGCGAGAAGGTTGGCGGTCGTGAGACGACGGGCGGCCGTGAGGACGCGAGCGGTCGGGAGGCGGCAAGCGGTCGCTTGGGGGCGGGCGATCGTGAAGGGGCGGGTCGGGCGGCGGCGGGCCGGGAGGGGCACAGCACGGCCTACGGCCACGGGGTGGTGAACGCGGCCCGCGCCCTGGCCGAGGCGCGCCGTCTGGGCGAGCGGGCGCGGCTCACCGCGCCGGAGGGCCTGCCGTACTTCGGCGGCGGCCCCGCGCAGCCGGGAGCGGACGCCAGGCTGCTGGTGATCGCCGCGCTGCTGCTGCTCGCGGGGGCGATGGCGACCAGGGTGGTGGTGCTCAGCCGGCGGAAGCGGCGCTAGTCCCGAGCAAGCGCTTGTGTGATACTGCTCCTCATGACGTGGTTCGACGGCACCCACCTGCTCGGCACCCGCTGCACGACCTGCCAGGCCGTCTTCTTCCCCCCGCACCACGGCTTCTGCCGCGACCCGCTGTGCGAGGGCGAGGAGCTCGTGGAGCACCCGCTTTCCAGGCGCGGCACCGTGTGGTCCTACACCAACGCCTGCTACCCGCCGCCCGCGCCGTTCGTGGCGGCCGAGCCGTACGAACCGGTGACGCTCGCCGCCGTGGAGCTCGACGAGGAGCGCATCGTCGTGCTCGGCCAGGTGAAGGACCTGACCGTCGACGACCTCAGCGTCGGCATGGAGATGGAGCTCACGGCCGGCACCCTCGCCGACGGCCCCTCGGTGTGGATGTGGGGGCTGCCGCGATGAGCGTGGTCGTGATCGGCGCGGGCATGCACCCGTGGGGCAAGCAGGGCAGGCCCTTCCACGAGTACGGCGTGGCCGCCGCCAGAGCCGCCCTGGCCGACGCCGGAATCACCTGGAACGACGTGCAGTTCGTGGTGGGCGCGGACACGATCAGGAACGGCTACCCGGGCTTCGTCGCCGGCGCCACCTACGCCCGCGCGCTCGGCTGGACGGGCGCACGCATCGCCTCCTGCTACGCCGCCTGCGCCTCCGGCGCCCAGGCCCTCGACCTCGCCCGAACCAGGATCCTGGCGGGCCTCTGCGACGTCGCCATGGTCATCGGCGCCGACGCCACCCCCAAGGGCTTCTTCACCCCCGTCGGCGGCGACCGCCCCGACGACCCCGACTGGCTGCGCTTCCGCCTGCTCGGCGCCACCAACCCCGCCTACTTCGCGCTCTACGCGCGCCGACGGATGGCCCTGTACGGCACGACACCCGACGACCTGGCCGCCGTGAAGGTCAAGAACGCCCTCGCCGGATCGCTGAACCCCAACGCCCGCTACCGCACGCCCGTCACGGCGGAGCAGGTGCTCGCCTCCCCCATGGTCGCCGACCCGCTGCGGCTGCTGGACATCTGCGCCACCTCCGACGGCGGCGCGGCACTCGTCCTGGCCTCCGCCGCCTACGCCCGCAGGATCGGCGCGGCGACGCCCGTGAGGCTGGCCGCCGTCGCGACCGTCACCCCCACCTTCCCCAAGACGGTGCTCGACCTGCCCGACTTCGCCACCGACCCGCCCGTGCGCCAGAGCGTCCCCTTCCGCGTCGCTCTCGCCCACGCGGCCTACGAAGAGGCGGCGCTCGGGCCGCGCGACCTGTCCTTCGCCGAGGTCTACGACCTGTCCACCGCACTCGAACTGGACTGGGTGGAGGACCTTGGCCTGTGCGCGAGAGGCGAGGCCGACAAGCTGCTGCGCGCCGGCGACACCGCGCTCGGCGGACGCGTCCCCGTGAACCCCTCAGGCGGCCTGGCCTCCTTCGGCGAGGCCATCCCCGCCCAGGCCATCGCGCAGGTCTGCGAGCTGACCTGGCAGCTACGCCGTACGGCGGGCGGACGGCAGGTCGAGAACGCCCAGGTGGGCATGGCCGTGAACCAGGGCCTGTTTGGTCATGGTTCGGCGGTCATCGCTATGAGGTGACCCGGATGAGGGCCTTGATCCCCCACATGTTCTACTGGATGAACACGGAGAGTAACCGTGCAGATACGGAGCGCCATGGATCTGGCGCTCTGGCACATTGCTTCAGGGGGAAATTCCAATGATCCGTCATATTCTCATCGGCGCCGCCGTGCTCGGAATCGCGGTAGCCGGACCGGTCTGTACCGCTTCGGCCGAGGCCCACCACGGCCCCGATCCGGTCAGCGACCTCGTCGACACCACCACCGACACGACCGCCCCAGCCACAGACACCACCGACACCGCACCGCCCACGGACACCGCCGCCACCGCCACCGACGCCGACCCCGACGCCGACACCGACGCCGACGCCGACGCCGAGGCAGCGGACACCACGGCACCCGTCACCGATGCGGCAGCCCCCGCCACGGACACCGCCGCGGACGCCGCAACTCCGGCCACGGACACCGCCGCAACCGCCGCGGACGCCGCAACTCCGGCCACGGACACCGCCGCAACCGACACCGACACCGACGCCGACGCAGCGGACACCACGGCACCCGCCGCGGACGCGGTCGCTCCGGCCACCGACGCAGCAGCTCCTTCTGCCGACGCGGCTCCCGCCGCCATCGCGGCCTCGGACGCCGCTGCTCCTGTTACCGACGCGGCGGCTCCCGTGACAGACGCTGTCGCTCCGGTCACGGGCGCCGCGGCTCCGGCGGCAGAGGCGGCAGCTCCTGTCACGGCCCCGCAAGGCGCCACCGGCGCGGCCGCACCCGTCACGGAAGCGGCGGCACCCACCACCGGCCTGGCGTCACCTGTCACGGAGGCGGAGGCTCCCGCGACCGCAACCGCAGCAGCTCCCGCCAACGATGCGATGACGCCCGCCGTGCAGGCGGCGGCACCCGCCACCGAGACCGCCACAGCACCCGCCAACGACGCGGCGGCGGCGCCCGCCGTGGAGGTGGCTCCCGCGACCGAAACCGCGGTGGCTCCCGCGACCGAAACCGCGGTGGCTCCTGCGACCGAAACCGTGGCAGCACCCGCCACCGCCGCAGCACCCGCGGCCGAAACCGCTCCTGCGACCAACGCGGCGGCACCCGCGACCGAGGCCGCGCAGGCTCCTGCCGCCACCACGGAGGCACCGGTCACCACCGCGGCGGACAGCACTACGGCGGACAGCACCGGCGCGGCGGTGCCCGCCGTCGCTCCCGCGGCTTCCGCCAACGGCACGACGCCACCCGTCACGCAGGCAGCGGCACCCGTCAACGCGGCTGCACCCGTCAACGCGCCCGTCACGAAGACGGCGGCCACCAGCGGCCTCACCGGCGTGCTTCCCGCCAACAGCTAAAAACCCTGGAAACAGGAGAAGCCCCCCACACAAAGTGGGGGGCTTCTTCACACGGCTCAGCCCGCGTGCACCACGTCGTGCGTCTCGGCGAAGTGGCACGCGCTCTCGTGGCTCGTACCGGGCCTGATCTGCAGCAGCGGCTCCTGCTCGGCGCAGATCTCCTGCGCCTTCCAGCAGCGGGTGCGGAAGCGGCACCCGGAGGGCGGGTTGGCGGGCGAGGGCGGGTCGCCCTGCAGGATGATCCGCTCGCGCTGCTCCCTCCCGTCGGGGTCGGGCACCGGCACCGCCGACAGCAGCGCCTGCGTGTAGGGATGGGCAGGCTTGTCGTAAATTTCGACATCCTTGCCGAGTTCGACGAACTTGCCGAGGTACATCACCCCGACCCGGTCGGAGATGTGGCGCACCACCGACAGGTCGTGGGCGATGAAGATGTAGGCCAGGTCGAACTCGTTCTGCAACCGCTCCAGCAGGTTGATGACCTGCGCCTGGATCGACACGTCGAGCGCCGACACCGGCTCGTCGCAGACGATGACCTCCGGCTGGAGCGCCAGGCCTCGCGCGATGCCGATGCGCTGGCGCTGACCGCCGGAGAACTGGTGCGGGTAGCGGTTGACGTGGTCGGGGTTGAGGCCGACCACCTCCAGCAGCTCCTGCACCTTCGTGCGCCGGTCGCCCTTCGGCGCGACCTCGGTGTGGATGTCGAACGGCTCGCCGATGATGTCACCGACGGTCATCCTGGGGTTCAGCGAGGTGTAGGGGTCCTGCATCACCATCTGGATGTTGCGCCGCATCCGCTTGAGCTCGGCGCCCCTGGCCTTGGCCATGTCGCGGCCGTTCACCCTGACCGAGCCCGAGGTCGGCCGTTCCAGCGCCATGAGCAGCTTGGCCAGCGTCGACTTGCCGCAGCCCGACTCGCCGACGATGCCGAGGGTCTCACCCTTGTGCAGGTCGAACGAGACGCCGTCGACGGCCTTGATCGCGCCGATCTGCCGCTTGAGGACGATGCCCTGGGTCAGCGGGAAGTGCTTGACCAGGTCGCGGACCTCGAGGATCGGCTCACCCACGGCTGCCATCGAGGACCTCCCTCCAGTAGTGGCAGGCGCTGCCGCGCACGCCGCTGATCTCGTAGAGCGGGGGGACGTCGGTCACGCAGTTGTCCTGCCGGTAGGGGCACCGGGGGTGGAACGCGCAGCCTGACGGCATGTCGAGCAGGTTGGGCGGCAGGCCCTTGATCGCGTACAGCTCCTGGCCCTTCATGTCGACCCTGGGGATCGAGTCGAGCAGGCCCTTGGAGTAGGGGTGCGCGGGAGCCTTGTAGATGTCGTACACCGGGGCGTTCTCGACGATCCGCCCGCCGTACATGACCGAGATCTTGTCCGCGACGTCGGCGACCACGCCGAGGTCGTGGGTGATCAGGATCAGACCCATGTTGCTCTCACGCTGGAGCTCCGCCAGGAGCTCCATGATCTGGGCCTGTACGGTCACGTCGAGCGCGGTGGTCGGCTCGTCGGCGATCAGCACCTCGGGGTCGAGCGCGATGGACATCGCGATCATGATGCGCTGGCGCATGCCGCCGGAGAACTGGTGCGGGTAGTCGTTGACGCGCTGCCTGGCGGCGGGGATGCGGACCCTGTCCATCAGCTCGACGGCCTTCTTCATGGCGTCGCGCTTGCTCATCCCGCGGTGCACGCGGAACATCTCGCTGATCTGCCAGCCCACGGTGAAGACCGGGTTGAGCGCGGAGAGCGCGTCCTGGAAGATCATCGCGATCCGCTCGCCACGGACCTGGGTCCTGGCCTCCTCCGACAGCTTCAGCAGGTCGGTGCCGTGGAAGCGGATCTCCCCCTTGGGGATCCTCGCGGGCGGCATGTCGAGAATGCCCATGATCGCCTGTGCGGTCACGGACTTGCCCGAACCCGACTCTCCGAGGACGGCGAGCGTCTCGCCCGCGTTCAGCGAGTAGCTGACGCCGTTGACCGCCCTGACGACGCCCGCCCTGGTGAGGAACTCCACGTGGAGGTTGTCCACGGCCAGCAGCGGCTCGTTGCCCAGCCCTCCCTCGGCTGGCAACACGTCGATTGCCGACTTCTTCTTCATCGCGATTCCCCCCTCTCTATCGCAGCTTCGGGTCGAGTGCGTCGCGTACGGCATCGCCGATCATGACGAAGCTCAGGACCGTGATGCTCAGGAAGACCGCGGGGAACAGCAGCGGCTCCGGAGCCATGAGGAACCTGTTGCGCGCGTCGGCGATCATCAGACCCCACGAGATGTTCGGCGACTGGATGCCGACACCGAGGAACGACAGCGCCGCCTCAGCCGCGATGAACACGCCCAGGTTCATCGTGCAGACCACGATGACCGGCGCCAGCGCGTTGGGCAGGATGTGCCGGACCGAGATGCGCCAGGGGCTGGCGCCCAGGGCCCGGGCCGCGGTGACGTAGTCCTGGTTCTTGGCGGTGATGACCGAGGCGCGCATGATGCGCAGCACCATCGGCCAGGCCAGGATCGCCAGCGCGATCACGACCGTCCAGACACCCGCCTTGTCCCTGCCGACGACCGACAGCAGCAGCAGCGCGCCGAGGATCGAGGGGATGGCGAAGAAGATCTCGGCCACGCGGGAGAGGACCACGTCGACCCAGCGCCCGTAGAAGCCGGCGATCAGGCCGAGGGTGCCGCCGACCAGACCGGTCACCAGCGAGGTCAGCACGCCGACCAGGATCGAGACCCTGGCGCCGTGGATGACTCGCGCGAAGGTGTCGCAGCCCTGGTTGTCCAGCCCGAACCAGTGGGCCGAGCTGATGCCCTGGCGGGCGTCGGCCAGATTGCAGGCCAACGGGTTCTGCGGCGCGAACAGCCCCGGGAAGATCGCCATCAGGATCAGCACGAACGTGATGATCGAGCCGAACATGAAAACCTTGTTCCTGCGCAGGTCGTACCAGGCGTCCGACCAGAGGCTGGCCGGCTTCTTCTCCTTCGGCTTCCTGCGCGAGGGCGCCTTCGGCGCCGTGACGGTGTTCAGGTCACTCATAGCGGATCCTGGGGTCTAGTACGGCGTACAGCAGGTCGACGATGAGGTTCGCGAGCAGGTAGACCAGCACGAGGACCGTCACGATGCCGACGACGACGGCGTTCTCCCGCCGCGCGACCGACTGGAACAGCTGCTGACCGATCCCGTTCAGGTTGAAGATCGCCTCGGTGATCACCGCACCGCCCATCAGCGAGCCGAGGTCGGCGCCCAGGTAGGTGATCAGCGGGATCAGCGAGTTGCGCAACGCGTGCCTGCCGAGGACCCGCTTGCGCGGCATGCCCTTGGCGATAGCCGTACGGATGTAGTCGGCTCTCAGGGTTTCCATGAGGCTGGTCCTGGTGAGCCTGACCAGGTAGGCGATCGACGTGCCGGCCAGCACGAAGCCCGGCACGAGGAAGCTGCGCCACCCCGCGTCGGTGCCCGAGATGGGGAAGAAGTCGATGCCCGCCTCGGTCTTGAGCTTGACGCCGAGAACGAGCTGCAGGACGAAGCCGCTCACCAGCGTGGGCACGGACACCAGCAGCAGCGTGAAGGCCAGGATGGCGTGGTCCTCCCAGCGGCCGCGGCGCAGCGCCGCCAGCAGGCCGAGACCGAGGCCGACGATCGCCTCGATGATGAGGGCGGTCACCGCGAGCTTGATGGTGACCTCGAACTTGCCCGCGAACAGGTCGTTGACCTGGACGCCCTGGAAGGTCTCGCCGAAGTCGCCGACGAAGACGCCGGAGATGTAGTGCCAGTACTGCACGAG
Source organism: Nonomuraea sp. NPDC059194 (assembly GCF_042754765.1). Lineage (NCBI taxonomy): Bacteria > Bacillati > Actinomycetota > Actinomycetes > Streptosporangiales > Streptosporangiaceae > Nonomuraea > Nonomuraea sp. NPDC059194. The sequence goes on along the minus strand of NZ_JBHZBH010000015.1, from coordinate 18,904 downwards.
CAGCGGATCGTTGAGCCCGTACTGCTCGCGCAGCTGGTCAGCGAGCCCGGGGTCGATACGTCGTTCACCGCCCAGAATGGCCACGGGATCGCCGGGCAGGGCGTAGACGGTGCAGAAGATGAGGAAAGTGGAACCCAGCAGAACAGGGATCGCCTGGAGCAGGCGCCTGATCGCATAGCGGCCCATGATGTCTCCCGATCATTGCGAAGGGCAGCCCGGCAACCTCCGGGCTGCCCTCCAGTTGTTCAGGGCCCCTCGGACAGGCGTCTGGTGGACACCTGCCCGAGAGTGCGGGTCATGGTCAGGAAGCCCGCTCGACCTTGGCGAGGTCGATCCGCTCGAACGGGTCGATGGTGACGTTCTTGACGTTCTGCGAGTAGCCCGCGTTGGTCTGGTAGAAGTACACCGGGACGTACGGCATGTCCTTGACCAGCATGTCAGTGGCCTGCTGGTAGAGCTTCACGCCCTCCTCGTCGCTCTTGGCGGAGTCGCCCTGGACGAGCATGTCGTCGAAGTCCTTGTTCGAGTAGCGACCGTGGTTGGAGCTACCGCCGGTGCCGAAGATCGGGCGGAGGTAGTTCTCGATGGACGGGTAGTCCATGATCCACGCCATGCGGAAGGCGCCGCCGACCTTGCCCTTGTCCAGCTCGTCCAGGATGGAGGCGAAGGACTCGTAGGACTCGGCCTTCACCTCGACGCCCAGGTTCTGGCGCAGGTTGTTGGCAGCGGCCTCGATCCACTCCTTGTGGCCGCCGTCACCGTTGTAGGAGAGGGTGATGGGGCCCTTGCCGCCACCGTTCTTCTCCCACAGCTCCTTGGCCTTGGCGGGGTCGTAGACGCACGCGGTGCAGTTGCCCTTGCGGTAGCCGGCGACGATGGGGCTGACGAAGTCGTCGGCCGGGACACGCGTGCCGGAGAAGACCTGCTCGGTGATGGTCTTCCGGTCGATCGCCATCGAGACGGCCTTGCGGAGCTCGACGTTCTTCGCCCACTCCTCGCCGTTCTTGGTGTTGAAGCCGAAGTAGCCCACACCGGAGGACGCCTGCTCGATGTAGCGGTCACCCAGCTCCTGCTTGGCCGTGGCGATGGCCTCGGGCGGCAGCTGGTCCATGATGTCCAGGTTGCCGGCGCGCAGCTCGTTCCACGAGGTGCCCTTGTCGCTGGAGATCTTGAAGTTGACCGCGTCGATCTTGGCCTTGCCCTCGACGAACTCGTCGTAACGGAGCATCGAAATGGTCGTGTCCGTCGCGAGCTTGAACGGCTTGGCCATCTTGAAGGGACCGTTGCCGATCGGGTTCTCGCCGAACTCCTTCTTGATGCCGCCGTTGCCATCGAAGGCGACGGAGGGCATCGGCATGAAGGTGGTGTAGCCCAGCATCGTCTTGAAGCCGGAGTAGGGGTGCGACAGCGAAACCGTGAAGGTCTTGTCGTCGACGACCTTGAGGCCCGACAGGGTCTTCGCCTTGGGCTCGGGGGCCTTCTGCGGGCCCTCCTCGCCGTCGGGGTCGACCGGGGCGACGTCCGCGTAGCCCTCGACGGCCGAGAAGAAGTGGCCGCCTTCCTGGACGTTGGGGCCGTAGGCGGCGGCGTTCCACGCGTCAACATAGCTCTTGGCGCTGACGGCCTCGCCGTTGTGGAACTTGTAGCCGTCCTTGAGCTTGATCGTCCAGACCTTGGACTCGGCGTCAGGCTCGATGGACTCCGCGCCACGAAGGATCACGTTCTTGTCCTTGTCGTAGTCGACAAGGCCGACGAACAGCGCGTTCAGCACCTCGGCACCGCTGGTGTCGTTGGTGTTGGTGGGGCTCAGCTCGTGCTGCGGCTTGGCGATATCGACCGTGACCGGCTGGGCCGACGAGCCGCCACTGTCGTTGCCGGCCGTCCCGCCGCCGCCACCGCCACACGCGGTGACCGCGAGTGCCAGTAGCGCGGAACCGGCGACGATCTGTGCGCCCTTGGTAACACGCATGTGTAGAATTCCTCCCTCTACAGGTGGGCGTAAGCGCTGAGCTGCAAAGTCCTTAGGCAGCCTGACGGAGGGTCCTTGTTTTCCCCCGGGTTTGGCTGACATGGTCAAACCAGCTGACGCCCTGCCAGTCGATCGCGACTATCCCTCACTACGTGCCACCACCGAGTCTCTGGCGCGTTGCAGTTCGGTCACACGTCTGCGAGCACGGCGTCACACCCATCCTCCCACTGGCCGTGGGGACCCTTTACCGGGACGAACCAGTCATTTGGGGACGAGCAGGGCGCCTGAACAGTCGAGTCAAATTACACCTCATCGGCCAGTGCTCCTGCCACACCCACACCGCGAGCACGCCTGAGCTACCGTTGACCAAGTCTTTGGCGGGACCTGGAACCCGCCTTCCCGACGCGACGTCCAATCCTCTGTGGCAAACCGCCACTCGAAGCACCCCACCTACCTGGATCCAATAGAGTCCATGCCATGAGCCAGCCGGAATCCGCTGTCGCGGACGCCCAGGCGGGCGGCCGCAGCGGAGAGCCGCTGAGCAAGCTCGCCAAGCGATACGGACTTCGTCGTGCCATCGCACGGCCGAGGTTCCACGCCTACCTGCGCCAGTTGTGGGAACGGCGGCACTTCATCATGACGTACGCGACCTCGCGCAACGTCTCGAAGTACAGCAGCTCGGGGCTGGGTCAGCTCTGGCAGGTGCTGACGCCGCTACTCAACGCCGCCATCTACTACGTGATGTTCGGCATCATCCTCGGCGGCAAGGGCAACATCGAGCACTACCCCGCCTTCCTGCTGACGGGAATGTTCGTCTTCACCTACACGCAGCGGTCGGTGACGGCGGGCGCCAAGTCGCTCTCCAGCAACCTCTCGCTGATCAGGGCGCTCCACTTCCCTCGCGCGGCTCTTCCGCTTGCGTACGCGATCCAGGAGCTCCAGCAGCTCGCCATCTCCATGGGCATCCTGATGGCGATCGTCGTGGTCTCCACCGGCACCCTGCCCACGTGGTTCTGGCTGATGATCCCCGTCGTGCTGGTGTTGCAGACGATGTTCAACGTCGGAGCCAGCCTCGTCATGGCCCGCGTGGGCTCCTCGATGCGCGACATGAACCAGCTGCTTCCCTTCATCATGCGCACCTGGCTGTACGCCTCGGGCGTCTTCTTCTCCATCCAGGAGAAGGTGGTCAGCGCGGACGGGGCCGGCCTGCCCCAGTGGGTCGCCAACGTCATGTACGCCAACCCGGCCGCGTCCTACATCGAGTTCATGCGGGACATCCTGATTCCCGGCCACCCCGTGCCGACGTGGGCTTGGATGAGCTGCGTATTCTGGGCGGTGTTCGCACTCGCCTTCGGCTTCTGGTACTTCTGGCGCGCCGAGGAGAGGTACGGCCGTGGCTGAGTTGACGGAGGAGCTGTCCCAAGTGAAGGCTGAGGAGCCCGGCGCCCCCAACAAGGACGTCAGGGTCCACCCCAACCCGGAGCCTCCCGCTCCCACGACGGGTACGCCGACCGTCATCGTCGACGATCTGCACATCGTCTACCGCGTCTACGGCGCCACGTCCGACCATGAGAAGGGCAATGCCGTCAACGCCCTCACGCGCCTGCTGAAGCGCAAGGGGCGGCCGCAGATGAAGGAGGTGCACGCCGTCAAGGGCGTGACCTTCGTGGCCTACCACGGCGACGCCATCGGCATCGTGGGCCGTAACGGCTCGGGCAAGTCGACGCTTCTGCGGGCCATCGCGGGCCTGCTGCCGCCCCACGAGGGCTCCGTCTACACCGACGGCCAGCCGTCGCTGCTCGGCGTCAACGCGGCCCTCATGCGCGAGCTGACCGGCGAGCGCAACATCGTGCTCGGCTGCTACGCCATGGGCATGACTCCCACGCAGGTCAGGGAGGCCTACGACGAGATCGTCGACTTCTCCGGCATCGGGGAGTTCGTGCAGCTGCCCATGTCCACCTACTCCTCCGGCATGGGCGCCCGCCTGCGCTTCGCCATCTCCTCGGCCAAGACGCACGACGTGCTCCTGATCGACGAGGCGCTGGCCACGGGCGACAGGGAGTTCCGCAAGAAGAGCGAGAAGCGGATCAAGCAGATCCGCGAGTCGGCCGGCACGGTGTTCCTGGTCGCGCACGACCTCAAGGTGATCGAGGAGACCTGCAACAGGGTCATCTGGCTGCACAAGGGCAAGATCAGGATGGACGGTGACCCCAAGGAGGTCATCGCCGCCTACAACAAGGGCTGACCGCGATGATGGGGTGAGCCCTCCCTCCGGGTGGAAGATGGAGTCGGTAAGACCGAACTCACCGGAGGTGCATCTTGCCCGCAAGGCCACCTGTCCCTTATGACTTCCTGCCCGAAGTCCCCGCCCTGACCGTCGAGAGCGACGACATCCGCGACGGGGAGCGGCTGCCCGAGGCCCACGTGTTCGACGACTGGGGCATGACGGGCCAGAACCTGTCCCCGCACCTGCGCTGGTCGGGCGCCCCCGAGGGCACCAGGAGCTTCGCCGTCACCTGCTACGACCCCGACGCTCCCACGGGCAGCGGCTTCTGGCACTGGCTCATGTTCGACATCCCCGCCGACGTCACCGAGCTGCCCAGGGGCGCCGGCGCCGCCGACGCCAAGGTCGGCGTCCAGGCGCGCAACGACTTCAACACCAAGGCGTACGGCGGCGCCGCCCCGCCGCCCGGCTGGCCGCACCGGTACCTGTTCGCCGTCCACGCGTTGGGCGTCGACTCGCTGGGCGTCGACCCCGACGGTCCTGCCGCGGTGGCCGGCTTCAACATCACCGCGAACACGCTGGCCAGAGGCTATATCGCACCTGTGTACGAAACCTGAGCGACTCGGGAGGCAAAGGCCTGACACCGCCCTCGCGGTTCCGCTATGATTCGAACGCTGTTTCGAGCTGAGGAACATGATGGAGTGGGGGCGCGCGATGCGAGAGCTGTCGACCGCGATTGACCACCTGGCCATCGAGGATCCGTCCGAGATCCCCAGGGCCGAGCTCGCCGAGCAACTGATCGAGCTGCACTGGCAGATGGCCAGGCTCCAGGCCCAGATCGCCCGTCGCACGGGCGTCCGCATCACCTGACCAGCACCCGCCGCGGGCCCGGATCAGGCCCGCACCCGACGAAAACCGGCCGCGGGTTTCGCGATCCGGGCCGCACCCGACGAGACCGGCCCCGGGTTTCACGATCCGGGGCTCCCACGACAAACCCGGCCCGCGGGCCTGGATCCGGTCCGCACATGACTCGGTGGCCCCCCGCACCGGGGCCCGCGCATGACGAAACCGGTGGCCTGGCCCAGGCCACCGGTTTCGCGGAACCTTCCGTGACGTCCACGTCGCGCATGGAGGGAGTCGCGCCGGCCCGGTGAGCCGATCGGCAGGTGGTCCGTCCCGTGAGCTGCCGCCCACGCCCACCGGCCGAGTCGCCCCGAGGGGCCGCCGGTTCTCCCACCATCTCCAGTTCGCGCTGCCCGTTCGACCTGACGTCCCCACGTCGTCGAACGGTTCGCGGAGTCACGGGCGCCGTTGCGGCGCGGAAGGGGCGCTCCCGGGGAGCGTCCCTTCGGCAGGTCCCGGCCACGCGCCTGGGGAGGCGCCCGGCCGGGCTTGCCGTACAGAGGTCGCGTCCTCCAGCAGACCGCGCGGTTCCCGTCCCCCCGCACCGGGAGGATCGGGCCGCGCCCGGCTCTGCCGGGTGCGACTTTCATCAGGGGAGGCATCGCGTACGGCGCGCCACGGGCACCGTGTGACCCCGTCGGACGCGTGCCCTCCGGCGTCAGTTCTGGGCGGCGGGGTCGGTCGTCTGGGCGACCGACTCGGCGACCGCACCCTGCGTGTCGCCGGTGGCGCCGATCGCCCTGTCGACGTTGTCGTCGATGAGGTCGGTGGCGGCATCGACGAGCGGGGCGATCTCGTCGAGGGAGGCGCCGCTCACGAGGCCGGACACCGCGCCCGTGGCCGGTGCGGCCTCGACCGGCGTCACCTCGCGGACCACGGGCGCCATCTCGAGCCTGTCCGCCCCCGGAACGGCGTCGGCGAGGGTCGTGGCCGCCTGCTGCTCCCTCAGCCCGAGCCGCCCGAGCTCAAGGTCAAAGGAACGGTCCTCAGCTGTTTCAGCCGAGTTGGTCTCGTTGGTGGGAGTGGTGGGAGTGGTGGTGCTTTCCTCGAAGCCCCAGTTGAGGGTCTCGGACGCGGGGTTCTCGACTGCGGTGTCCTCTGGCGCCCAGGCGTCGATCATGTCGCTCGGGGAACCCTTCAGCAGCGCCTTGACGAACTTGTTGAGCTTCTCGTCGAACTCCTTGAGGGCGGTGTTGTCCTCGTTGGAGCCCGTCGGGACCTCCTGACCGTTGAGGAGCACGCCCCGCCCGGCCGCCGTGGCGACCCTGCCCTTCGCGGCCTCCCGCACCAGGTTCGTGACCTGGGTGTGGCGGAGCTCCATCGCCTTCCCGACGATGCTTCCCCCATCGGCGCGGAAGGAGGGCGCGGCCTGCGCGGGCACGGTCACGGCTGCGGCGAGCCCGCAAACGGCGACGGCTACAGCCGCCTTGATAATACGCTTCATGATTGCCTTCCCGGCTCTTATTCGATTCGCCTTGTTCGTCATCCGAATCGCGAATCGAGTCCCCCGAAAGCCGGCGTGCGCGCTATGGCGCCATACGGAACGCGCACCGTCCGGCTGAGCTACCGACGCAGTTCTATCACCACCGCGCGCGGCCGGGATCGGCGTGAAACCCAGTGATCACAGGGGCTGGAGCCCCAACAGGGGATCAAGTAGACGGCTGACAAGTCAGGACATAGGGAGGGTGGATTTCGGATATTCCCCCGACGCCCAACCAGTCGATCAATGGCGACCCACCGGCCCGGTACAACGGCTCGGAAAACAAATGTCCCGGGCCGGGGGTTCAGATTTTTCTGTTGCGGGATATCCGCTTGACCGCTCAGGCCGGCTGCGGAGCCTCCTGCGCGACGGATTCCCACGGGAACCGATCGGCGAAGGCCGGGCGCAGGTCCGTCAGCCACACGGCCCGCGGGTCATAACGCGCGAAGAACGGCCTGCCGACCAACGAGGGGTCGCGCGACTGGATGAGGTGCAGCACGAAGACCCGCTCCCCTGCGATCTCGGTGACGCCGTCGACGCAGACCTTGCCCGGGGTCGCGGACATCGAAGGCCCCCGCACCGTACGGCAGAGCCCCGACACCGACGCGTACGCGTCCCTGAAGACCTCGTACGCCTGCGCGAGCGGCACGGCGAAGTAGTCCTGCGGCCCGGTGTCCCGCTCGACGAACATGTAGTAGGGGATCATCCCCATCCCGAGCTGCCGCCGCCACATCGACGACCACACCTCGGGATCGTCGTTGATGGACCTGATCAGCGGCGCCTGCGTGCGGATGGTCGCCCCCGAGCCGATGATGCGGGAGACCGCCTGGGAGACCAGCGGCGAGTCCAGCTCACGCGGGTGGGAGAAGTGCGCCATGAACGCGAGGTTCTTGCCCGCCGCGACGACCTGCTCGAACAGCCGCAGCGTGTCGTCGGCGTCGGGGTCGGTGGTGAAGCGCTGCGGCCAGTAGGCGAGGGACTTGGTGCCGATGCGGATCGACTCCAGCTGCTCGACCTCCAGCAGCGGTTCGACGTAGCGCCTGAGCACGGACTCGCCCATGATCATGGGGTCGCCGCCGGTCAGCAGCACGCTGGTGACCTCGGGGTGCTCGCCCAGGTAGGCCACGAGCTGGTCGACGTCGTCGGAGGCGAACTTGAGGTCCGCGTCGCCCACGAACTGCGCCCACCTGAAGCAGTAGGTGCAGTAGGCGTGACACGTCTGCCCCTGCTTGGGGAAGAAGAGCACGGTCTCCGGATACTTGTGCTGCATGCCGGGCACGGGCTCGTCGCCGATGCGCGGCACGTTGAGGGAGAGCTGTCCCGCCGGATGCGGGTTCAGTTTCATCCGCACCCTGTTGGCCTCCGCCTGGATCTCCGCGTTCGGCGCCTCGGCCTTCAGCAGATCGGCGAGACTGTCCACATCGGGAGTCGGGAGCATGTCCGCCTGCGGGAAAACCAGGCGGTACATGGGGTCGTCGGGCGCGGCCGACCAGTCGATGAGTTCATCCACGACGTAGGCGTTGGTCCGAAAGGGCAGGACTGTCGCCACTGCCCTCACCTTCAGCCGTTGGGTCTCGTCGAGCCCCGCGCGGAGGAGGAGCTCGTCCAGGTGCTTGGAGGTGTAGGCCTTGAAGCGTCGCGTTCCCGCTTGGTTCAAGATCACTAGGCCTTTCCCATCTTTTTTGTTCGATCGGATGTAAACCTGTGAACCCTGTCGCGCGTCTAGGGGCTCTTATACCGGACGCGTTCGGGATGCCTTCTGGTTCCACCGGAACTCAAGTTTCCAGTCAACCTTCAGCTACTCGCGACATATCGCGAATGGACATACACTGGCGGACTGTGACCGACAGTGTGAACGACGGGGCAGTTATGCGAGCCTCCGACGCCGACCGCGATCGCGTCGCGGCCGTCCTCGGGGAGGCCCTCGCCACCGGCAGACTCACCAGCGTCGAGCACGCCGACCGGCTCGAGGCCGCCTACACGGCCAAGACCGTCGGCGAGCTCGTCCCCATCACCCACGACCTGCCCGACATCGCGGCCGACGCCAGGCCCGCGCTGGTCGAGCAGCAGACCGTCAACGCGGTCTTCAGCAAGGTCATCCGCAAGGGCCGATGGGTGGCCTCCCGCCACACCCGGCTGAACGCCACCTTCGGCGCTCTCATCATGGACCTGTCCGACGCCATCCTGCCCGGCAGGGAGATCACCATCGAGGCCGACGCCCGCTTCAGCAAGATGATCATCAGGGTTCCCGAGAACGCGCACGTCATCGACGAGGGCGCGTCGATGTTCGGCAAGCGCAACGTCTCCGGCGGCTCGGGCGGCGACGGGCCGCTGATCCGGGTCACCGGCCGATCCATGTTCGCCAAGGTCATCGTCGCGCGAGGGGTCACCGACTGGAACCTGGCATAACACCCATACGATTCAAACTGTGCCAGAGTCCGAACCGCCGATAGCGCTCGACGCCATGGGCGGCGACCACGCGCCGCACGAGATCGTGGCCGGTGCCGTGCACGCGGTCAGGGAGCGCGGCCTGCCGATCGTCCTGGTCGGCTCGCCGCGCGTGCTCTACGAGTCGCTGGCCGACCACGACGCCACCGCCGAGATCCCGATCGTGCGGGCAGAGGAGGCTCTGTCCATGGACGAGGGCGCGCTCGCCAGCCTGCGCCGCCCCCGTTCCAGCATCGCCGTCGCCTGCCACCTGCTCAGGCGGGGCGACGCCTCGGCCGTGGTGTCCGCGGGCTCGACCGGCGGCGTCGTCGCGACCGGCAAACTACGGCTCAAGGCCCAGCAGTCGGTGCTCAGACCCGCCCTCGCCGTCGCCCTCCCCACCAGGCCGACGCCCACGATCCTGCTCGACGCCGGCGCCAACGCCGAGGTCAAGCCGGAAATGCTGGTGCAGTTCGCGCATCTGGGCTCGGCCTACGCCGAAACCGCCTACGGCATCCACGACCCCCGCGTCGGCCTGCTCACCATCGGCTCCGAGCCCGAGAAGGGCACCAAGCTCGTCAAACGCGCTCACGAGCTGCTGCGCGCCGTCCCCGGTATCCACTTCCTCGGCAACGTCGAAGGCCACGACCTGCTGACCGGCGCGGTCGACGTCATCGTGACCGACGGCTTCACCGGCAACGTCGCGCTCAAGACCATGGAGGGCGCGGTCCGCTACGCCTTCACCGAGCTGCGCGAGTCCGTCAACGCCAGCACGATCGCCAAGATGGGCGCGTTCATGCAGCGCGGCCGGCTACGCGACCTATCGAAAAGACTCGACGCCGAGGCGTACGGCGGCGCCGCCCTCCTCGGCCTGAACGGCACGGTCGTCATCGCCCACGGCGACTCCAAGGCCGCCGCGATCAGCGCCGCCTGCCAGCTCGCCGCCACCCTCTCCCGCAGGGGCATCGTCACCCGCATCGGCGAACGCCTGGCCACCGGCCACCGCCCCCACCGGCTATGGTGATCATTACCACGAATTCGGGGGGATCGCGTGGAAGGCCTGACATCTGCCCAGGTGGCAGTCGCCAAGAGGAACACCGTCCCACGCAGGACGAGCCGATCGCTGTCGGCGATCGTCAGAGCGAACGTCTTCACACTCTTCAACCTGGTCATCGGCGTCCTCTGGGCGCTCATCCTCATCTTCGGCCAGTGGCAGGACAGCCTGTTCGGCCTGGTGATCGTGGCCAACGCGATGATCGGCATCGTCCAGGAGCTGCGCGCCAAACGCACGCTCGACCAGCTCGCCATCGTCAACGAGGCGCCCGTCACCGTCCGCAGGGACGGCAAGGACCAGACCATCCATCCCGGCCAGATCGTGCTCGGCGACCTGATCCTGCTCGGTCCCGGCGACCGGCTGCTGGTCGACGGCGAGGTCGCCGCCGCCGAAGGGCTGGAGATCGACGAGTCGCTGCTGACCGGCGAGGCCGACCCCGTCCACAAGCGGCCGGGCGACCAGGTCCTGTCGGGCAGCTTCGTGGCCGCGGGGTCGGGCGCCTTCACCGCGACGAAAGTCGGCCAGGACGCCTACGCCGCCCAGCTCACCGAGCAGGCCAGCACCTTCTCCCTCGCCCACTCCGAACTGCGCGACGGCGTCGCGCGATTCATCAGGTACATCACCTGGCTGGTCATCCCGATCGGCGCCCTGCTGCTCTACAGCCAGGTGAGCAACGACGAGGACTTCGGCTCGGCCATCACCGGCGCCGTCGCCGGCATCGTCACCATGATCCCCGAAGGCCTGGTGCTGATGACCAGCATCGCCTTCGCCGTCGGCGTCGTACGGCTCGGCCAGCGCAATGCCCTCGTCCAGGAACTGCCCGCCATCGAGGGCCTGGCCAGGGTGGACGTCCTCTGCGTCGACAAGACCGGCACCCTCACCGCGGGCGGCATGGACCTCGACGAGGTCATCACCCTGCGCGACGACGCCCCCGTCGACGCCGCCCTGGCCGCCCTGTCGCACGTCGAGCCGCGCCCCAACGCCACAGCCCTCGCCATCCAGGCCGGCTATCCAGAGGCGCCCGGCTGGACCAGCACCGACATCGTGCCGTTCTCCTCGGCCCGCAAGTGGAGCGCCGCCACCTTCGACGGCCACGGCACCTGGTCGCTCGGCGCTCCCGACGTGCTGCTGTCGCCAGGCACCAAGGCGTACGGCACCGCCGCGGCCCTGGCCGCCACCGGCGCCCGCGTGGTCGCGCTCTGCCGTACCGACGACAGGGAGCCGGTCGCGCTGATCACCTTCAAGCAGCGGATCAGGCCCGACGCCCGCGAGACGCTCGGCTACTTCGCCGAGCAGGGTGTCACCGTCAAGGTCATCTCCGGCGACAACCCCGACGCGGTCTCGGCCATCGCCACCAAGCTCGGCATCCCGGGCGGCGACAGGGCCGTCGACGCCAGAACCCTCCCCTCCGACGACGAGGAGAAGCTCGCCGAGATCCTGGAGAGCAACACCGTCTTCGGCAGGGTCACCCCGCAGCAGAAGCGGCAGTTCGTCGCGGCGCTGCAGTCACGCGGCCACACCGTGGCGATGACCGGCGACGGCGTCAACGACGTGCTCGCGCTCAAGGACGCCGACCTCGGCATCGCCATGGGCGCCGGCAGCCCCGCCACCAAGGCCGTCGCCCAGGTCGTGCTGCTGGACAACAAGTTCGCCTCGCTGCCCGAGGTCGTCGCCGAGGGGCGCAGGGTGCTGGCCAACATCGAGCGGGTCTCGAACCTCTTCCTCACCAAGACCTTCTACGCGCTCGCGCTGTCGCTCGTGGTCGGCGTGCTCGGCGTGATGTTCCCGTTCGCGCCCCGGCACTCCACCCTGGTCAACGCGCTCACCATCGGCGTGCCCGCCTTCTTCCTCGCGCTCGCCCCCACGGCCGAGCGGTCGCTGCCCGGGTTCGTGCCGCGCGTGCTCCGCTTCGCCGTACCGGCCGGACTGATCACCGGGGCAGCGGTGATCGCCTCCTTCATCGTCGCCGACGACGACCGCACCGCCGCGGTCGTCACGCTCTTCCTGGTCACCTGGTGGGTGCTCGTGCTCGTCGCCAGACCGCTCAACGTGTGGAAGATCGTCCTGATCGGCGCGATGGCGGCACTGTTCGCCCTCGCGCTCGCCGTCCCCTTCACCCGCGCGTTCTTCGAGCTCGGCACCGGCGGATGGGCGGCGGTGGGAATCGCCGCCGTCGCCGCGATATCCATCAGCGTGTCGGTCAAGCTCACCGGTACCCTTAGAACATGACCGACCCGCAGATAGTGCTCACCGAGCGCGTCCAGCAGGCGCTGGCCCGCGCGTTCGGCCCCGAGCACGCCGACGCAGATCCGCTGATCCGGCCCTCCCAGTTCGCCGACTTCCAGGCGAACGTCGCGATGAGCCTGGCCAAGCGCCTGCGACGAGCCCCGCGGGAGGTCGCACAGGAGATCGCCGACCAGCTCTCCGACTTCCCCGGCACGGTCGAGGTCAGCGGTCCCGGCTTCCTCAACATCACCCTGTCCGACGCCTGGGTCACCGAGCAGGCCAAGGAGATGCTCGCCGACCGGCGCGCCGGTGTCGGCGCGGCCACGCCGCCGCAGCGCGTGGTGATCGACTACTCCGCGCCCAACGCGGCCAAGGAGATGCACGTCGGCCACCTGCGCACCACGATCGTGGGCGACGCGATGGCCCGCGTCTTCGAGCACCTCGGCAACACCGTCGTGCGCCAGAACCACCTCGGCGACTGGGGCACGCCGTTCGGCATGCTCATCGAGCACCTGCTCGACATCGGCGAGGAGACCGCCGTCGCCCAGCTCGAAGCGGGCCAGGGCACCGAGTACTACCAGGCGGCCCGCGTCAAGTTCGACAGCAGCGAGTCGTTCAAGCTCCGCTCCCGGGTACGGGTCACCACGCTGCAGTCGGGCGACCCCGAGACCATGCGGCTGTGGCACGTCTTCATGGACGCCACCATCCGCTACTTCGACAAGGTCTACTCGATGCTCGGCGTCACGCTCACCGACGACGACATCGCCGGCGAGAGCATGTACAACCCGATGCTCGCCAAGACCTGCGACGACCTGGCGGCCATGGGCGTCGCGACGCTGAGCGAGGGCGCGCTCTGCCTGTTCCCGCCCGGGTTCACCGGCTCCGACGACAAGCCGCTCCCGCTGATCGTCCGCAAGAGCGACGGCGGCTACGGCTACGCCTCCACCGACATGGCCGCGATCCGCTACCGGGTCGACGACCTCAAGGCCGACCGCATCCTCTACGTCGTCGGCGCCGACCAGGCGCTCCACTTCCGCATGGTCTTCGCCGCCGCCAGGCAGGCAGGCTGGCTGCCCGACACCGTCTCGGCCGAACACGTCCAGATCGGCATGATGCTCGGCAAGGACGGCCGCCGCTTCAAGACCCGCTCCGGCGAGTCGGTCAAGCTCACCGACCTGCTCCAGGAGGCTGTCGACCGGGCCGCCGCGGCCATCGCCGAGCGCGGCTACGACGATGAGACCAAGGCCGAGATCGCCCACGCGGTAGGCATGGGCGCGGTCAAGTACGCCGACCTGTCGATCAGCCACGACAGCGAGTACGTCTTCGACTTCGACCGCATGCTGGCGTTCTCCGGCAACACCGGCCCGTACATGCAGTACGCCACGGCCAGGATCCGCTCCATCTTCCGCAAGGGCGGCGTCGACCCGGCAGACGCGCACGGCCCGATCGTGCTCGGCGTGCCCGCCGAACGCGCGCTCGCCCTGCACCTGCTCGGCTTCGGCGCGGTCGTCGAGCAGGTCGCCACCCTGGTCGAGCCGCACCGGCTGTGCGCCTTCCTGTTCGAGACCGCCAGCCTCTTCAGCACCTTCTACGAGGAGTGCCCGGTCCTCAGGGACGACGTCGACGCCGACACCCGAACCTCCAGGCTCGCCCTGTGCGCGCTGACCCTCCGGGTGCTCGAAACCGGCCTCGATCTCCTGGGTGTACCAGTACCTGACCGCATGTGAGCCATGGGCGCGCCTCCACCGGGTTGGCGCGCCCCCCGGCTAGGCTTTACGCGGGCATGAAGCGCGGCCGATATTGGGGGAGTTCTCAGCCTTGGCGACGGATCTGACGGCGAGCCCCCAGGCCCCCACGGAGCTCCACCGATATGTCGAGGCGCTGCTGGCCAACCTCGCCGCCGACGGTTCCACGCCGCTGGCCGTCCCCACCTTCCCCGACGACCCCGGGTCCTGGCTGCCGCCCGCCGTACAGGCGCTCGTCACGATCCTCGCCGGTGACGACCCGCTCGAACCGCTGACCAAGGCCGCCACCCGCGACCAGCAGAGCACCGCGCTCTTCCTCTGCCTGGCCCTCGCCGTCGCCGGCCATGGCGACCGCATCCACGCCTCGTGGCTCGGCACCGCCTTCGGCTCGCTCTCCCTCGACCGGCCCGTCACCCACGGCCAGCGTGCGCTGTGGCTGGCCGCCGCCAGGGGCGCGTACGGCCCGGCCGGCAAGATCTTCGTGCTGCGCAAGCTCGACGCGCTCGCCATCCCCGAACACGCCGAGGTCAGCGAATGGCTGCAGGCCCTGGCCCCCGGCGAACCCGCCGTCGTCGTGCCCGCCGCGCTCGTCGACTTCCCCGAGCTGGCCGAGATCCCCGAACTGGCCAGGCCCGTCCAGGCCGCGGCCAGGCTCGCCAGACTCCGCGCTCGCTGCACCGAGATCACCTCGACCAGGCAGGCCGACTCCGAGTCGCGCACGCCGCTCACCAACGCGGCCGCCACCCCCTCCACCACGTGGGCGGAGGAGGAGCCGCTGGCCGTACTCCGCTCGATGGCCGACCTCGGCGGCCCTCCTGGACCGATGGGCTCCCTCGTCAGCCACCTGCTCGACGACCTGCGCCCCGGCGCCGACCCCTACCTGGCCGCCATCGCCCTCCACGTGGCCGCGCCCATCCTGCGCGGCGTCGCCGAGGAGCTGGCCGCCGCCACCGAGCTCACACCACCCGACGCGATCACCGTGCCGGTGCTCGGCCATGACCTGGTGCTCCACCCAGAAGGGCCCGACGCCGCATCCATGGCCGCCGCCGAACGGGAGATCGTCGCCGACGGGGTGCCCGACCGCGGGCTGCCCTGGCTCGCCTACCTGTCACTGGCGCTGGCCGTCGCGCTCTGCGTCGCCGCCGTCGTTCTCTGGTGGCCGCTCGCGCTGCTCGGCGTCGCCCTCGCGGGGTTGGGCGGATGGCAGCTGTGGCGGTTGCGGCAGGCCAAGATATCCGACGCCGCCTACGTCGAGAGGCGGCTGGCCGAGCTCAAGGACCTCGCCGACGGCGCCGTCTGGGCGCTGCACGCCTACGCCCGCGAGGCAGAAGACCGCGCCAAACAGGCCAAAGAGGACACCACCGAGCTCACCCGGCTGCTGCGCCGCGGACCCCGCGCCGCATAGCGGCCGGCCCCGAACTGACATTAGCGCCAGACCAGCCTCCCCAAGGCCGGTCCGGCGCGCAGTCACCCGTCAGGTGTTCTCGATCTCCACATGCGCGGGCGCCAGGAGGAACACCCGGTCCGCGATGCGCTCGATTCGACCCTCGCACCCGTAAGCCAGGCCCGCCGCGAAGTCGACCATCCTGGTGGCCTCCGGCATCGGCATGCCGGTGACATCCATGATGACCGTCTGGCCCTCGCGGAAATGCTGCCCGATCATCGGTGCGTCGTTGTACTTCAGCGGCTGGACCATCACGATCCGTGACGACTCGACGGTGGACCGCCACCGCTTCGCGGCACGCTCCGACGCCGGCATGTACTCGTCTTCGTACTGCTCGTCGTCGTATCCGTCATCGTATTGGTCGATCCCGCCCAGGCCAAGGTAGCTCACCACCTTGCGCACTGCCCCCATCGGCTTGTCCTTTCCTCAGGAACTCACCGTAATCGGCATGTCCCTACACATTGGACGGTAACCGACTCCTGGAAGTTCGCCATGCGACACGCCCAACACAAATTCCATTTTGTACGGCAAGCATCCCGGTTTCGACTGGATATCCGCCGCCTATAGCATCGAGGTCATGCGCCTGTTCACCGTCGACGCCTTCACCGACACAGCATTCCAGGGTAATCCTGCCGCTGTCTGCCTCCTGGAGTCAGGCGCTTCCGACACGTGGATGCAGTCTGTGGCGGCCGAGATGCGGCTCTCGGAGACGGCGTTCCTGCTCGGTAATTCGTTGCGCTGGTTCACTCCGGCGGTCGAAGTATCGCTGTGCGGACACGCGACGCTGGCCACCGCCCATGTGCTCTATTCCACAGGAGCGGCCACCGGCGAGATCCAATTCGCGACGAAGAGCGGAATCCTCACCGTCAATCGCTCGGCCGACGGACTCATCTCGATGGATTTCCCCGCCAAAGAAGTGACACCGGTCGCAGTTCCCGACGGGCTGGAAAAGGCCCTTGGAGCTGCGGTTGCGGGAGTCGGACGGAGCCAGCTGGACCTGCTGGTGGAGCTGGAGTCTGAGGAGGCCGTCCGCTCCCTCGACCCCGACATCGCCGCCCTCGAGGCGATCGACGCCCGCGGCATCATCGTCACCGCCCTCGCCGCCCGCCGCGCGTCTTCGGGTGGACCAACGGACGCTGTCCCCTCGTCCTCCGACTCCTCCCCTGACGCCGACCCCTCGTCCTCCAACCCTCCGCACGCCACCGGTCTTTCGCACGCCGCCTCATACTCCAGCGCCTCGCACTCCGCTCCCTCGCCCTCCGACCCCTCGCACTCCGGCCTCTCGCACTCCGACCCCTCGCACTCCGGCCTCTCGCACTCCGGCTTGTCGTATGACTACGTGTCGCGGTTCTTCGCGCCCCGGGTCGGGGTTCCCGAGGACCCGGTCACCGGCTCGGCCCACTGCGCGCTCGCCCCGTTCTGGTCGGCCCGCCTCGACCGCGCCTCCCTCGTGGGCGCCCAACTGTCGGCCCGCGGGGGCCTCGTCCGCACCACCGCCCGCGGCGACCGCGTGGACCTGGCCGGCCGCGCCGTCACCGTGCTCTCCGGCACCCTCCACGTCAACCCATAACCCGCTCCGCTCGGCCACCCGCCGAAGGCTGCCATCGACGTCGGCATGTCACAGCGCGCCGGGCTCGTCGCTCCGGTCCGCCTGCCCAGGAACAGGGACCACCAAGCCCTCCGGAGCGAACGCCGACTGGATCCTCAAAGGAAGCCCACTCCGCCACGCGGTGCCGACCTCCTCGACAAGCGCACCGTCCGCGGACGCACGCCTGGAATCCCACACACGGGTGCCTCACAAAGGGCCGGAGACCGCACGTACGGCCCTCTCTCAAAGGGTCGAAGAAGCCCATCTGACCAGGGATGATGCGCCCGGCCACGACTAAGATCAGAGTGTTGCCCACATGGGCATACCGCCCTTCCGAGGAGGTTTTGAGTGGATCGGACCATCCGCACCATGGACGATGTTCTGGGCATGCTGGATCGGCTGTTCGCAGCGGACGCGGACAGGTGGACAGCGGACGCCTCCATGTGGTGGGACACCTTCTACGCCGACCGCTCGAAGCCGGTGCCCTTCTTCGTGACCAAACCGGACGAGAACCTGGTGTCCTCGATCGAGCGAGGGCTGCTCGCTCCAGGACGCGCGCTGGACCTGGGCTGCGGACCGGGCCGCAATGCCATCCACCTTGCCTCGCTCGGTTTCGAGGTGGACGCCGTCGACCTCTCGCCCGCCGCCGTGGCCTGGGGTGAGGAGCGGGCCCACGAGGCGGGCGTCGATATCCGCTTCCACTGTGGCGACGCCTTCACCGCCGACCTCGTGTCCGGCCCCTACGACCTGGTCTACGACTCCGGCTGCCTTCACCACCTGCCGCCGCACCGCCGGGTGAGCT
Source organism: Nonomuraea sp. NPDC059194 (assembly GCF_042754765.1). Taxonomy (NCBI): domain Bacteria; kingdom Bacillati; phylum Actinomycetota; class Actinomycetes; order Streptosporangiales; family Streptosporangiaceae; genus Nonomuraea; species Nonomuraea sp. NPDC059194. The sequence continues at coordinate 1,042 of NZ_JBHZBH010000015.1, read as the reverse complement.
ACCGCGACCTGCTGGATCGGGTACTCGCTCCTGGCGGCCACCTCGCCCTCACCTGCTTCGCCGCCGGCGCCATGGGCTCCGAGCTGTCCGACGAGGACTTCTACCGCGAAGGACGCCTGCACGGGGGGCTCGCCTACACACCTGACGCGCTGCGTTGGATCTTCTCCGACTTCACCGAGATCGAGCTGCGCCGCATGGAAGAGCAACCGCCCGACGCGCCGGTCTTCGGCGTCTCCTTCCTCCTGACCGCCCTCCTCCAACGCCCCGGCAGGTGACTCACAACGCGCTGGCCGCCCAGTGCGAACGCCTGGCAGGTGTTTCAAGTTGCCTGGAGTGCCTTTACAGGCCTCGAACCAATAGGGAGACTCCGGCCGATGAATCCCCAGGCTTCGCATACGCCGCGAGCGTGGGTACCAGGGGATCCAACCTGGGCATCGTGCATACGGCCGACGAAACCCTTGGGCGTGGACCGCCTTGACACTCCATCCGTTGCCACGGTTGCGTTCTGGCAGCGGAGCCGCTGTAAGAGGAGCTGCTCCATCGGGGCGACTGGAAATGCCGCCTGACAACGGAGCCGATGTGAGAGGAACTGCTGCATCGGTGGGGCGGGAAATGCCGCCGCGCAGGCTGCGGACGGGGCTCGATGGCTCGATGGAGGCGGTGGCGGGCGTATCGAGGTGATGACGCCGCAGACCGCTGCCCCGGAAACGCCGAAAGGCCCCGCCCAGGAGAAACCTCCCGGACAGGGCCTAACGTTAAAGAATTGCGCGGCGGCGACCTACTCTCCCACACCCTCCCGAGTGCAGTACCATCGGCGCTGTAGAGCTTAACTTCCGGGTTCGGAATGTAACCGGGTGTTTCCCCCACGCTATAACCGCCGCAACCCTAAGAGACACGTTTGCTGTCTCAGAATTGCCTAGTGGACGCGAGCAAGAACTTCAAAAAGTATGCTTTGTGGTCAAGTCCTCGGCCTATTAGTACCGGTCAGCTCCACACGTTACCGCGCTTCCACCTCCGGCCTATCAACCCGGTCGTCTACCGG
>NZ_JBHZBH010000014.1:0-181282 GCF_042754765.1 Nonomuraea sp. NPDC059194 | reverse complement strand
TCATGCACTGGCTTTTAACACACTGTTGAGTTCTCAAGAAACGGACGCGTTCACCGTCAACCACCCGGCCGCACTCGCTTCGTTATGTCTTAACTGTACCAGCTTGTCCGATTTGCTGTCAAACCGGCGAACCTGGCTACAATCTCGACCACCCCGCTTCCGGGGCAACCCTCTCAACTTACCGTGCCATTGGGCCCTTGTCCAATCAACCGATTCTGCCGGGTGAAACAGGGGGGCGCCTTGGTGGCTGGCTGCGTTGAGAAGATGTGCTCCTCGGGCCCGTCCGCCGTCGTCCGGCGTCCGGCTCGCTCCCGGGGCACAGACGAGACTAGGTCGCTATCGCCATCCCGTCAAATCCGCGTCCGGCATGTCGATCTCTGCCCGTATCCTCCACAGGGTGACTGCCACGATCGCCGCGCCCGACAGCCCGCCACAAACCCTCCCCCGCACCCCTCCATGGATCGCCGTGGCGGCCGGCGTCGTGGCCTGCGCCCTCGCTCTCACCGGATCGGGCGCGGCGACGCTCAACGGTGACGAACTGGCCACCCTCAGCGCGGCCCGGCGGGACATCCCCGGCATGTGGGAGCTCGCCCAGCACATCGACGGCCACTTCCTGCCGTACTACCTGTTCATGCACTTCTGGACCATGCTCGGCGAGTCGGAGCTCTGGCTCCGCCTTCCCTCGGCCGTCGCGATCGGCGTCGCCGCCGCCTTCCTGGTCGCCCTCGGCCGTCGCCTGCACGGCCTGACCGCTGGCCTCACCGCGGCCGCGCTGTTCGCAGTGCTCCCGTCGGTCTCCTACTACGGCGCCTTCGCCAGGTCCTACGCCTTCGCCGCCGCGGCCGTCACGATCTCCTTCTGGTGCCTGCACCGCGCGAGGTGGGTGCGGTACGCCGTCTCCGTGGCCTTCATCGGCTGCACCCACCTGTTCGCCGTGCTCGTCCTGCCCGCCCACTTGGCCCTCCTGCGCAGAGGCACCCGGAGCATGGTCCTCGCCATGGCCGCCGGATTCGTGCCCGCGGCCGTGCTCGGCCTCATCGGGTACGGCGAGCGCCACGCGATCAGCTGGATTCCCCAGCGCGGCCCCGACGTGCTGCTCAAGTTCCCCAAGATGGCGGCGGGGGCCAGCGAGATCGGCCTGCTGCTGTTCGCCGTCGCCCTGGTCGGGGCCGTGCTCATGGTCAGGCAGGACACGCGGTGGGGGCTGGCGCTCACCGGCTGGCTGGTGCTTCCGCCCGTGCTGCTGCTGGCGGTTTCCCATCTGGTGACACCCGTGTATGTCGACCGCTACCTCTTCGTCACCGCTCCGGCGCTCGCGCTGCTGGCCGCGATCGCGGTGGCCGAGTTGCCGCGGTTCGCCGTCCCCGCCGCTGTGGGGCTCACGCTCGCCGCGGGCGCGCTGGCCGTACCGCAGCATCTGGAGATCCGCGAGCCCAACGGGCGCTTCGAGGACGTCCCGTCGGCGATCCGCCGGTTGGAGTTCGAGCCGGGCGACGCGATCGTGTACGGCCAGAGCTCCCTGCGTACTGGTTTCGACTACTACGCCACGGCCGAAATGCCCGACGACGTCCTGCGCGAGGGCACGGCGCCGGCCGCCGACAGCTTCGCCTATCCGGAGCGGCCCGACGTCGCCGCCGCGCTCGACGGCCGCGAGCGGGTGTGGCTGGTGTGGCGGGGCGCGAAGGACGCGGACCTGCCCGCGATCGAGAAGGTACGGCGGGCGGGATTCGACCGCGCGCAGGCCTGGCACTCGGCCGACACCCCCGGCCTGACGGTGGCGCTGTACAAGAGGCAGACAAGCCTCCCGTGAGGCCCTGCACGAGAGGAAGCCAAGCCTCCCCTGAGGCAGGGCCGAGCCTCTAGGCACGAAAAGGCGGGCCTCCCCTGAGGGAAGGCCCGCCCACGGGCAGCCGATCAGCCGGTCAGCCGACGACGACGCCGCCGATCGACTTCTTGCCGCGGCGCAGCACCAGGAACCGTCCCTGCAGCAGCTCGTCCGAGGTCGGCGCGTAGGCCTCATCCGTGATCTTCACGTTGTTGAGGTAAGCGCCGCCCTCCTTGATCGCCCGTCTGGCCGCCGACTTCGACTCCACCAGGCCGCTTTCCGCCATCAGGTCTGCCAGCGAGGCGCCGAGCTCGTGGACCTTGGCCCGCGGCACCTCGGCCAGCGCCGCCTCCAGCGTCGCGACCGGCAGTTCGTCGAGCGAGCCCTGCCCGAACAGCGCCTTCGACGCCGCGACCACGGCGTCCAGCTCGGCCTTGCCGTGCAGCAGCTCGGTGAGGTCCTCGGCCAGCGTCCGCTGGGCCTGCCTGGCGAAGGGACGTTCGGCGACGGCCTTCTCCAGTTCCTCGATCTCCTCGCGGGTCCTGAACGTGAACACCTTCAGGTAGTGGATCACGTCGCGGTCGTCGGCGTTGAGGAAGTACTGGTAGAACGCGTAGGGCGAGGTCATGGCGGGGTCGAGCCACAGCGCGCCGCCCGCCGACTTGCCGAACTTGGTGCCGTCGGCCTTGGTGATGAGCGGCAGGGTCAGTGCGTGGACGTGCGCGCCCTCGATGCGGCGGACCAGGTCGGCTCCAGCGGTGATGTTGCCCCACTGGTCGCTACCGCCGATCTGCAGCGAGCAGCCGTGCCTGCGGTACAGCTCCAGGTAGTCGTTGGCCTGCAGGATCTGGTAGCTGAACTCGGTGTAGCTCAGGCCCTCACCGGCCAGGCGCGCCGCGACGGACTCGCGGGCCAGCATGCGGTTGACGGGGAAGTGCTTGCCGATGTCGCGCAGGAAGTCGATGGCCGACAGCTCGGCGGTCCAGTCGAGGTTACTGACCATGAGCGCGGCGTTGGGCTGGGCGTCGAAGTCGAGGAAGCGCCCGACCTGCGCGCGCAGCCGTTCGACCCATCCCGCGACGACCTCGCTGGAGTTGAGCGACCGCTCGGAGTTGCGTCCGCTCGGGTCGCCGATCAGCCCCGTGGCGCCGCCGACCAGGCCGATCGGCTGATGGCCCGCCAGTTGGAGGCGGCGCAGCGTCAGCAGCGGCACGAAGTGTCCGACGTGCAGCGAGGCCGCGGTCGGGTCGAAGCCGGAATAGACCGTGATCGGCCCCTTGGCCATGGACGCCCGCAGGGCGTCAAGGTCGGTGGACTGCGCGATCAGGCCTCGCCACGCGAGGTCATCGAGGATGTCGGTCACGTTTCCGGCTTTCCGAGGTAGAGGATGACTGGCTACAGCCTGCCCGATAGCCGAGGATGTCCGCCACTTGGATAGGCTCGATGTCCATGTGGAGGGTCCGTCGCGAGCTGGCCGTTTTCAAGATCCTAGGGGCTCTGGCGTGTGCGGTGCTCGGCGTCTACTGGTATCTGAACGCTGACGTGCGCGGCGTGATCCTGGCCGTTCCCGCGACCCTGCTGGTCGGCGCGATGGCGGTCAGAGACCTGCTGGCCCCCGTACGGCTGGCCGCCGACGAGAGCGGCATCACCGTCGTGCACGGATTCGTCGGCAGGCGGCACATCCCGTGGGACCGGATCGAGGACGTGCGGGTCGACGTGCGCAGGCGGTTCGGCCTGCGCGGCGAGATGCTCGAGATCGACACGGGCGACCACCTGCACCTGTTGAGCTCCTACGACCTGGGCGGCGCCTCCTGCACGGAGGTCGCCGCGTTGTTGCGCCGCCGCGGGATGTGAGCGCGGTACGGCGAGACGGTCGGGTCGCCGTCGATCCAGAACCGCCAGGGCGTCTCGGCGGCGCTGGAGATCCCGGTCCTGGGACCTGAGGCGACCGAGGTGGCGGGCTCGCCCTGGAGCACCCGGCCGATCATGTCCTGGCCGTTGTCGGCCCGGCCGATGCCGAGCGCGGTCGCCAGCCTGGCCGGTCCGCGGGCGAGGTCACGGTCCTTGGCGCCCGGTCTGCGGGCCCGGGCCTGGGGCAGTCCCGACACGACCTCGCCCGCGCGCAGCAGCACCCCCGAGCCGAGGCCCTCGGGCAGGCAGACGAGGTTGGCGCAGAAGTGCATGCCGTAGGTGAAGTACACGTAGAGATGCCCGGGCGGGCCGAACATGACCGCGTTGCGCGGGGTCGGTCCCCGGTAGGTGTGGGAGGCGGGGTCCTGTCCCGGCGGGCCGTACGCCTCGACCTCGGTCAGCCTGACCGCGACGTCGCCGTGCACGAGGACGCGCCCGAGCAGCTCGGGCGCGACCTCGTGGGCGGGTCGGTCGAAGAAGTCCCTGCTCAGACGTTCGACGCCCATGCCGCCTGCACATCGACCGTCTCGCGCAGGGCGGCGAGCTGGTCGCGGACCCTGTCGGGCGCGGTGCCGCCGTGCGCCTTGCGCGCGGCGAGCGCGCCGGGCACGTTGAGGACGTCGCGGACGTCGGGCGTCAGGTGCTGCGACACCTTGGCCAGGTCCTCGTCGCTCACCTCGCCGAGGTCGACGTCGTTGACCTGGCAGTAGACGACCAGGTGGCCGACGGCCTCATGGGCGTCGCGGAACGGCACGCCCTTGCGCACCAGCAGCTCGGCCAGGTCGGTGGCCAGGGCGAACCCGTCGGAGGCCGTCGCCGACATGCGGGCGGTGTTGACGCGCATGGTGGAGACCAGGCCGGCCACCGCGGGCAGCACCAGGAGCAGGGTGTCGACGGTGTCGAAGACCGGCTCCTTGTCCTCCTGCAGGTCGCGGTTGTAGGTGAGCGGCAGGCCCTTGAGCGTGGTCAGCAGCGACATGAGGTTGCCGATGAGCCGACCCGACTTGCCGCGGGCGAGCTCGGCCACGTCGGGGTTCTTCTTCTGCGGCATGATCGACGAGCCGGTGGAGTAGGCGTCGTCCATCTCGATCCAGCGGAACTCCTGCGAGGCCCACAGGACGATCTCCTCGCCGAGCCGCGACAGGTGCACGCCGATCATGGCCGCGTCGAACAGGAACTCGGCGGCGAAGTCGCGGTCGGCGACGGCGTCCATCGAGTTGGGCGCGGCGGCGTCGAAGCCGAGCTCGGCGGCGACGACGACGGGGTCGAGCGGCAGCGACGAGCCCGCGAGCGCACCCGAGCCCAGCGGCGAGACGGCGGCCCGCTTGTCCCAGTCGATGAGGCGGTCGATGTCACGCGCGAACGCGTGCACGTGCGCCAGCAGCTGGTGGCCGAACGACACCGGCTGCGCGTGCTGCAGGTGGGTCATGCCGGGCGCCGCGGTGTCGGCGTGGGTGGCGGCCTGGGCCATGAGCGCCGTCTCCAGCTCCACCAGCCTGGAGACGATGGTGCGCACGTGGTCGCGCAGGTAGAGGCGCAGGTCGGTGGCGATCTGGTCGTTGCGGCTGCGCCCGGCGCGCAGCTTGCCGCCGAGGGAGCCGAGCCGTTCGAGCAGCCCGCGCTCCAGCGCGGTGTGCACGTCCTCGTCGGCGACCGTCGGCCGGAACTCGCCGTTCTTGCAGGCGCGCTCCAGGTCGTCGAGCGCCCCGATCATGCGCTCGAGCTCGTCGTCGGTCAGCAGCTCCGCCCGGTTCAGCACGCGGGCGTGCGCCCGCGAGGCCATCAGGTCGTACGGCACCAGCCGCCAGTCGAAGTGCACGCTCACCGACAGCCGGGCCAGCGCGTCGGCCGGGCCCGACTCGAAGCGCCCGCCCCACAGCCTCATCGGCTTGCCATCACTCACCGTCATGTCCTCCATCACTTCTGCGAAGCCCCCCGCGATCCTAGCCGTGCTTGGCGTCACGGGCTGCCGCGATCTTGGACGGCAGGCTCCACAGCTGGACGAATCCCTTGGCGAGCGACTGGTCGAAGGTGTCGCCGGTGTCGTAGGTGGCCAGCGAGAAGTCGTACAGAGACTGCTCGGAGCGCCGTCCGGTGACGACCGCGCGCCCGCCGTGCAGCGTCATCCTGATGTCGCCGCTGACGTACTTCTGCGCATCGGCGATCAGCGTGTCGAGGGCGTCCTTCAGCGGCGAGAACCACAGGCCGTCGTAGACGAGCTCGCTCCAGCGCTGGTCGACGCCGCGCTTGAAGCGGGCCAGGTCGCGCTCGACGGTGACGTTCTCCAGCTCCATGTGCGCGGTGATCAGCGCGATGGCGCCGGGCGCCTCGTAGACCTCGCGCGACTTGATGCCGACGAGCCGGTCCTCGACCATGTCGATCCGGCCGACGCCCTGCGCGCCGGCGCGCTTGTTCAGCTCGTCGATGACCTGGAACGGCGTGAGCCTGCGCCCGTCGAGGGCCACGGGCACGCCGTGCTCGAAGGTGATGACGACCTCGTCGGCCTCGCGCGGCTGGGCGGGGTCGGCGGTGTAGGCGTAGATGTCCTCGGTCGGGCCGTTCCAGATGTCCTCGAGGTAGCCGGTCTCGATGGCCCTGCCCCACAGGTTCTGGTCGATCGAGTAGGGGTTCTTCTTGGTGGTCTCGATCGGCAGGCCCTTGTCCTCGGCGAAGGCGATGGCCTTGTCGCGGGTCCAGGCGAAGTCACGGGCGGGGGCGACGACCTTGAGGTCGGGGGCCAGCGCGGCCAGTCCTGCCTCGAAGCGGACCTGGTCGTTGCCCTTGCCGGTGCAGCCGTGGGAGACCGTGGTGCCGCCGAACTGCTTGGCCGCGGAGACCAGGTGCTTGACGATCAACGGCCGCGACAGTGACGACAGCAGCGGGTAGCGGTCCATGTAGAGGGCGTTGGCCTGGAGCGCGGGCACGCAGAAGTCGGCCGCGAACTCCTCCTTGGCGTCGATGACGACGGACTCCACGGCGCCGCAGTCGATGGCGCGCTTCTGGATGACGTCCATGTCCTCGCCGCCCTGGCCGAGGTCGACGGCGACGGCGATGACCTCGGCGTCCATCTGCTCGGCGAGGAAGGGAATGGCGACGGAGGTGTCGAGTCCCCCGGAGAAGGCGAGTACAACTCTCTCAGACATGATCATGATCCTTTACGGTTGGCGATGTTGAGCAGGCTGTCGGCCACCGACCGGCCGCCCTGCGGGTCGCGGCTGATGACGAGGATGGTGTCGTCTCCGGCCACGGTGCCGAGGATGGACTCCCAGTCGGCGTGGTCGATGGCGGAGGCGAGGAACTGGGCGGCGCCGGGCGGCGTCCTGACGATGACCAGGTTGGCCGAGGCCTCGGCGGAGACGAGGAGCTCTTCGGCGATGCGGTTGAGCCTGGCCGCCGGCGACTCGCCCGTGCCGAGGCGGGCCAGCGGGATGCGCCCGCCGCCCTCGCCCGGCAGCGCGTAGACCAGCGAGCCGTCCTCGGCACGCAGCTTGAGCGCGCCGAGCTCGTCCAGGTCGCGGGAGAGCGTGGCCTGGGTGACCTCGACCCCGCTCTCGGCCAGCAACTTGGCCAGCTCAGGCTGGGAGCGCACGGCCTGGCGCTGCAACAGGTCGGTGATCTTCGCCTGCCGCGCCACCTTGGTCATGGGAATTGTCATCGAGCCACCAGCCACTGCAGGAGCGCCTTCTGCGCGTGGCGCCGGTTCTCCGCCTGGTCCCACACCACGCTGCTGGGCCCTTCGAGCACCTCGGCGCTGACCTCGTAGCCGCGGTAGGCGGGCAGGCAGTGCAGCACGATCGCCCCGGGCGCCGCGTGGGCCATCAGCGCGGAGTTCACCTGGTACGGCATGAGCGCCGCCACGCGCTCCTCCTTGCCGTCCTGCCCCATGGACACCCAGGTATCCGTGGCGACGACGTCCGCTCCGTGCGCGGCGACGATGGGGTCCTGGTGGGCGACGACGCTGCCGCCGGTCTGCTCGGCGATGGCCGCGGCCCTGGCCAGGATCGCGGGGTCGGGCTGGAAGCCGGAGGGGGCGGCGATGCGCACGTGCATGCCCGCGGTCGCGCCGCCGAGCAGGTAGGAGTGGGCCATGTTGTTGGCGCCGTCGCCGAAGTAGGCCAGCGTCAGCCCCGCTGTCCTGCCGAAGCTCTGCCTGACGGTCTGCAGGTCGGCGAGGATCTGGCAGGGGTGGTACTCGTCGGTCAGCGCGTTCACCACCGGTACACCCGACGCCGAGGCCATGGCCTCGATGCGTTCCTGGCCGCCGGTCCGCCACACGATGGCGGCCACCTGGCGCTCCAGCACCTTGGCGGTGTCCTCGATCGGCTCGCCGCGGCCCAGCTGGGAGGTGCCGCCGTCGATGATCATGGGCAGTCCGCCGAGCTCGCCGATGCCGACGGCGAAGGAGACGCGGGTCCTGGTGGACGGCTTGTCGAACAGGACCGCCACCGTCTTGGGGCCCTCGAAGGGGCGGTAGCCGTACGGGTCCTTCTTCATCGCGGCGGCCAGGTCGAGCACCTCGGCCTGCTCGGCGGGCGACAGGTCGTCGTCCCTAAGGAAGTGCCTAGGCATTGGCGGCCTCCGTGAGGATCGCGGGGACGGCGGCGACGAAGGACTGGATCTCCTCGGCGGTCACCACCAGCGGAGGGGCGAGCCGTACCGCGTCGGGCTGCAGGGCGTTGACCAGGAAACCCGCCTGCTGGGCTGCCTCCTGCACCTTCGCCGAGATCGGCTCGTTCAGCACGAGCGCCAGCCACAGGCCGCGCCCGCGCACGCCCTTCAGCAGCGGGTGCCGCACACTTTCCAGACCCGACCACAGCAGGTCGGCGGCCCGGTTGACGTGTTCGAGATCGACGTTGGCCAGGACGGCGAGCGCGGCGGCGCACGAGACGGGGTTGCCGCCGAACGTCGAGCCGTGATCGCCCTTCGCGAACAGCGTGCCGGCCGGGCCGAAGCCGAGGCAGGCGCCGATCGGCAGCCCGCCGCCGAGGCCCTTGGCCAGGGTGAGGATGTCGGGGACGACCCCGTCGGCCTGGTGGGCGAACCAGTGGCCGGTCCTGCCGATGGCCGACTGGATCTCGTCGGCGACCAGCAGCGCGCCGGTCGAGGTGCAGATCTCGCGGGCGGCCTTGAAGTAGCCGTCCGGCGGCGGCACGACGCCCGCCTCGCCCTGCGTGGGCTCCAGGAAGACGGCGATGCAGTCGTCGGTGACGGCCTGCGCGAGCGCGTCGGCGTCGCCGTACGGCACGAAGCGCACCTCGACGGGGAACGGGCCGAACTGGTCGCGGATGGCCTTCTTGCCGGTCAGCGACAGGGCGCCCATGGTGCGGCCGTGGAAGCCGTTCTCGGTGGCGACGAAGTAGGAGCGGCCGGTGGCCTTGCCGTACTTGAGCGACAGCTTGTAGGCGGCCTCGTTCGCCTCGGTGCCGGAGTTGGCGAAGAAGATCTTGGCGGGCTCCTTCAGCAGCTCCAGCAGCTTCTCGGCGAGCAGCACCTCGGGCTCGTGCAGGAACAGGTTGCTGGTGTGGGCGATGGTGGCGACCTGCCTGGAGACTGCCTCGACCAGCGCGGGGTGGGCGTGGCCGAGCGAGTCGACCGCGATGCCGCCGATGAAGTCGAGGTACGGCCGGCCGTCCACGTCCCACACCGTGGTGCCCTCGCCTCGGGCCAGAGCCAGCGGCGGGACGCCGTAGTTCGGCATGAAGGCGTTCTCGAACCTCTCGTACAGGTTCTTCATCAGGGCATCACCATGGTTCCGATTCCGTGGTCGGTGAAGATCTCGAGCAGCAGGGAGTGGGGCACGCGGCCGTCGAGGACGTGGGCCTGGGGCACGCCGCCGCGCACGGCGGTCAGGCAGGCCTCCATCTTGGGCACCATGCCGCTGGACAGCGTGGGCAGCATCTCGGCCAGCTCGGCCGCCTTGAGCTGGTCGATCACGTCGGTGTCGGCGGGCCAGTTGGCGTACAGGCCCTCGACGTCGGTGAGCACGATCAGCTTCTGCGCCTGGAGCGCGACGGCCAGCGCGGCGGCGGCGGTGTCGGCGTTGACGTTGTAGATCTGGCCGTCGTCGCCGCGGGCGACGCTGGAGACGACGGGGATGCGACCGTCCTCGAGCATCGCCCTGACCGCGCCGGGGTCGACCCTGACGATCTCGCCGACCTGACCGATGTCGACCGGCTCGCCGTCGACGATGGCGTGCTTGCGCTCGGCGGTGAACAGGTGGGCGTCCTCGCCCGACATGCCGACGGCGAACGGGCCGTGGTGGTTGATCAGGCCGACGACGTCGCGGTTGACCTGGCCGACCAGGACCATCCTGACGACCTGCATGGCCTCGGGGGTGGTGACCCGCAGGCCCGCGGTGAACGTCGACTCGATGCCGAGCCGGTCGAGCTGGGCGTTGATCTGCGGCCCTCCGCCGTGCACGACGACGGGCTTGAGGCCGGCGTAGCGCAGGAAGACGATGTCCTCGGCGAAGCCCTCCTTCAGCGACTGCTCCGTCATGGCGTTGCCGCCGTACTTGATGACGACGGTCGCGCCGCTGAAGCGGGCCAGCCACGGCAGCGCCTCGATCAGCGTGCTCGCCTTGGCGAGCGCTCCGTTGGCCCTCATGAGCTGTAGGCCGAGTTCTCGTGCACGTACGCGGCGGTCAGGTCCGTGGTGTGGATCGTCGCCGAGTGCGGGCCCGCCGACAGGTCGACGGTGATGGTGACGTCGCGCGGGCGCATGTCCACCTTGGCGCGGTCGTCGCCGACGGCGCCGCCCCTGCAGATCCAGATGCCGTTGATGGCGACGTTGATCCGGTCGGGCTCGAAGATGGCGTCGGTGGTGCCGACCGCCGACAGGACGCGGCCCCAGTTGGGGTCCTCGCCGTGGATGGCGCACTTGAGCAGGTTGGAGCGGGAGACCGTACGGCCGACCTTGACCGCGTCGTCCTCGCTGGCGGCGCCGACGACCTCAATCGCGATCGCCTTGGAGGCGCCCTCCGCGTCGACCAGCAGCTGCCGTGCCAGGTCGGCGCAGACCTCGGTGATCTTCTTCTCGAACTCCGCGAGGTCGGGCGTGACGCCGGAGGCGCCGCTGGCCAGCAGCAGGACGGTGTCGTTGGTGGACATGCAGCCGTCGGCGTCGAGCCGGTCGAAGGTCTTGGCGGTGGCCTTGCGCAGGACCGCGTCGAGCTGGTCGGAAGTCAGGTCGGCGTCGGTGGTGATCACGCAGAGCATGGTGGCCAGCGCGGGGGCGAGCATGCCGGCGCCCTTGGCCATGCCGCCGACCATGTAGCCGCCGTCGCCGCGCTTGAAGGAGATCTTCGAGACGGTGTCGGTGGTGCGGATGGCGTCGGCGGCGGCCAGGCCGCCGTCACGGGAGAGCTGGGTCGCGGCGCTGTCGACGCCCTCCAGCAGCGTCTGCATGGGCAGCCGCTCGCCGATCAGGCCGGTGGAGCACACCGCGATCTCGCCGGCCGAGTCGGCCAGCACCTCGGCGACCTTCTCGGCCGTGGCGTGGGTGTCCTGGAAGCCCTCGGGGCCCGTGCAGGCGTTGGCGCCGCCGGAGTTGAGGACGACCGCGCGCACCCTGCCGCCGGCCAGCACCTGCTGCGACCACAGGACGGGGGCCGCTTTGACCCGGTTGGCGGTGAAGACGCCCGCCGCGGCGCGGCTGGGCCCCTCGTTGACGACGAGGGCCAGGTCGCGGTGGCCGCTGGCCTTGATGCCTGCCGCGATACCTGCTGCCTTGAAACCGAGGGGCGCTGTAACGCTCACGCTTCCTCCTTCGTCGGACGCGTGAGCGTCAACACACAGTGTCTGATGGTTCGCTCGCTCACGGGGCGACTCCGTTCTGGGGAAGGCCGAGCTCTTCTGGAAGGCCGAGGGCGAGGTTGACGCTCTGGATCGCGCCGCCCGCCGTGCCCTTGGTGAGGTTGTCGATGGCGATGACGGCGACCACGCGGCCCGCGCGCTCGTCCAGCGCGGTCTGCAGGGCGGCGGTGTTGGCGCCGTAGGTCATCGCGGTGGCGGGCCAGACGCCCTCGGGCAGCAGCGTGACGAACGGCTCGTCCTTCAGCGCGCTCTCGTAGGCCTCGCGCAGCTCGGCCGCGGTCAGGCCGGGCGTGGCGGGAGCGGTGCAGGTGGCCAGGATGCCGCGGCTCATCGGGGCCAGCATCGGGGTGAAGGCGACGGTGACGGGGACGCCCGCCACGGCCGACAGGCTCTGCTCCATCTCGGGCGTGTGACGGTGGACGCCGCCGACGCCGTACGCGCTGACCGAGCCCATCACCTCGCTGCCGAGCAGGTGCGGCTTGAGCGCCTTGCCGGCGCCGCTGGTGCCGGTGGCGGCCACCACGACCACGTCGGGCTCGGCGATGCCCGCGGCGAAGGCGGGGAACAGCGCGAGGGTGACGGCCGTCGGGTAACAGCCGGGTACGGCGATGCGCCGCGCGGCCTTGAGCAGGTCGCGCTGTCCGGGAAGCTCGGGCAGGCCGTACGGCCAGGTGCCGGCATGAGTCCCGCCGTAGAACTCGGCCCACGCGGCGGGGTCGGCGAGCCGGTGGTCGGCTCCGCAGTCGACGACCACCGTGTCGTCGCCGAGCTGGGCGGCGATCGCGGCGGACTGGCCGTGCGGGAGGGCGAGGAAGACCACGTCGTGACCGGCGAGGACCTCGGCGGTGGTCTCCCGGATGATCCGGCCGGCCAGCTGGGGCAGGTGCGGCTGGTGCGCGCCGAGCGGGCTGCCCGCGCTCGTCGCCGCGGTCAGCGCGCCGATCTCCAGCTCAGGGTGCATGAGCAGGAGACGCGCGAGCTCACCCCCGGCGTAGCCGCTGGCTCCGGCGATCGCCACACGCTGCATACTCATTCACCCTTACTCATGTTCTTGCTTAGGAAGATTATGCATGCGAGCTGATAGTCATGCAAGCCGGACACGCCGCGGCACCGTCAGAGCAAATCGCCCATGCAGTGCATAACCACTCAGAACTAAGGATCTAGCGCGACGTACCTACCGGTCGGTACTGTGAAAATCTCCGGTCAACAGAGCACGCGGGAGTTCTTGCCGATGAGCATCACGCACGCCCAGGTCCAGGCCCAGCTCACAGCAGAGGGGCAGCTGTTCGAGACCGAGGAGCTCGGCTCCGGGATCCGCACGTGGAAGCACGCACCAGGACACTTCCGCACGATGCTCGACAACAGCCGCTTCCAGGGCGAGAAGGTATTCCTCGTCTACGAGGACGAGCGCATCACCTACGAGGAGCACTACCGGCGGGCGGCGACGCTGGCGCGCAGGCTCGTCGAGGACTACGGCGTCGCCAAGGGCGACCGGGTCGCGATCGCCATGCGCAACTACCCCGAGTGGGTCGTCTCCTTCTCCGCCGTGCTGGCGGCGGGGGCGATAGCCGTACCGCTGAATGCCTGGTGGAGCGCGCAGGAGCTCGCCTACGGGGTCTCCGACTCCGGCGCCAAGGTGCTGATCGCCGACGGCGAGCGGGCCGAACGGCTGGCGGACACGGGCGTGGCGATGATCGTCACCAGGGGCACGGGCCCAGGCCGGTCGTGGGACGACGTCATGGGCGAGGTCAGGGCGGATGTGACGCTGCCGAAGGTGGACCTGTCACCGGAGGATCCCGCGACGATCTTCTACACCTCGGGCACGACCGGCTTGCCCAAGGGCGCGCTCGGCAGCCACCGCAACCTCGGCCAGGCGCCGATGACGGTCGCCTACTCGCTGCTCAGAGCGGTCGTCATGGCGGGCAAGGACCCCGCGGGCGCCTCCGGCGAGCGGCGGGTGACGCTGCTGACAGTGCCGCTGTTCCACGTGACGGGCTGCTTCGCGGTCCTCATGGGCACCATGTTCACCGGCGGCGGGCTCGTCCTCATGTACAAGTGGGACCCCGGGCTCGCGCTCCAGCTCATCGAACGCGAGCAGATCACCGGCATGACCGGCGTGCCCACCAACGCCTGGCAGCTGCTGTCGCACCCCGATGTGGGCAAGTACGACCTGTCCTCGCTCAGCGGCATCTCCTACGGCGGCGCCCCCGCCCCGCCCAAGCTCATGGAGCGCATCAACGCCGAACTGCCCGGGCGCGCGCCCAGCAACGGGTACGGCATGACGGAGACCACCGCGCTGGCGATCAACAACTCGGGCGCCGACTACGCCCGCAAGCCGGACAGCATCGGGCTGCCCTCGGCCGTCGTCGACGTGCGCGTCTGCGACCCGGCCGGCACCTCCCTGCCCGCCGGTGAGGTCGGCGAGCTGTGCCTGCGCGGGCCCAACGTCATCCTCGGGTACTGGAACAAGCCGTCGGCCACGGCCGAGACGTTCGTCGACGGGTGGCTGCACACCGGCGACCTGGCGCGGGTGGACGACGAGGGGTTCGTGTACATCGTCGACAGGGCGAAGGACATGGTGATCCGCGGGGGCGAGAACGTGTACTGCGCCGAGGTGGAGGCGGCGCTGTTCGAGCACCCGTCGGTGGACGACGTGGCGGTGATCGGAGTGCCGCACGACGAGCTGGGCGAGGAGGTCGGGGCGGTGATCCGGCTGTCGGGGGCCGCCACGGCCGAGGAGCTGACGGTTTTCCTGAAGGAGCGGATCGCCGGGTTCAAGGTGCCGGCGCACTACTGGTTCAGGGAGGCGGAGCTGCCGCGCAACCCCGGCGGGAAGATCCTCAAGACCCGGCTGCGTCAGGAGGTGCTGGCCCTCTGAGGGCTTGCTGCCCTTCGGCATTACCTCACGCGTAATCGCGCGAGTGATGTCCCGGGTGACACGGTTGCTCCATCGGAAACGACACGATCTCCGAAGGAGCAACCGATGACCACCCTCACCGCCACCGCCAACCGGACCACCTTCCTGCGCCTGGCCCTGGCCGCGGACGCTGTGATCACCGGCGGCAACGGGCTGATCTACCTGACCGCCGCCAGCCCGGTCGGCGACCTGCTCGGCCCCGACGCCGGGCTCCTGCGCGGGATCGGCGTCTTCCTCCTCGTGTACGGCGCGGCCGTCGGTCTCCTGGCCAGCCGGCCGAACATCAACAGGGCCGCCACCCAGGTCGTGATCGGCCTGAACATCGCCTGGACCCTCGGCAGCGTCGCCGCCGTCGTCACCGGCCTCGTGGAGTTCACCACCATCGGCGCGATCTGGGCGATCGCCCAGGCCCTCGTCGTCGGCGCCTTCGCCGAACTGCAGATCATGGGCCTGCGCAAGGCCGCCCGCTGACCGCACTCTCGAAAGGACGAACCATCATGACGATCGTTGAGCGCTACCTGGCCGCGTGGAACGAGACCGACGCCGAGGCCCGTGCCAAGGCCGTCGCCGAACTCTGGACCGAGGACGCCACCTACACCGACCCGCTGGCCGACGTGGCGGGCCACGAGGGCATCGCCGCGGTGATCGCCGGAGCCCAGGAGATGTTCCCCGGCCTGGTCTTCACCCCCGGCGAGCTGCACGACGCCCACCACGACCTGGTCCGCTTCACCTGGCACCTCGGCCCCGCGGGCGGTGAGGCGCTGGTCGTCGGGTTCGACGTGGTGAGGCTGGCCGAGGACGGCAGGATCCGCCAGGTGCTCGGCTTCCTGGACAATGTGCCCGGCTGAAAGCGCTTCATCGAAGGCCCCCGGACCTCCCGGGGGCCTTCGGCATGTTCGGGGGAAAACCGTTTGCGCTGGCCAGCGGCCCAAAACAGAATGAATTCTCGTGTCCGACCGACTCAAGCGCCTGCTCGCCCACTTCACGATCGACCTGGGCCCGCTGCGCGATTCCCGCGACTACCGGCTGCTGATGGCCTCAGGCGTCATCACCATGTTCGGCACGTTCATCACGATGGTCGCGGTGCCGTACCAGATGAAGGAGCTGACCGGCTCCTACGTCGCGGTCGGTCTGGTGAGCTTGGCAGAGTTCGTCCCGATGGTGATCTGCGGGCTGTGGGGCGGCGCGATCGCCGACGCGATCGACCGGCGCAAGGTCATCCTGCTGGGCGAGGTCGGGCTGATGGTCACCTCGGCGCTGCTGACGCTCAACGCGATGCTGCCCTCGCCGCAGGTCTGGGTGCTGTACGTGGTCGGCGCGCTGTCCGCCGGCCTGGCCAGCCTGCAGCGGCCGAGCCTGGAGGCGCTGATCCCGCAGGTCGTCAGGCACGATCAGCTCGGGTCGGCGGCGGTGCTGGCCAGCCTGCGCTGGAACGTCGGAGCGATCACCGCGCCCGCTCTTGGCGGTCTGCTGGTGACCACGTTCAGCGTGGCCACCGCCTACGCGCTCGACACGGTCAGCTTCGTGCTCTCGCTGCTGCTGCTGTGGCGGATCAGGGCCGTGCCGCCGAAGGAGGACGCCGCTCCCGCATCCTTGCGGTCGCTGGTCGAGGGCGTCCGCTACGCCGTCAGCAGGCGCGACCTGGTGGGCACCTACCTGGTCGACATCGCCGCGATGGTGTTCGCCATGTCGACGGCGCTGTTCCCGTTCATCGTCGACCACTACGGCGCGCCGCAGGCGCTCGGCCTGCTGTATTCGGCCGGCGCCGTCGGCTCGCTCGTCGCCTCGCTCACGGGGGCCTGGGCGGCGCGCGTGCAACGGCAGGGTCTCGGGGTGATCCTGGCAGCCGCGCTGTGGGGGGTGGCGATCGCGCTCGCGGCGGTGATCCCCAACATTTGGGCGATCTTCTTCTGTCTCGCGATGGCGGGCGCCGCCGACATGGTCAGCGGCATCTTCCGGATGACCATGTGGAACCAGACCATTCCTGAGGAACTACGCGGTCGGCTGGCGGGCATCGAGCTGCTCTCCTACGCCAGCGGCCCGATGCTCGGCAACGCGCGGGCCGGGCTGATGGCGCAGATGGGCGGTGCCAGGTTCTCGCTGGGTGTGGGCGGGCTGCTGTGCGTGGGCTCGGTGGCGCTGCTGGCGTGGCTACTGCCGTCCTTCCGCACCTACGACGCCAGGACCAGCGAACACGCGCTGGCGGAGAAGGCCCGCAGGGAGGCCGCCCCAGCGTGAGCCGATGCCGGGTTCACGGGGCATCCCCACGGGAGGCGCCCACACCACGCCGAGCCCGAACCGCGGAGGCGTATCGCTAGGCGGGTCTGCCCTCGACCTTGCCGAACGCGCGCAACGCCTCCACGTCGGAGTGGATCGCGGTGATGTAGTCGGCCACCCACTGGGCGGCGCCGTCGAAACCGCTCTCCGCGACGATCCGCTCGGCCACCGCTGGCGCGTCGAACGGGGTGCGGCGCAGCGTGACCGCGCCGCTTTCCGCGTCGAGCAGCGCCCAGTGGGCGCCCGCCGTGCCGTACGGCATGCCGATCGAGCCCGGGTTGACCACCAGTCTGCGGTCGACGAGCCTGACGAACGGCATGTGCGTGTTGCCCACCACGACCGTGTCGGCGCCGACGCCGTCGAGCACCTCGGACCACCGCTCGATGGTGCTGTCGACCAGGATCATCTCGTCGTCGCGCCGCGGCGTGGCATGCACGAACAGCGTGGTGCCGAGCGCGCCGAGCTCCAGCTCCCCGCGAGAGCGGCAGGCCCGCCAGCAGCTTCACCTGGTCATCGCGCAGCCGCTCGCCCGCCCACTGCGAGATCGGGTACGCGCTCGGCTTGCCGTGGGCGACCTCCACCAGCTCGCGGTCGGCGTTGCCGTTCACCCACAGCGCCCGCTTCCCCAGCGAGACCAGCAGGTCGAGCGTCTCGACCGGCTGCGGACCCGCCGCCATGTCACCGGTGAGCACGAGCAGGTCGGCCGCAGCCACATCGGGCTCGGCCAGCACGGCCTCCAGTGCGGGAAGGACGCCATGGATGTCGGAGAGTACGGCGACACGCATGCCCTTCACGCTGCTGGATCGACCGCGCGCCACTCAAGGGCTTTCACCGGCGGCGGAACGATCGACCGCATGCCCCTCCCCGCTCCGCCACCGCGGACGGTCAGCCGTTTTCGCGCCAGCCCTCCCGCTCCTCCACCAGCGCGTCGACCTGGGGCAGCTGCGCCTCGTCGAGCCCTTCGACCACGACGAGCCACTGCGCGTCCTCAGCGTCGTCCTCGCCCGCGAGCGTCTCTTTGACAACGGCGGGCACGCCGAGCCTGGGAAACCATTCGGCCAGCGTCTCGGCCACCTCTTCGGCGTCGTCGCGCTCGGCGAACACCAGCAACTGCCTCATGGACGCAAAGCCTAGAGCCCGGCCCTGCTTCCCCGTTCGCCAGGCGGGTACGGCGTAGATTGCTTACCGTAGACATATGACGGCCGAAGCGGTGATCCCGGTGACGAAGCCTCCCTCGCTGCCCGACTGGGTCTTTCCCCCGCCCGAGGGGTTCGTCGCGGAGGATCTCGATCACATTCCGGATTTGCCTGCGCACACCGAGTTGATTGACGGAAGCTTGGTGTTCGTGAGCCCGCAGCGCGACTTCCACACGTCGATCATGTACGTCCTCCAGAAGGGTCTGCTCGACAGCGTCCCCACAGGACACAGGGTGCGCAGGGAGATGGGCGTCAAACTCGGCCCCCGTCAGCGACCGGAGCCTGACATGCTGGTGCTCAGGCCTGAGACGCGGATCGAGCGAGACACCACCTTCTTCGAGGCCGAGGATGTCCTGCTGGTCGTCGAAGTCGAGTCACCCGACTCAGAGGAGCGCGACCGTAAGCGCAAGCCACTGCTCTACGCGGAAGCCGGCATCAAGCATTTCTGGCGCGTAGAAAACGATGCGAATCGAACCGTTGTCTACGTCTACCAGCTCGACCCCGCCACCTCCGTCTATGCGCTCACCGGCATCCACCACGACAGGTTGAAGCTCACCGTGCCGTTCGACCTCGACATCGACCTCACCGAGATCGACCAGCTCTGAAGTCCGGGCGACACGAAAAGGGGCCCCGAAAGGCCCCCTTTCGCATGTTCTCCTACACCCCGCGCAGCTGCGCGCCGACGCGGTCGGCGGCCATCGCGACGGCGGCGTCGCGGGCGGCGGTGGTCTCCTCCACCGTCAGCGTGCGGTCGGCCGCGCGGAAGCGCAGCGTGTAGGCCAGCGACTTGTTGCCCTCGCCCACCTGCGCCCCGGTGTAGACGTCGAACAGCCGCACCGACTCCAGCAGCTCGCCCGCGCCCTCGCGCAGCGCCGCCTCCACGTCCGCGACAGGAGTCCAGTCGGGGACGATCAGCGCGACGTCCTGCGTGGCGATCGGGTAGGAGGAGACAGGAGGAGTATCGACCGGGCCGGGCATGGCCGCCTCCAGGCGGGACAGCTCCAGCTCCATGGCGCAGGTGCGCGGCGGCAGGCCGTACGCCTCGATCGCCCTGGGGTGGAGCTCACCCGCATGGCCGACGAGCACGTCGCCCACGTAGAGGGCGGCGCACCTGCCGGGGTGCCACGGCTCGTGCTGGTCGGCGACCACGGCCAGCTCCACGCGCGCCTCGCCCGCCACCAGCCTGGCGGCCTGGACTGCGTCGGCCCACGTGGCCTGGCGGCCCTGGCCCCACCAGCCGGAGCGCTCGAACTCGCCCGCCAGCACGACGGCGACCCGCTGCGGCTGCCTGGGCAGCGCCGCCTCGATCGACTGGAGCTCCTCGGGCGAGGGCCGGTGGTCGACGCCGAGCACGGGCGCCTTGGCGGCCACGCCTTGGCCCGGCCGGTAGACCAGGCCAGTCTCGAACAGCGCCACGTCGCCGAAGCCGCGGCCCACGTTGCGCACCAGCGTCTTGAGCAGGCCGGGCAGCAGCGTGGTGCGCAGCAGCGGCTCGTCCTCCGACAGCGGGTTGGCCAGCCGTACGGCATTGCGGCGGTCGTCGCCGTCAGGCAGCTGCAGGTGGTCGAGGTCGCGCTCGCCGACGAACGGGTAGGCGAGCACCTCGACATAGCCGGCGGCGGCCAGCGCCCGGCCGACCCGCCGGTGCAGGCGCTGCGCCTCGGTCAGGCCCGCGCCCGCGGGCGCCTTGGGCAGGATCGACGGCAGGTTGGCGTAGCCCTCGAGCCGGATGACCTCTTCGGCCAGGTCATTGGGGTCGGTGATGTCGGGACGCCACGACGGCGGCGTCACCGTGATCATGTCGTCGCCGGTGACCGCCAGCAGCCCGTCGGTGTCGCCGCCCGAGACCACGCCGGTGGCGTCGACGCCGCCGCGCTGCGGCGCCGGGTCGGAGCCCGGCACGACCGTGCAGCCCACCTGCTCCAGGCGGGTGACGACGGTCTCGCGGGAGTACGGCACGCCGGCCACGGCACCGGGGTGGGAGGTCGGGATCGCGATCCGCACGGGCGAGACCTCGGTCTGGGCGTGTGTGACGCCGGGAACCGCGGTGGCCCCGCCGAGCGAGGTCAGCAGCTGCACCGCCCGCCACGAGGCGACCAGCGGCAGCTCGCGGTCGACGCCCCGCTCGAACCGCTTGGACGCCTCGGACACCAGGTTGTGCCTGCGGGACATGCGGGCGATGCCGGTGGCCGAGAAGTGGGCCGCCTCGATCACGATGTCGGTCGAGTCGTCGGAGATCTCGGTGTGCAGGCCGCCCATGGTGCCGGCCATCGAGATCGCGCCCGAGCCGTCGGTGATCAGGATGTCGTCGTGGTCGAGCTTGCGGACGACGTGGTCGAGCGCCTCCAGCGTCTCGCCCTGGGCCGCCCGCCGTACGACGATCTCGCCGGTCAGCTTCGAGCGGTCGAAGGCGTGCAGCGGCTGGCCGAGCTCCAGCATCACGTAGTTGGTGACGTCGACGGCCAGCGACACCGGCCGCATGCCGGCCCTGGTGAGCCTGGTCCGCATCCACAGCGGGCTGGGCGCCGACGGGTCGAAGTCGCGCACCTCGCGCAGCACGAACCTGTCACACGTGGACGGGTCGCCGATCGAGGCCGGGTAGGACGGCTCGGTGTCGGCGGGCAGCTCGACGGCCGCCGGGTCGCGGAAGGCGACGCCGAAGGCGGTGGCCGCCTCGCGCGCCACGCCCCTGATCGACAGGGAGTAGCCGATGTCGGGGGTGATCTCCAGCTCCAGCACGTCATCGCGCAGGCCGAGCAGCTCCACCACGTCGGTGCCGATCGGGGTGTCCTTGGGCAGGACCATGATGCCGTGGTGGTCGTCGCCCAGGCCCAGCTCACGCTCGGAGCAGATCATGCCCTCGGACAGGCGGCCGTAGGTCTTGCGCGCGCCGACCTCGAAGCCGCCGGGCAGCACGCCGCCCGGCAGCACGACGGGCACTCGGTCGCCCGCCTCGAAGTTGGCGGCGCCGCAGACGATCTGGCGCGGCTCGGCCTCGCCGACCTCGACCAGGCAGTGGCGGATCGGCTTCTTGAAACCGGTCAGCTCCTCGACCGTGAGCACCTCGCCGACCACCACGTTCTTCACGTCGTGGCCGTGGGCGGCGATGCTCTCGAGCTTGAGGCCGGCGGCGGTGAGCTTGTCCGCCACCTCGTGCGCGGTGACGGCGGGGAGGTCGACGTGCTCCCGCAGCCAGGAAAGCGGGACCTTCATCAGATCTCCATTCCGAACGGGAGGGTGAAGCGGACATCGCCCTCGACCATGTCACGCATGTCTTCGGCGTTGTGGCGGAACATCAGCGTCCGCTCGATGCCCATGCCGAAGGCGAAGCCGGAGTATTTGCGCGGATCGACGCCGCAGGCGACGAGCACGCGCGGGTTGACCATGCCGCAGCCGCCCCACTCGATCCAGCCCTCCGACTTGCAGGTGCGGCACGGCGGGTTGCCGGGGACGGCCGAGGCGCCCCTGCAGACGAAGCACTTCAGGTCCATCTCGGCCGAAGGCTCGGTGAAGGGGAAGTAGTTGGGCCGGAACCTGGTCGAGATGCCCTCGCCGAACATGACCTCGGCGAACCTGTCGAGGGTGCCCTTCAGGTGGGCCATCGTCAGGCCCTCGTCGATCGCCAGGCCCTCGACCTGGTGGAAGACGGGGGTGTGGGTGGCGTCGAGCTCGTCGGTGCGGAACACCTTGCCAGGCGAGACGACGTAGACCGGCACACCCCGCTGCAGCAGCGCCCTGATCTGCACCGGCGAGGTCTGGGTGCGCATCACCTTGCCCGAGTCGGTGGACTCCACGAAGAACGTGTCGTGGTCGGAGCGGGCGGGGTGGTCGGTCGCGATGTTGAGGGCGTCGAAGTTGAACCACTCGCCTTCGAGCTCGGGACCCTCGGCCACCTCGTAGCCCATCGCGACGAAGGTGTCGGCGATGCGCTCCTGCATGGTGGTCAGCGGGTGGCGGGCGCCCAGGGGCGCCCGGTCCCACGGCAGCGTGACGTCGACGGTCTCCTCGACGAGGACGCGGGCGTCGCGCTCGGC
This sequence comes from Nonomuraea sp. NPDC059194, assembly GCF_042754765.1. NCBI lineage: Bacteria > Bacillati > Actinomycetota > Actinomycetes > Streptosporangiales > Streptosporangiaceae > Nonomuraea > Nonomuraea sp. NPDC059194. Next base: position 159,308 of record NZ_JBHZBH010000014.1, on the reverse strand, counting down.
CTCCAGCTCGGCCTGGCGCGCCGCGAGCGCCTCGTTGATCGCCTTGCGGGCGCCGCCGATGCGCTTGCCGGCCTCGGCGCGGGCAGCGGGCGGCAGGGCGCCGATCTCGCGGTTGGCCAGCGCGATCGGCGAGCGGTCTCCGGCGTGCGCGAGGCGCACCTGCTTGAGTGCGTCGAGGTCGCCCGCGTCCTTGATCGCGGCGACGGCCTCGGCCTCCATGCGCGCCAGCTCGTCGGCGTGCAGCGGGGTGACCTCGACGGGGTCGTAGTCAGACAAGAGAGAGCTCCGTATCCAGGGCTTGAGCGGACCCGAGTCTAGTCGGATCGGCAGGAAGGGTCGTGCGGGGCGAGGCGTGCCTGTGGAAAACCGGTAGGACATGCGCCGCACCTGTGGAAAAGCCCGTCGGGTCCTTGCTCGCCGTACGTCAGGCGAAGTCGGGGGCCCCGGCGGGCATGGTAAATCGGAACTCGGCCCCGCCCTCGGGCGCGCGCTGCACGGTGATCGTGCCGCCGTGGGCCTCGACCAGGCCCTTCACGATGAACAGGCCCAGGCCCGTGCCACCGCGCCTGCGGCTGTTGCCCCGCCAGAACTGCCTGAACACGCGCGGAGCCAGCTCGGGCGCGATGCCCTCACCCTGGTCACGCACGGACACGGCGACTCCCCAGCCAACGGATTCGATGTCGATCGAGACGGTGCCCCTGCCGTGGCGCACCGCGTTCTCCACCAGGTTACCGAGAATCTGGTCGATCTTGTCGCCGTCGAGCCACATCTCCGGCAGCTCGCCCGCCACCGAGAGCCTGAAGCGGTCCTCGGGCTCGCCCGCCGCGATCCGGCCTGCGATGATCTTGCGGGTGCGGGCGGGCACGTCGACGACCGCCCGGTGGATCTCCAGGCGCCCCGACTCGATCCGCGAGACGTCGAGCAGCTCGGTGATCAGCCTGGTGACCCTGTCGGCGTCGTTGTTGACCGTCTCCAGCATCACGAGCTTCTGCTCTTCGGTGAAACGCGACCACTTGGCCAGCAGCGTCGCGGTGAACCCCTTGACGCTGGTCAGCGGCGAGCGCAGCTCGTGGGCGACCGTGGAGACCAGGTCGGCTCGGCTGCGCTCCAGCCTGGCCCTGGCGCCGCCGTCCCGCAGCGTGATCGTGACGCGCGTGACCTCGCCGCCGCGCTCGGGCTCGCGCACCAGCCTGGCCGCCACGTGCAGCTCCTGGCCTCCGGGCAGGTGCAGCGGCCGCTCGGGCACCCTGGTCCTGGTGCGCAGCCCGCCTTCGGGATCGAGGCACTTCCACCACTCGCGGCCGTCGTGGTCGCGGAACGGGAACACCTCGCTGATGTCACCGCCGAGCGCGCGCTCAGGGCTGACGCCGGTGAGCCGGGCCGCGGCCCTGTTGACGGCGAGGACCACGCCGAAGCGGTCGGTCACGATGAGACCGTCGGGAAGGTCGTCGATCGGCACCGTGCACGCCGGATCGGCCGCCCGCCAACCGGTATCTTCGCCCCGCACGAACCCCGCCTCCTCGACCTACATGGCCGACAATAGCGGGTTTCCCACACCCGAGGGCACCCGCGACCCCCTGCGCCGCGCGCCTTTCCGCACCCACGCCCAGCGATCATGGCGCGGCTCACCACCGCCACTCTCACCGCCAACAGCGAGGGTCTCCGCCGCTGCTCCTGTGCCCATCCTGTACGGCTGCCGCCGGGCCGAGCCCACCCGATGCGCGGATGCCCGCCCGTCCAGGGAGACGGCAGGCGAGCTCACCGGCGCGCCGCCGTTACGCGGCACGGTCACGCGCGTCGGGGGTCAACCCCATGAGTCGGCCCTCGGACCAGGTCAGCCGTTTCGCTGGGCTCTGGCCGAGGCGTACAGGCACACCGCGGCCGCTGTCGCCAGGTTGAGGCTCTCGGCCTGGCCGTAGATCGGCACCCGCACCACGTCGTCGGTGAGCGCCAGGATCTCCTCCGGCAGCCCCCACGCCTCGTTGCCGAACACCCAGGCCGTCGGGCCCGACAGGTCGACGTCGTCCAGTGTGTGCTTGCCCGCCCCGTCGGCCGCCAGCACCCGCAGCCCGTTGTCCTTCAACCGCCGCACGGCCTGCGCGACCGGCGAGCCGATCACCACGGGCAGGTGGAACAGGCTGCCCGCGCTCGCCCTGACGCACTTGCCGTTGTAGGGGTCGACCGAGGCGTCGGTGAAGACCACGGAGTCGGCGCCCGCCGCGTCGGCCGTACGCATGACGGTTCCCGCGTTCCCCGGATCGCGCACGTGCGCGAGCATCGCCACCAGCCGACTGCTCTCGGTGACGGCCTCCTCCAGCGGGGTGTGCACGAACCTGCAGATCGCCACCAGGCCCTGCGGCGTGACCGTCTGGGCCAGCTCGGCCATCACCTCACCGCTGGCCCGCTGGACCGGGATGCCCTTGAGCGTGGCCTCGCTGATGAGATCGCCGTGGCGGAGTTCGGCCTCGACGGTGGTGAACAGGTCGACGACGACGTCGTCCAGCTTGAGCGCCTCGCGCACCGCCTGGGGCCCTTCGGCGAGGAACTTGCGGTCCTGCTCCCTGAAGGCGCGCTTGGTCAGCCGGCGCGCGGCCTTCACCCGCGGCGACTTCACGTTGGTCAGCTCGGATCCCGCCATGCTCCAGTCCCCCACTCGTCGAACGCTCATGCCCCGCACGAGCCATTGTCCAGCCCTCGCAGCCCGTTCCCGACCGCATGAGGCGCGCTGAGGGAACTTCTGCCGACGATCATCCGGCAGTCAGCCCCTCGCAGGGGGTGACACGGTCTCTCCAGGCAAGCGTCACCTCACCGACCGGTGACATGAGCCTTCCGGAAGAACCCCCATGCACCCGGCGAGCCGGTGGCGCCGGACTCCCCCGCTCGCCGCAGTCTCCCCGCCAACCAGACAACCGCTAGCCGATCAGACGAGAGCCGTGGCCGGGCAAACAAAACGGGCCCACCGACGGGGCGGTGGGCCCGTGAAAAGACCGTGTGGAACGATCAGCCAGCAGCCGGAGCGTTCACGTTCGCCGGCAGGGCCTTCTTGGCCGCCTCTACCAGCGTCGCGAAGGTCTGGCTGTCGTTGACCGCCAGGTCGGCGAGGATCTTGCGGTCGACCTCGATGTTGGCCAGACGCAGACCCTGGATCAGACGGTTGTAGGTGATGCCGTTCTGACGGGCCGCCGCGTTGATCCGCTGGATCCACAGGCGACGGAAGGCGCCCTTGCGGTCCTTGCGGTCACGGTAGGCGTAGGTCATCGAGTGGAGCATCTGCTCCTTGGCCTTGCGGTACAGCCTCGACCGCTGGCCACGGTAACCACTCGCCCGCTCGAGGACGACCCTGCGCTTCTTCTTGGCGTTGAGCGCCCGCTTCACGCGTGCCATGTTCTATCTCCCCGGGGACTTGCGCTACTTAGCGAGCAGCTTCTTGATCTTCTTGGAGTCGGCGTCGGAAACGACGACATCACTCTTGAGACGGCGCGTCAGCGTGGACGACTTCCACTCGTTGTAGTGCGCGCGGCTGGCGCGGCGGCGCTTCAGCTTGCCGGTACCGGTAAGCCGGAACCGCTTCTTCGCACCGCTGTGCGTCTTCATCTTCGGCATCTCGCCGTCTCTCCTCAATTCGTCCGTGCCGACATCCCGGGCCGGCGCGGACCGGCCCGGTTGCGGCTTGTTCCTCTGGCGCTGGCTGGGTTGCCTGTAAGGCTAACCCGAACTGCGGGTCACTCTTCCGGTGCGGAAGGCTCCTCGTCGCCACGCTGTGCCTTGGCCGCTGCCTTTTCGGCCTTGGCCTCGGCCTTCTTCTTGTGCGGACCGATCACCATGATCATGTTACGGCCGTCCTGCTTCGGCTGGGACTCGACGAAGCCGAGCTCCGTGACGTCCTCCGCCAGCCGCTGCAGGAGCCGGAAACCCAGCTCGGGACGCGACTGCTCACGCCCGCGGAACATGATCGTGACTTTGACCTTGTCTCCCGCCTTGAGGAACCGCACCACGTGACCCTTCTTGGTCTCGTAGTCGTGCGGGTCGATCTTCGGCCGGAGCTTGATCTCCTTGATGATCGTGTGCGCCTGATTCTTGCGCGCCTCGCGCGCCTTCATCGCGGACTCGTACTTGAACTTGCCGTAGTCCATGAGCTTGCACACGGGCGGACGAGCCGTGGCCGCGACCTCGACCAGATCGAGGTCGGCCTCCTGGGCGAGCTTCAGCGCGTCGTGAATCGAGACGATGCCGACCTGCTCACCGTTGGGGCCGACGAGGCGAACCTCGGGCACACGGATGCGCTCGTTGATGCGGGGCTCAGTGCTGATGGGGCCTCCTAGGTATGCGATCCCTACGCGCTCGATCATGCCGGGCATCCGCGCGTCCGTAAACGCGAAAACGCCCCGCACGTCGCGCATGCGGGGCCACTGAGCTTGGCGGCTCAAATGGCCGTAAGCTCCCCGGAGTAAGTCCGGCGTGATCCTTTACCTGGACGCCTCCTGGCGACTCAGGTGGGAGGGAGACCTCCGCTTGCGCGTCCAGCAGGCATGCCGGACCGATCAGGGAGCTACGTTACCACAACCACGAGAGTTCTTCTAATCATCCCGCTGGAGGGTGGCACGCCGCAGAATTTCGGCCTCGCCCGCCGCGCGCATGGCTTCGACCGGCACGTCCGAACGCCCGGTCATCAGCTCCACCTGCCGCACCGCCTGGTGGAGCAGCATCGGGAACCCGCCGACCACCGTCCCGCCCGCCGCCTCGGCCGCGGCGGCCAGGCGCGTCGGCCACGGCGCGTAGACCACGTCGAACAGCGCGGGCACCCGCGCCACCTGCCCGGCGAAGGCGTCGGCCGCGCCACCCGGCAGCGTGGAGATCACCAGGTCGACGTCGAGCAGCGCGTCGAGCTTGTCGAACGTCTCGACGGCCAGCGCCACCCCAAGCCGCTCGGCCACCCCGGCCGTCTCCCCCGCCCTCGCGGGGTCGCGCACGACGAGCGTGGCCGCGTTGACGCCGAGCCCGCGAAGCGCGGCCAGCGCGGAGGCGGCCGTGGCGCCTCCGCCGAGCACCAGCGCAGAACGCGGCGCGGCGATGCCCGCCTCCGCGAGCGCCTGCTCGATCCCGTAGACGTCGGTGTTGTGGCCGTGTCTGGCGTTGCCGTCGAACACCACCGTGTTCGCGCCGCCGACCGCGACGGCCAGGTCGGAGACGGTGTCGAGCAGGGGGAGCACGGCGCGCTTGAGCGGCATCGTCAGCGACAGCCCCGACCAGTCGGCGGCCTCGAGCATGGCGGGCAGGCCGGCCTCGTCGCACTCACGCACCTCGTAGGTCCACCCGGTCAACCCCATGGCCGCGTAGGCCGCCCTGTGCAGGAAAGGCGAGAGCGAGTGCGTGATCGGCGAGCCCAGCACCGCCGCCCGTCCGGTGGTCCGCACACCTGCTCCTTCCGTGTCCCTGGGGTCCAGGAGACCATCTTCCCGTACGGCAGGCCCACCCGAGCGCCACCCCCGGCACGGGGCCGGGCCCCGTCCAGGGATACGCGTCACCGAGCGCACGTGGCCGGCCGCCCCAACGGAAGGCCCCGGCGAGCGCGGTGACGCCGCCCAGAAGGTCACCCGCCGCCGTTGCGCTCGAACTCCTGCTTCAGCTTCCAGAACTCGGCCTCGCTGGCGGTGAACTTCGTGACCCTGTTCTTGGGGTCGGTCGTCACGAAGAATCGGTAGCCGTCGTCGCTGGGGTTGAGCGCCGCCTCGATCGCGTGCTCGCCCGGGTTGCTGATCGGCCCCGGCGGCAGCCCGTGGTGCATGTACGTGTTGTACGGCGACTTGGTCTCCAGCTCGGCGTGCGTGGCGGCGATGCCGTACTTCTTGAGCGCGTACATGACGGTGCTGTCCATCTGCAGCTTCATCGGCGGCTTGAGGGAGAGCCTGTTGTAGATCACCTCGGCGATCTTCGGCATGTCCTCGTGCTTGCCCGCCTCCGCCTGCACGATGCTGGCGACCGTCATGATCTCGGCAGGGCTGTGGCCGAGCTGCTTGGCCGCCGCCTCCAGGTTCGTGGCGCCCGCCGCCTGCGTGTAGCGGTCGACCATCTGGGTGAGCATCTGGGTGGGGGTGGCGTTCGGCTCGAACTCGTAGGTCGCGGGGAAGGCGTAGCCCTCCAGCCCCTTGGCGTAGGACGGCAGGCCGATGGCCTCCTTGTCCTTGGCCGCCTCGACGAACTCCTTGCGCGGCTTCTTGGTCTGCTTGGCCAGGATGTCGAAGACCTCGGTGAGCCGCTTGCCTTCCTTGATCAGGATGGTGTTCTGCAGCTTCTTGCCCGACACGAGAGCCTCGACGGCGGCGGCGGCCGGCATGCCCTTCTTGAGGGTGAACTGGCCGGGCCGCAGCGCCGAGCTCTTGCCCGCGGCGTCGATGGCGTTGGTGAAGGCGCGCTCGCTGGCCACCACGCCCTGCGCCTGCAGGGTCTTGGCGACGTCGGCGGCGGTCTGGCCGTCCTTGACCTGGATCACCACTTCGGTGGTGCCTGGCCCCTTGAAGTCGTCGGGCACCAGCGCGTCGCTGAGCCACAGGTAGCCGTAGTAGCCGCCACCGCCGATGATGCCCACCAGGACGATCACGGCCAGCAGCGGGGCGAGGAAGCCGCCGCGGTTGCGGCGCCTGCGCCTGCGTCGGCCACGACCGTTCTTGCCGGAACCGCGAGAGCGGCCCCTGGCTCGACCTTCGTCGTCCTCGGCGCCTAGCAAAAAGTCCATATCGAGATCGTTCATAGATGCGGTGGCCAATCTCCCGGTACGGACGGCCTGGCGTCAAGGGGGTACGCCAAACCGGTGGGGGTTACCGAGCCGAACGAGGGGATCCGCCGGCCTTTAGCCGGTGACCAGCGGTTATCACTATGGGTAGCCATGCTAGGGGATGCGGCAAGCGCGAACGCCCCCACCCCGGCCCTGGGCCTCGGCGGGACTAAGAAGGTCCCGATCAGCATCAATGTGTCCCGAGGTAGTCGTTCAACTCTTCCCGGTATCTCACGAACTCACTCTCTTTGTCGGTGAATTTCGTGATTCTATGCTCCGGGTTGGTCGTGACAAACCAGTGCCAGCGCCCCTTGGCCGGGTTGACCGCCGCCAGGAGCGCCTTCTCCCCCGGATTGGCGATCGGCCCCGGGGGCAGCCCCTTGTGCCGGTAGGTGTTGTACCGGGAGCGCACCTTGGTGTCGTCGTGCGTCACCTTCAGCGTCCGCCTGTTCAGCGCGTACGTGACGGTGGCGTCGAGCTGGAGCGGGATGCCGCTCCGCAGCCTGTTGTAGATCACTCTAGCGATCTTCGGATAGTCGCCGTCCCTGCCGCCCTCGGCCTGGACGAGGCTGGCCACGGTGACGGCCTCCAGCGGCGAGAGCTTGACCCGCGCGGCGCGCGACTCCATCTCGATACTCGCCGCGGCCTGCTTGAACCGGGTGATCATCTGGCGCAGCAGGTCGGTCGCCGTCATGCCCGGCTCCACCTCGTAGGTCGCCGGATACAGGAAGCCTTCGAGGCCACGGGCGTAGCCCGGCAGGCCGAGGGTCGGCACCCTGGCGGTCTGGAAGTCCTTGAGCGGGATGCCCGACTGCCTGGCCACGTGCGCCAGCGCCTCCGCCAGCCGCATGCCGTCCGGCAGCGTGACCCGCTTGACCACCCGCGAGCCTGGAGCCAGCAGCAGGTCGAGCGCCGCGGCCGCGGCCATCCCCTTGCGCAGCAGGTAGGACCCCGGATGGAGGTTGGCCGCTTTGGAACGTTCCTCCGCGATGTTAGCGAACGACCTGGCGCTGGCGACCACGCCCGCGTCGGCCAGCAGCGCGCCGATGTCGCCGGCGCTGGCTCCCGGGTCGATCCGGACGGTGACCGTGCCCGCGCCCGACCCGTCGAAGTCGTCGGGCATGAGGTACGGCTTCAGCACCACGAATGCGGCGGCGCCGAGGGCCAGCATCGAGGCGGCGGCACCGCCCGCCAGCAACCCGGCCCTGCGCAGGGCGTCCCTGCCACGGGCGGCCCGCTCGTCGTCGGCCGCCCCGAGCGGGATCACTGCGCCAGCGGCGGGCATGTCGGGCCCGTCACCGCCGCCCTGGTCCTCGTCCTCGGTGGGCCTGGCGAACGGGATCACCTCGGCCAGCGAGTCGCCGTCGTCGCCGCCGGGCTCTTGCGCCGAAGGCAGTTCGGCGGCCGGCAGCGGAGCGGTGTCGTCAAGGGAGTAGCCTCGCGGTGGGCGGGGCCCCTCGTCCTGCGGCCCGCTCACCGGGCAGCCCCGCCGTCCGCCCCGGTGGGGGGCGGATCGACGGGTCTGCCCGGTGGCCGCTGAGTGGCCCGTTCGGCGTCGAGGGCGTCCTGCAGCAGCACGACGGCCGCCGCCTGGTCCACGACGGAGCGCTGCTTCTTGGCCTTGACCCCGCTGGCGCGCAGCCCCTGCTGGGCGGCGACCGTGGTGAGCCGCTCGTCGAACAGCCGCACCGGCACCGGCGCCAGCCGTACGGCGAGGTCGGCGGCGAAGGAGCGGACCAGGGCGGCGGCCTGGCCCTCACGGCCCGACAGCGACGTGGGCAGCCCCACGATCACCTCGATGGCCTCGTGCTCGGCGGCCAGGGCCGCGATGCGGTCGAGGTCTCCCGCGCCGCGCCGGACGGTCTCCACCGGAGTGGCCAGCGTCCCCGAGGGGTCGCTGCGAGCCACTCCGATGCGTACCGACCCGACATCGACGCCGAGTCGCGCGCCGAACCTCATGTCAGGCGAGCTGCCCCGCGATGGTCTCAGCGACCACGCGCAACGCCTCGTCGATCGCCTCAGGACGGGTGCCCCCGCCCTGAGCGACATCGTCCTTGCCGCCACCGCCACCCCCAAGCGCCTTGGCGGCGACGCCGACCAGTCTCCCGGCCTTGAGCCCCCGCTCGCGCCCCGCCTCGTTGACCGCGGCAACCACCACAGGCCGGTCAGAGGGGACCCCGGCGAGCACGACGACCGCCGGACGGTCGCCAGGGAACCTGCCGCGCACGTCAAGCGCGAGCTTACGCAGATCATCGGGGCCAGTGCCATCAGGCGCGCGGTGCGTCACGACGGAGACTCCGTGCAGGTCATGGGCCTGCGCGGCCAGCTCGCCGGCGATCTGGAGCACCTGGGCCGAGCGCAGCTTCTCCAGGTCCTTCTCCGCGGTGCGCAGCCGGGAGACGATGCCCTCGATGCGCTCGGGCAGCTCCTCCCTGCGGACCTTGAGCTGCTCGGTCACCTGGGCGACCAGCAGTGACTCACGGGCCAGGAAGCGGAAGGCGTCGATGCCGACCAGCGCCTCGACGCGGCGCACGCCCGCGCCGACCGACTGCTCGCCCAGCACCTTGACCAGGCCTAGTTGGCCGGAGGAGTGGACGTGGGTGCCGCCGCACAGCTCGCGGGAGTAGTCGCCGATCTCCACGACGCGGACCTCGTCGCCGTACTTCTCGCCGAACATGGCCAGCGCGCCCATCGCCCTGGCCTCGGCCTGGGAGGTGTAGAAGGCGTTGACCTTGAGGTCGTTGATGAGGACCGCGTTGACCTCGTCCTCGACGTCGCGCAGCACGCTGGGCGGGACCGCGCCGGAGGAGGTGAAGTCGAAGCGGAAGCGGCCGGGAGAGTTCTCCGAGCCCGCCTGGGCCGCCGTCTCCCCGAGAGCGTTCTTGAAGCCGCGGTGCACCAGGTGGGTGGCGCTGTGGCTGCGCGAGATCGCCTTGCGCCGCTCGACGTCGACCTCGGCCTGCACCTCGTCGCCCACGCGCAGCTCGCCCGAGCGGATCGTGCCCCTGTGCACGACCAGGCCCTTGATCGGCGACTGCACGTCGAGCACGTCGACCTGCGCGCCCGAGGTGCGCAGCACGCCCTGGTCGGCGAGCTGGCCGCCGCCCTCGGCGTAGAACGGGGTACGGCCCAGCACGACCTCGACGTTCGTGCCGGCGCCGGCCACGGGCACCGAGGCGCCGTCGACGAGGATGCCGACCACGCTGGACTCGGCGGTGGTCAGGTCGTAGCCGAGGAACTCGACCTTGCCCGCGTTCTCGAGCAGTTGGCCGAAGACGGAGATGTCGGCGTTGCCGGTCTTCTTGGCCGCCGCGTCGGCCTTGGCGCGCTCGCGCTGCTCCTTCATCAGGCGGCGGAAGCCATCCTCGTCGACCTTGAGCCCCTGCTCGGAGGCCATCTCCAGGGTGAGGTCGATGGGGAAGCCGTAGGTGTCGTGGAGCTGGAATGCCTGGTCGCCGGACAGAGTGGTGCCCGACTTGCGCTTGGTCTCCTCGACCGCGACGTCGAAGATCGCCGTGCCGGTGCGCAGCGTGCCGAGGAAGGAGGCCTCCTCGGCGTCGATGACGGCGTGGATCTGCGGCGCGTCGACCTTGAGCTCGGGGTAGGTCTCGCCCATCGCGTTGATGGTGACCTCGGTGAGCTCGTGCATGTAGCGCTCGTCGCCCGAGCCGAGCAGGCGCAGGTTGCGGATGGAGCGGCGCAGGATGCGGCGCAGGACGTAGCCGCGGCCCTCGTTGCTGGGCATGACGCCGTCGGCGACCAGCATGGTGCCGGTGCGCACGTGGTCGGCGATGACGCGCAGGCTGACATCGGCGCGCGGGTCTCGGCCGTAGCGGGTCTTGGTGAGCTCGGCGGCGCTGTCGAGGATCTTGTAGGTGGTGTCGATCTCGTAGAGGTTGTCGACGCCCTGCAGGATCGTCGCCATGCGCTCGAGGCCCATGCCGGTGTCGATGTTCTTGGCCGGCAGCTCGCCCGCCACGTCGAAGTCGATCTTGCTGCGTACCGCGCTGAGCTGGTACTGCATGAAGACGTTGTTCCAGACCTCGAGGTAGCGGTCCTCGTCGGCGACGGGGCCGCCGTCCCTGCCGTACTCGGGGCCGCGGTCGTAGTAGATCTCCGAGCAGGGGCCGCCGGGACCTGGCACGCCCATGTGCCAGTAGTTGTCCTCGAGGCCGCGGCGCTGGATGCGCTCCATCGGAACGCCGACCTTGTTGTGCCAGATGTCGATCGCCTCGTCGTCGTCGAGGTAGACCGTCACCCAGAGCTTCTCCTCGGGGAAGCCGAAGCCGCCGTCGGACTCCGACCTCGTCAGGAGCTCCCAGGCGAAGGGGATCGCCTGCTCCTTGAAGTAGTCGCCGAAGGAGAAGTTGCCGAGCATCTGGAAGAAGGTGGCGTGCCGGGTGGTCTTGCCCACCTCCTCGATGTCAGGAGTGCGCACGCACTTCTGGACACTGGCCAGCCGGGCCGCCGGAGGCTTGCGCTGCCCCAGGAAGTACGGCTTGAAGGGCACCATGCCCGCGGGCACCAGGAGCAGCGTCGGGTCCTCAGCGATCAGGCTGGCCGAGGGCACGACCTTGTGCCCACGCTCCTCGAAGAAGCGCAGGAAGCGGCGGGCGATCTCTGCCGACTCCATATCAGCGGCCATCCTTTGCGTTAGTGGTTGTGTCAGAGTTGTCGAGCCCGAAGCGGGATCGCAACTCGATTTCGCGGTCGGCGGCCTCGCCGAGCGCGTCCGAGGTAAAGTCTCTCACCTGCAGCAGCAGCCCGCTGGCGCTGTCGGCGGCTCTGCGGGCCACGTGGTCGGGCTTGAGCGACTGCAGCTTGCGCATCACCCAGAGGGCGCCGAACGCCCCGAGCGCCATGTAGAACAGTCGCCTGATCATCGACGCCGCCTGCTGCGCGGGTGCTTGCGGGCCTCGATGGCCCTGCGCACGCCGTGGCTGAGCGCGGAGACCCTGATCAGCGGCCCGGTGAAGATGGTCTGGGTGACGGCGCTGAGCTTGGCGGCGTGGCCGCTGACCTGCTTGACGTCTCTGGTGATGGCCTCGACGGCGACGAGCTGCCTGTTGGCCTCGTTGACCGTCATGCTCATGTCTTCAAGCAGCGGCACCACCCGCTCGTTGAGGTCGGCGACCAGCTTGGTGGTCTCCCTGAGCAGCCGCGCGAGCTTGACGAGCACCATGGCCAGAAAGCAGACGAGGATCGCCCAGGCCATGGCGACGATCAGCCCGGCCAGTTCTCCTGCGGTCAGCATCAGCGGATCCGTCCCCGTTGGCGTCGTGGAATGGAGAAGACCCTATCGTGCCTGATACCACGCGACGGCCTGTCGGCGGCATGTCGCGCCGAGCGGCTCACCTCGCCCGCGACCACGCGGAGTCGACCAGCTCGACCTCGAAGCCCTGCTCGTTCTCCAGGTAGGCCGCGTAGTGGTCGGGACCGCCCGCGTGCGGATGCCGGTCGGCGAACATCAGCTTCCAGCCGTGCGCTCCGGCCTCCGCCACGATCGCGTCGACGTCGTCGGCGTGGAAGGCCAGGTGGTTGAGGCCTGGCCGCATCCTGTCGTACGGTTCGCGCACCCGCGCGGGCGACTCCTCCACGACGATGTAGGTCGCCCCGTGCCGCCACGACCTGCCGCCCTCCCACTCCTGGAAGGGCTCGTAGCCCAGCCTGCCGAACAGCCAGGTGAAGCCGGGCAGCACCGCTTCCAGCGAGTCGACCCACAGCTCGACGTGGTGCAGGCTCATGCGGAGCCGCGCAGGAAGTCGCGGATGCGGGCCCAGCGCTCGGCGACGCCCGCCTCGGCGCCGTGTCTGGTCGGCTCGTAGTAGCGGCGCTCGCGCACCTCCTCGGGCGCGTAGTCCTGGCGGACCAGGCCGTGCTCGAAGTCGTGGGGGTACTTGTAGCCCTTGCCGTGGCCGAGCTTGGCCGCGCCGGGGTAGTGGGCGTCGCGCAGATGACCGGGCACCTGGCCGATCAGGCCGCGCCGCACGTCGTCGCCCGCGGCGCCGATGGCCTTGACGACGGCGTTGGACTTGGGCGCCAGCGCGCAGTGGATGACGGCGTGGGCCAGGTTGATGCCCGCCTCCGGCAGGCCGATGAGCTGCACGGCCTGGGCGGCGGCGACCGCGGTCTGCAGGCAGGTGTGGTCGGCCAGGCCGACGTCCTCGGAGGCGAAGATGACGATCCGGCGGGCGATGAAGCGCGGGTCCTCGCCCGCCTCGATCATCCGGGCCAGGTAGTGGAGGGCGGCGTCGGCGTCGGAGCCGCGCATCGACTTGATGAAGGCGCTGATGACGTCGTAGTGCTGGTCGCCCTGGCGGTCGTAGCGGACGGCCGCCTTGTCGACCGCCTTCTCCACGACCTCGACGGTGATGTCGTCGGCCAGCAGGGCGGCGGCCTCCAGGTAGGTCAGCGAGCGGCGCGCGTCGCCGCCGGCCAGCCGTACCAGATGCTCCAGCGCCTCGGGGGCCAGCGTGTTGCGGCCCGACAGGCCGCGCTCGTCGGTGACGGCCCGCTCCAGCACGGCGCGGATGTCGTCGTCGGACAGCGACTCGAGCGTCAGCAGCAGGGAGCGCGACAGCAGCGGCGAGATCACCGAGAAGAAGGGGTTCTCGGTGGTGGCGCCGATGAAGGTGACCCAGCGGTTCTCCACGGCGGGCAGTAGGGCGTCCTGCTGGGCCTTGTTGAAGCGGTGCACCTCGTCGACGAACAGCACGGTCTGCCGCCCCGTCATGCCGAGCTCGCGGCGGGCGTTGTCGATGGCCGCCCGCACGTCCTTGACGCCCGCCGACACGGCGGAGATCTCGACGAAACGGCGCTTGGTGACCCCGGCGACCACGTAGGCGAGCGTGGTCTTGCCGGTGCCAGGAGGCCCCCACAGGAACAGCGACATCGGCGCTTCGCTCTCGACGAGTCTGCGCAGCGGCGTGCCCTGGCCGAGCAGGTGGCGCTGGCCGAGCACCTCGTCGAGGGTGCGAGGGCGCATCCGCACCGCGAGGGGCTGGGGAGTGGCCTCCTCAGCGGCCGAATCGAACAGACTCTCCACAAACCGAGCCTACAGGCCCCACACCGCCCTGGCGCCCGAATCCCCTGCTCGGAACACGTAGTAGCCGGCCGCCACGGCCAGCACCACGCTCACCGCCGACAGCGCCAGCGCGGGCACGCGCAGCTTGGCGCGCGTCAGGTAGACCATCAGCAGGGAGGCGACGCCCAGACCGACCGTGGTCAGCAGCAACGGCAGGGCGAAGCTCTGGTGCTCGGCGATGCGCTGGCCGAGGTCGCCCTCCACCTGGGCGAAGCGCGCCTCCTTCAGGGCCGCGCCGCTCTGGCGGGCGGCGAACACCGCGAGGGGCGAGGCGACCGCCAGAGCGACCACCGCCCATCCGAGGTACGGCCGGAAGCGGGCCACGAGGGCGTAGACGACGGACGCGCCGACCAGCAGCGGGGTGAGCACCACGGCGAAGTGGATGATCAGCGGGTGGGCGGGTAGCCCCAGGATCTCGTTGAACATTTCATGACTCCGTTCTCATATGACTACGGATCCCACCACGCCGAGGTTCGCTGAGACCGGTTTCTCATCTACTTCTCAGGACATAAGCCCCATCTCTCCCTCCAGCTCCTTACGTCCAGCACATTCCCAAGCCCGATAGCATGCGCGGAGCAGTTTGGTCATGTGTCGGCAAACGTGGAGGAAATACCGGTGAGCGGCGAAGACCGCCAGAGCCAGCTGGCGCGGGAGCACAAGGAGCGGCAGGCGCAGCGTGCGGCCGAGCAGGCCGCCAAGGCCAAGCGGAACACCTTCATCGGCGCGGGAGTGGCGGTGGCGCTCGTGGCGGGCGGCATCATCGCGGCGACCACGATGCTCGGCACGAGCGACGCCAAGCCGATGGCCGCCGAGTCGCCCTCCGCCTCCCCCAAGGCCAGCACCTCGGTGCCCGCGGTGCCCTCGGCCGCCCCCTCGGCCTCTACGGGGCCGATCTCGTGCACCTACAAGAAGCAGGACGACCCCGCCATCCCGACGAAGTTCGTCGGGATGCCAGGCAAGAAGCCGAACAAGAAGCTCAAGCAGATGACGATCGACACCAACCGCGGTCAGATCGTCATCGACCTGATGACCGAGCAGGCCCCGTGCGCGGCCAACGCGATGGCCTTCCTCGCCAAGAAGAACTTCTTCGACGGCACCAAGTGCCAGCGCCTGGTCACGCCCGACGTGTCCGGCCTGCACCTGCTGCAGTGCGGCGACCCGCTGGCCAAGGCCGACGGCGTCAACCCCACCGACGGTCAGGGCTCGTCCGGCTTCACCTACCCCGACGAGAACATCGGCATGCCGTACACCCAGGGCGTGGTCTTCATCACCCAGCCGAGCGGCGCGGCGGGGCAGAACGGCAGCCAGTTCGCCATCTCGCTGTCGAACGACAACACCCAGATCCAGGGCGAGTACGGCGTGCTGGGCGTGGTCAGCAAGGGCATGGACATGATGCTGGGCCTGGCCAAGGGCGAGAAGGACCTCATCGTCAACCCCAACGACGTCACCGGCGACGGCGGCACGACCGTGCCGAAGAACCCGGTCGTCATCAAGGATGTCCGCGTCTCCTAGTGGTGATTCAGGTCACACCCGCGCCGCCGCCCGGCCCACCCGGGGCACGCTGGAGCTGTGACCGACAAACTGCCGTTCGAGTTCTTCTTCTCCCCGGAGTTCAGCGCGGACCCGTACGCGGTCTACGCCGGACTCCGGGCGAAGGGGCCAGTCCACCCGATCGACTTCCCGCCCGGCGCCAGCTCGTTCGTGATCGTCGACTACGAGTACGCCAGGCCCGCGCTGAACGATCCGCGCCTGTCCAAGAGCCTGACGAACGGCCCCGAGTGGTTCCGCGACGCGGTGTCGCAGCAGAACCCGGTGCTGGCCGACAACATGCTGATGTCCGACCCGCCCGACCACACGCGGCTGCGGCGCCTGGTGCAGAAGGCGTTCACCCCGCGCAGGATCGAGCAGCTGCGCCCGCGCGTCCAGCACATCACCGACGAGCTGATCGACTCGTTCGACGGCGACCGGATCGAGCTGATCGACGCCTTCGCCTTCCCGCTGCCGATCATCGTCATCTGCGAGCTGCTGGGCGTCCCCGACGCCGACAGGGCCGACTTCCGCGCCTGGTCGGGCACGCTGGTCAACCCCGTCCTCACCGAGGAACAGGCCAGGGACAACGAGGCGGCCAGCACGGCGCTGCGCGGCTACTTCGAGGCGCTGATCGCCGAACGGCGCGCCAAGCCCACCGACGACCTGGTCGGCGCGCTGGTCACCAGCACCGAGCTGAGCGAGCAGGAGCTGGTCTCGACGCTGGCGCTGCTGCTGATCGCCGGCCACGAGACGACGGTCAACCTCATCGGCAACGGCATGCTGGCCCTACTGCGCAACCGCGACCAGCTCGACCTGCTGCGGGCCGAGCCCGACCTGCTGCCGAACGCGGTCGAGGAGTTCCTGCGCTACGACGCGCCGGTGGAGCGCGGCACCTTCCGCATCGCGCTGGAGGACCTCGAGATCGCCGGGACGCCCATCCCGAAAGGCAGCTTCGTGCACGTCTCGATCGGCGCGGCAGGCCGCGACCCCAGCGTGTTCGAGCAGGCCGACGACCTGGACGTCACCCGCTCCGACAACCGCCACGTCGCCTTCGGCCACGGCATCCACTTCTGCCTGGGCGCTCCCCTGGCCCGGATGGAGGGCCAGATCGCCTTCGGCTCGCTGCTGCGCCGGTTGCCTGACATCGAGCTCGGCTGCGAGGAGCGGGAGCTGAGCTGGCGTTTCAGCGGCTCCATCCTGCGTTCCCTGGCCGCCCTTCCGGTGACGATCCGGCGCGGCTGACGGCTGAGGCGCGATGAGCCGGTACGGCAGGCCGTACCGGCTCATCCAAAGCGCTAGGCGTCGTCCTTCGGCTTGGCGTCGACGCCCGCCTCCTTGCGCTGCTCGGCCGTGATCGGCGTGGGCGCGCTCGTCAGCGGGTCGAAGCCCGAGGCGGTCTTCGGGAAGGCGATCACGTCGCGGATCGACTCGCCGCCCGACAGCAGCATGCAGATCCGGTCCCAGCCGTAGGCGATGCCGCCGTGCGGGGGCGGGCCGTACTTGAACGCCTCGAGCAGGAAGCCGAACTTCGACTCGGCCTCCTCCTTGGAGATGCCGAGGACGTCGAAGACGCGCTGCTGCATCTCGGCGCGGTGGATACGGATCGAACCGCCACCGATCTCCATGCCGTTGCAGACCATGTCGTAGGCGTAGGCCAGCGCCTCGCCGGGGTGGTCCTGGAAGTTGTCGGCCCACTCGGGCTTCGGCCCGGTGAACGGGTGGTGGACCGCGGTCCAGCCGATCTCGCGGCCGACCTCGTCGTGCACCGGCTCGAACATGGGCGCGTCGACCACCCACAGGAACGACCACTGCGACTCGTCGATCAGACCGCAGCGGCGGCCGATCTCCAGGCGGGCCGCGCCGAGCAGGTCGCGCGAGGAGTGCCGGGCGCCGGCCGCGAAGAAGATCGCGTCGCCCGGCTTCGCGCCGACCTTGCCGGGCAGGTCGGCCACCTCGACCTCGGACAGGTTCTTGGCGACCGGGCCGCCGAGCGTGCCGTCGGCCTGCACCAGCACGTAGGCCAGGCCGCGGGCGCCGCGGGACTTGGCCCACTCCTGCCAGCCGTCGAGCTCCTTGCGGGTCTGCGAGGCCCCGCCCGGCATGACGACCGCGCCGACGTACTCGTCCTGGAAGACGCGGAAGGTGGTGTCCTTGAAGAACTCCGTCAGGTCGACGAGCTCCTGGCCGAAGCGCAGGTCGGGCTTGTCGGAGCCGTAGCGGGCCATCGCGTCGGCGTAGGTCATGCGCGGCAGCGGCGTGGGCAGCTCGTAGCCGAGGATCTCCTTCCAGATCCGGCTGATGAGCGCCTCGCCGACGGCGATCACGTCCTCCTGGTCGACGAAGGACATCTCGACGTCGATCTGGGTGAACTCGGGCTGCCGGTCGGCGCGCAGGTCCTCGTCGCGGTAGCACTTGGCCAGCTGGTAGTAGCGCTCGAGACCGGCCACCTGCAGCAGCTGCTTGAACAGCTGGGGCGACTGCGGCAGCGCGTACCAGTTGCCCGGCTGCAGGCGCACCGGCACCAGGAAGTCGCGGGCGCCCTCGGGGGTGGAGCGGGTCAGCGTCGGCGTCTCGACGTAGACGAAGCCGTGCTCGTTCATCACCTCGTTGGCCAGGTAGGTGGCCTTGGAGCGGATCCGCATCGCGTTGGCGACCTGCTGGCGGCGGATGTCGAGGTAGCGGTAGCGCAGGCGCGCCTCCTCCGACACCCCCGTGCTGCCCTCGATCGGGAACGGCAGCGGCGCGGACTCGCTCAGCACCTCGACGGTGGAGGCGACGACCTCGATCTCGCCGGTGGGCAGCTCGGGGTTGGCGTTGCCCTCGGGGCGGATCCTGACCTCGCCGATCACCTTCACGCAGTATTCGCTGCGCAGGCCGTGGGCGTCGTCCTCCTCGCGGAAGACCACCTGGGCGGAGCCGGAGGCGTCGCGCAGGTCGATGAAGACGACCCCGCCGTGGTCACGGCGGCGGGCCACCCAGCCCGCCAGCGTCACCTGCTGCCCGGCGTTCTCCTTGCGGAGCTCCCCGGCCTTGTGCGTGCGAATCACTGCAGCTTTCCCTTCAAGACGTCAGCGACCTGGGCCAGCGGCACCTCGGTCTGCTCTGCGGTGGTCAGGTCCTTCACTTGTACGGCTTGCGCCGCCAGGTCACGATCGCCGAGGATCAGCGCGAACCGGGCGCCCGAACGGTCGGCCCCCTTCATCGCGCCCTTCAGCCCCTTGCCGCCGAAGGCCATGTCGGCCGCCAGGCCCGCCGTGCGCAGCTCCTCGACGAGCAGGAACATCCGGCGGCGCGCCTCGTCACCCAGCGGGACACCGTACACCTGGACGCGGCCGGCGGCCTCGTCGTCGAGCAGGCCCTCGGCCTCCATCGCCAGGATCGTGCGGTCGACGCCGAGCGCCCAGCCGACGCTGGGCAGCGCGGGCCCGCCGATGACCTCGCTGAGCCCGTCGTAGCGCCCGCCGCCGCCGACGGCCGACTGTGAGCCGAGCCCGTCGTGGACGAACTCGAAGGTGGTGCGGGTGTAGTAGTCGAGGCCGCGCACCAGGCGCGGGTCGTCGGTGAAGGGCACCTGGCAGGCGGTCAGCAGGGCGCGGACCTCCTCGTGGTAGGCCTTGCACGCCGCGCACAGGTGGTCGACGACCAGCGGCGCGCCCTTGAGCTGCTCCTGCACCTCGGGGCGCTTGTCGTCGAGCACGCGCAGCGGGTTGATCTCGATCCTGGCCCTGGTGTCCTCGTCGAGGTCGAGGGCGCGCAGGAAGTCCTGCAGCGCGGCCCGGTAACCGGGCCTGCACGCCCTGTCGCCGAGGGAGTTGAGCAGCAGCCTGACGTTGCGCAGGCCGAGGTCGCGGAAGCCGCGCCAGGCCAGCACGACCAGCTCGGTGTCGAGGGCCGGGTCTTCGGCGCCGAGCGCCTCGGCGCCCACCTGCCAGAAGTGGCGGTAACGGCCCTTCTGCGCCCGCTCGTAGCGGAACTGGCTGCCGGAGTACCAGAGCTTCACCGGCAGCTGCCCGGTGTGCAGGTTGTGCTGCAGGACGGCGCGCACGACGGGAGCGGTGCCCTCGGGGCGCAGGGTCAGCGACCTGCCCGCCTTGTCGGGGAAGGTGTACATCTCCTTCGCCACGACGTCGGTGGATTCGCCGACGCCGCGCTTGAACAGCTCGGTGTCCTCGAAGACGGGCGTCTCGACGTAGCCGTAGCCCGCCTGCCGTACCGGGGCGACGAGAGTCTCGCGCACGGCGAGGACCCGCTCGGAGCGGGGCGGCAGCCAGTCGAAGGTGCCCTTGGGTGCTTGGAAAGTCATCAGATCCCTCGTGTGGGACCGGCGTGCGGCGCGGCTTCCTTGAGGTAAGGGTTGGTGGCGCGCTCGCGGCCGATCGTGGTCTGCGGTCCGTGGCCCGGCAGGACGACCGTCTCGTCCGGCAGCGGCAGGCACTTGGTGGCCAGGCTGCGCAGGATCGTCGGGTAGTCGCCACCCGGCAGGTCAGAGCGGCCGATGGAGCCGGCGAACAGCAGGTCTCCCGAGAACATGATCTCCTCTGGAGGCAGCCTGAAACTCACCGACCCCCTGGTATGGCCGGGGGTGTGGTCGACCACGAACTCCATGCCCGCCAGCTCCATGACCGCGCCGTCGGACAGCTCGCGCACGTCGTCGGGCTCGCTCAGCGTGATGCCCCCGAACAGCTGGTTGGAGGTCGGGGACCAGCCCGCGGCGGGATCGCTCAGCAGGTGGCGGTCTTCAGGGTGGATCCACGCGGGGACGTCGCGGGCGCCGCACACGGGGGCGACCGACCAGACGTGGTCGAGGTGACCGTGGGTGAGAAGGACCGCGACGGGCTTCAGCCGGTGCTCGCGAAGCAGGTCGTCGACGCCGTCGACGGCGTCCTGACCAGGATCGACGATCACACATTCCTCGCCGGCGGCTGGCGCCACGAGGTAGCAGTTGGTCTGGAACGCCCCTGCGGGGAAGCCTGCGATGAGCATCTGCCTCGGCTGAGTCTCGTCAAGAATGCGGATGAGAATGTAACCGAAGCGTACCGGTGCTGGCCGCTGGGCTGCGAACCATTACCGGTTGGCCGATACGATTCGCCCACCTCAGTTGATTCGATAGGGAGGCAAAGCGGTGTCCACGGGCAAGGACCGCCAGCGCCAGCTGGCACGCGAGCACTACGAGCGGCAGATGCAGCGTCGTGTCGAACGCGAGACCAAGACCAAGCGCACCGCCGTCATCGGGTCGACCGTGGGCGTCGTCGTGGTCGTGGGCGGCATCATCGCCGCGGTCGCCCTGCTCGGCGGCGGCGGCGACACCGCGGCCTCCGAGCCGCCGTCGGCCGCCCCCACCGCCTCGGCGTCGGCCGTGGCCGGCCCCAAGCCCTTCGACCCCGCGACGGGCGAGTGCGGCTACCTCCCCGACACCAGCGGCACGGTCAAGGACGTCGGGCTGCCGCCGGCCAAGGCCGAGGCCAAGGACGCGACCATGACGCTGAAGACCAGCCAGGGCGACATCGTCGTCGAGCTCAACGGCGTCAAGGCCCCCTGCACCGTCAACTCGCTCAAGCACCTGGCCGCCAAGAAGTACTACAACGGCAGCAAGTGCCACCGCCTGGGCAGCGCGCAGTTCCCGATGCTGCAGTGCGGCGACCCGACGGCCAAGGCCGACGGCAAGGCGCAGACCGACGGCCAGGGCGGTCCCGGCTACCGGCTGACCGAGGAGAACCTGGAGGGCGCCACCTACAAGCGCGGCGTCATGGCGATGGCCAAGACCAGCGAGCCCGGCACCACGGGCAGCCAGTTCTTCCTGGTCTTCGGCGACATCGGGCTGAGCCCCGACTACACGCCTGTCGGTACCATCACCAAGGGTCTCGACATCCTCGACAAGGTCAACAAGGCGGGCGTCCTCACTCCTGGTCCGGACGGCACCGGGGCACCCAAGGAGACGGTCGAAATCAAAGACGTGACAATCTCTGCCAAGAGCTGACGTAATACAACTAGGGGCAGTAGTCCCCGAAGGGTCTGATGAGAGTGCGGGAGGACACGGTGAGCACCGACCCGTGGGGCCGGGTAGACGACGACGGCACCGTCTACGTGCGTACGGCCGAGGGAGAGCGGGCCGTCGGGTCCTGGCAGGCCGGTGAGCCCGAAGAGGCGCTGGCCTACTTCCACCGCAAGTACGACGAGCTGGCGGGCCAGGTGCAGCTGCTCGAACAGCGCGTCAAGGGCACCGACCTGGCTCCTGCGCAGGCCGAGGCCACCATCGTCAAGCTGCGCGAGGCCGTGGCCGACGCGCACGCCATCGGCGATCTCGGCGCGCTCGTCAAGCGCCTCGACGCGCTGACGGAGCTGGTCGCCAAGCGCCGCGAGGAGGTCAAGGCGGCGCGCGATGTGGCCAGGGCCGAGGCCAAGGCGGTCAAGGAGCGCATCGTCGCCGAGGCCGAGCGCATCGCCGACGAGACCACCCACTGGAAGTCGGGTGGTGAGCGGCTGCGCCAGCTGGTGGAGGAGTGGAAGGCCGCCGAGCGCATCGACCGGGTGACCGAGGCCACGCTGTGGAAGCGGCTGTCGGCCGCCCGTACGGCTTTCGCCAAGCGGCGCAAGGCCTACTTCGCCGGGCTCGACGAGCAGCGCGAGGGCATCCGGGCCTTCAAGGAGCGGATCGTGGTGGAGGCCGAGGCGCTGGCCGACTCCACCGACTGGGGCCAGACGGCCGCCGTCTACCGCGAGCTCATGCACCAGTGGAAGTCGGCGGGCAGGGCCTCGCGCGAGGCCGAGGACGAGCTGTGGGGCCGTTTCAAGGCCGCGCAGGACCAGTTCTTCCAGGCCCGGTCGGCGGTCTTCGCCGAGCGTGATGCCTCGCTGGCCGCCAACGCCGAGGCCAAGGAGGTGCTGCTGGCCGAGGCGGAGAAGATCCTGCCGGTGACCGACCCGCGCGCCGCCCGCGCCGCGCTGCGCTCGATGCTGGAGCGCTGGGAGGCTGTCGGCGCGGTGCCGCGCGAGCAGCGCGACCGGCTGGAGGGCGGCCTGCGCCGCGTCGACGAGGCGGTGCGCAAGGCCGAGGAGGCGGAGTGGAAGCGCTCCAACCCCGAGGCGAGGGCCCGCGCCCAGAGCGCGGTCGACCAGCTGCGCACCTCGATCGAGCAGCTGGAGAAGAAGCTCGCCAAGGCCCAGGCCGCCGGGCGGGCCAAGGACGTCAAGGACGCCGAGGAGGCGCTGGCGGCCCGCCGTTCGTGGCTGGAGGAGGCCGAGCGCACGCTCGCCGAGTTCAGCTGATCGTTCAGCTGATCCCAAAGGCTCCGGGCCGGCCGTGCCGCCCGGAGCCTTTTCGGCGAAATCCGGTCTGAGATTCAATCTTTCCCGATTCCCGGGCAAATCGGCGCACAAATGTGATCACAGAGGGTCATTGGGCCTCCCCCTTTTTCCTCTTTTCTTCTTACGATCACAGGGCTCTCGGATATCGGCGAAAGGGTCAAGATGACGATCGAGATCAAGCCCGTCGAAGAGGTGGAGACGACCGGAAACAGCAACAGCTGCTGAACCGTTCGTGCGGGGCCTCGACAGAGGCCCCGCACCGCCTCTCACGGAGCCCCGCCCATGCGCGAACGGATTCAGGTGAATCCGGCGTTCCCCCTGTTCATTGACGATTCCCGTGAACAGGTCAGGCTCGGCGATTTTCCGCCGACCGGCCGCGTGCTCTCCTCCGCGGAAAAGCCGCTGCGCGAGCTGTTCAGGCTCTGCGCCGGGCGTCCGCGTTCGCGACAGGAGCTTTACCGGCTGCTTGACGGTGTCACCGCCGACGAGATAGACGCGGCGATCGGACAGCTGCTCGCCGCCCGTCTCCTGGTCACCGAGAGCGATCTTTCCGCGCTGGCCGCCGACGACCGGTTGTCGCGACAGGCGCTGTTCCTGTCGATGTTCCATCCCGCGGGCCGGGCGGTCGCCGCCATGCGCGATCTGGCCGACATGCGGATCACGGTGCTCGGCGCCGGTGCCATCGGCGGCGCGGTCGCCGTCCAGCTCGTCACCGCGGGCGTGCGGCGGCTGACGCTCGTCGACGACGACCTGGTCGAACCGTCCAACCTGCACCGCCAGCACCTCTACACCACCGCCGACCTCGGCAGGCCCAAGGTCGGCGCGGCCGCGGACAGGCTGCGCGCGCACGCGCCCGACGCGGAGATCGTCGAGGTCGAGCGCCGTATCGAGGGGCCGGACGACGTCCCCGTCCAGGGCGCGGACTTCGTGGTCAACACCGTCGACACCCCGCAGCCGCACATCGTCCGCTGGGTCAACAGGGCCTGCGTCCGGGCGGGCGTGCCGTTCGTGACCGGCGGCTTCAACCAGCACGTGGGCCTGATCGGCCCGCTCGTGGTGCCCGGCAGGACCGGATGCCTCGCCTGCAGGGAGCGCGCGCTAGCCGAGCGGTACGGCTCGGCCGAACTGCCCACCGCCGACAACGCCGGTCGCACGATCCCCGCCTTCGGCCCCCTCTGCGCCGCCGTCTCGGGCCTGCTGTCCGCCGAGATCGTCCGCCACCTGACCGGCACGGGACCGCCCGCCATCGAGGACAGGACGGTGCACCTGAACCTGCTCGACCTGACCACCACCGCCCACCCGTTCGAGCGGCTGCGCGACTGCGAGGTCTGCGGGTGAGGCCCGACCTGAGCTTCCTCAGCGTGGTCGAGGACGGCCCCGACGACTACGTGGTGGGCAACGGCTCGACGTTCGTCAACGTGCCGGGCATCGCCGCGAAGGTCCTGGCGCTGCTGGACGGCACCAGGACGGTCGAGGAGGTCAGGAAGGAGGTCATGGAGCGTCACGGCGCCGACGTGGACGTGGCGGCCTTCGTCGGCGGCCTGGACGGCGCGGGGCTGCTCAAGGAGCCCGACCTCCCGCCGAGCCCCTGGGACCGCGTCAGGCCGCAACACGTGCGCTGGCTCTTCTCCCCCGCGGCCAACGCCGTCGTCGCGCTGACGGCCCTGTGCGCCCTCGCGGCCGTCGTCGCCAGGCCGCGGATCGTGTCCGGCATGTCGGGCCTGGTGTGGTCGAACAGCCTGGCCTTCACCCTGTCGTTCGCGATCGGCTCGTGGGTGCTGGTCTTCGTCCACGAGCTCAGCCACATCCTGGCCGCCCGATCGCTCGGCGTGCGGGCTGAGCTGTCGCTCGGCACCCGCCTGCAGTTCCTCGTCGTGCAGACCAACGTCACCGGCGTCTGGCGGCTGCCCCGCCGCGCCCGCTACCGCGCCCACCTGGCCGGCATGCGCACCGACCTGTTCCTGGCCGCCGCCGGCCTCTGCCTGCTGTACGTCACGGAGAACGCCGTCGCCCGCCTGGTGGTGGTCATCTGCGCCTCGCAGATCGTCTGGCAGTTCCTGTTCTTCATGCGCACCGACGTCTACTACGCCTTCGCCAACGCCACCGGCAACAAGAACCTCATGGCCGACGCCCAGGCCCACCTGCGCCGCAGCGGCGAGGACGCGCCGCGCGCCGTGCGGACCTACGCCTGGTTCCTGGTCGCGGGACGCGTGCTCGGGCTGGCCTACCTGCTCGGCTACACCGTGCCGATCACGGTCGCGGTGTGCAGGCAGGCGCTCGCCGAACTCGGCTCCTCGGTGCTGCCGCTGCTCACGCTGGCGATCGTCGCCTTCGGCTGGGGCCTGTACCTGTGGGTGTTCATCCGCCCGAGGCTCCGCTGACCCGGTAGACGTCGTAGACGCCCTGGATGCTGCGCACGGCCTTCAGCACGTGGCCCAGGTGCTTGGGGTCGCCCATCTCGAAGGTGAACTTGCTGACGGCCACCCTGTCACGCGAGGTGGTCACCGACGCCGACAGGATGTTGACGTGCTGGTCCGACAGCGTGCGCGTGACGTCGGACAGCAGGCGCGGCCGGTCGAGCGCCTCCACCTGGATCGCCACCAGGAACACCGAGTCCTCGTTGGGCGCCCATGTCACCTCGACGAGGCGGTCGGGCTGCTCCTTGAGCTGCTCCACGTTGGAGCAGTCGGAACGGTGGACCGAGACGCCGTGGCCGCGGGTGACGAAGCCGACGATGTCGTCGCCGGGCACCGGGGTGCAGCAGCGCGACAGCCGTACCCACACGTCGGAGTCGCCCGCCACCACCACGCCCGCGCCGCCACCGCCCCTGGGACGGCGGCTGAGCCTGGTCGGCAGCGAGACCTCGGCGATGTCCTCCTCGGCGCTGTCGACGCCGCCGATGGAGGCCACGAGCTTCTGCACGACCGCCTGCGCGGCGATGTGGCCCTCGCCGACGGCCGCGTAGAGGGCCGAGACGTCCGGGTAGCGCAGGTCGCGGGCCAGCGCGAGCAACGCCTCGCCCGACATGAGCCGCTGCAGCGGCAGGCCCTGCTTGCGCATGGCCCTGCCGATGGCCTCCTTGCCCGCCTCGATCGCGGTCTCGCGGCGCTCCTTGGAGAACCACTGCCTGATCTTGTTACGGGCCCGGCCCGACTTGACGAACTTCAGCCAGTCACGCGAAGGACCGGCGTCGGGCGACTTGGAGGTGAAGATCTCGACGGTGTCGCCGTTGCCCAGGCGGGACTCCAGCGGCACCAGGCGGCCGTTGACGCGGGCGCCGATGCAGCGGTGGCCCACCTCGGTGTGGACGGCGTAGGCGAAGTCGACGGGCGTGGCGCCCTCGGGCAGCGCCACCACCTGGCCGCGCGGGGTGAAGACGTAGACCTCCGACACCGACAGGTCGAAGCGCAGCGACTCGAGGAACTCGCCCGGGTCGGAGGTCTCCTTCTGCCAGTCGAGGAGCTGGCGCAGCCACGCCATGTCGCCGCCCGGCTTGACCTTGCCCGAAGGGCCGGGAGCGCCCGCCTCCTCCTTGTACTTCCAGTGGGCGGCCACGCCGTACTCGGCCCTGTGGTGCATCGCGTGCGTGCGGATCTGCAGCTCGACCGGTTTGCCCTCGGGACCGATCACCGTGGTGTGCAGCGACTGGTACATGTTGAACTTGGGCATCGCGATGTAGTCCTTGAACCGGCCGGGCACCGGGTTCCACCGCGCGTGGATCGTTCCGAGCGCCGCGTAGCAGTCGCGGACCGAGTCGACGAGGACCCTGATGCCCACCAGGTCGTAGATGTCGTCGAAGGCCACGTCGCGGGCGATCATCTTCTGGTAGACCGAGTAGTAGTGCTTCGGCCTGCCCTTGACCACCGCGCGGATCTTGGCGTCGCGCAGGTCGGCCGAGACCTTCTCGATGACCTCCTGCAGGAACAGGTCTCTGCGCGGGGCCCGCTCGGAGACCATCCGGGCGATCTCGTCGTAACGCTTCGGATACAGCATCGCGAACGCGAGATCCTCGAGCTCCCACTTGATCGTGTTCATGCCCAGGCGGTGGGCCAGCGGGGCGAAGATCTCCAGCGTCTCGCGGGACTTCTGGTGTCGCTTGTGCTCCGGCAGGTAGCGCATCGTGCGCATGTTGTGGAGGCGGTCGGCGAGCTTGATGACCAGCACCCGGATGTCGCGCGACATCGCCACGACCATCTTGCGCACGGTCTCGGCCTGCGCGGCGTCACCGAACTTGACCTTGTCGAGCTTGGTGACGCCGTCGACGAGCAGCCCGATCTTGTCGCCGAAGTCGCCGCGCAACTCTTCCAGGCTGTAGGCGGTGTCCTCGACCGTGTCGTGCAGGAGGGCCGCGCACAGGGTCTCGTCATCGGTGCCGAGCTCGGCCAGGATCGTCGCCACGGCCAGCGGGTGGGTGATGTACGGGTCGCCGCTCTTCCGCTTCTGGTCGCGGTGATGGTAGGCGGCCACGTCGTAGGCACGCTCGATGAGGCGAAGATCCGCCTTGGGATGGGTGGCGCGGACCGTCCTGAAAAGCGGTTCCAGCACCGGATTCATGGCCCCACCCCCAAACCGTCGTCGACGCACCGAAGGAACGCCGGACCCTCCATCGGAATTTCCGGCTTCGGTTGCGTCGGGCACGACTACCTCACGGGGCACACAGACTCCTCACGTTCGAGTCCAGATCCCTCAGTGTATCCAGGTGCGTCGACCACGTGTCGGCCGGTCGGCAATCACACGATCACGAGCGCCCGCAGGTCGACGTCCGGCAGCCGCTCGCGACCCTTCAGAAAGGCCAGCTCCATGAGTACGGCGACGCCGACGACCTCGGCGCCCGTCCGCCTGACCAGCTCCACCGTCGCCTCGGCCGTGCCGCCCGTGGCCAGCACGTCGTCGACGATGAGCACGCGGTCACCGGGGACGAACGCGTCCTGGTGCACCTCGATGGTGGCCGAGCCGTACTCCAGGTCGTAGGAGGCCTCCAGGGTCGCGGCGGGCAGCTTGCCCTTCTTGCGGACCGGCACGAACCCCGCCTGGGCGCGGCAGGCGGCGGGGGCGGCCAGGATGAAGCCGCGCGCCTCGATGCCGACGATCTTGTCGACGTCCGGGAAAAGCCCCGCGAGCTCGTCGACGACCGCGCCGAAGGCCTGCGGGTCGGCCAGGAGCGGGGTGATGTCCTTGAACACGACGCCCGGCTTCGGGTAGTCGTTGACGTCCCTGATCCGGTCGAGGATCAGCTGGCTCAGCTCGCTCACGTCGGGCTCTCTCCCTCTTCGTCCATCGTCTGCACGTCTCGTCGGCCGCGTCTCTTCGGCCGCGCGTTGCCTGCCGGACGCATCACCTTCCCACAAACCGGCCCCGCCGACGACACCGGACCCACCCGCCTGACGGCAGACCGACGCCCCGGCACTGAAACCCTCTGGGTGGCGGCAGAGCGACGCCCTCGTCCCCTGGTGCGGGGGCGAGGGCGTCAGGCCGTGGTGGTCAGTTCTTGGCGGTAGCGGGCCGCTTGGCGCCGCCCTTGCCCCCGCCGGTGGCCGCCAGACGCTTGGCGATCGCCTGGTACTTCGGCTCGCGCTCCTTCAGCGTCACCAGCAGCGGCGTCGCCACGCACAGCGAGGAGTACGTGCCGACGAGCATGCCGACGAACAGGGCGAGCGAGAGGTCCTTCAGCGTGCCCGCGCCCAGCACCGTGGTGCCGATGAACAGGATCGCCGCGACCGGGAGGATGGCGACGAGCGAGGTGTTCAGCGACCTGATCAGTGTGTGGTTGAGCGCGTCGTTGGCGGCCATCGTGTACGTCTTCTTGGAGGTCGTGCCGAGCTTGGCGGTGACCTCCTTGATCATGTCGAACACGACGACCGCGTCGTACAGCGAGTAGCCGAGGATGGTGAGGAAGCCCAGCAGGGTGGCGGGGGTGACCTCGAAGCCCGACCACGCGTAGATGCCCGCGGTGATGACCAGGTCGTGGATCAGCGCGACGATCGCCGCCAGCGCCATCTTCGGCTCGAAGGCCATGCTCAGGTACAGGATGATCGCGAGCATGAACACGCCGAGGCCGATCCAGGCCTTGGTCGCCACCTCGCCGCCCCACGAGGCGCCGATCGAGGTGATGGAGATCTGCTTGGCGTCGACGCCGAGGTCCTTGGAGACCGCCTGCTGCACCTTGGTGAGGTTGGCCTCGTCCAGGGTCTCGGTGGTCACCCGCCAGCCGCCGGTGCCGGCCTGCTGGACGATCGGCTGGTGGACGCCCGCGTCGGTCATGGTCTCGCGGACCTGCTCGATGCCGGCCTTCGGCGCGGTGAAGGAGAACACCGAGCCGCCCTTGAACTCCACGCCCAGGTTGAGCGGGCTGCCGTTGGTGACGGCGCTGAAGACAAGCCCCGCGAGGGAGAAGACGATGAGGAAGGCCGACAGGCCGTACCAGAGCTTGCGGCGGCCGACGAAGTCGACATCGATCTCGCCACGGTAGAGGCGACGCCCGAGTCCCATGTCAGGCCTCCTGCGGGGTGGTCGTACGGACGGGCTCGGGCCCCATGCGTTCGGCATCGAGACCGGAGAGCTTGTGCCCCTTGGCGAAGAACTTCAGCCTCGCCAGCAGCGCGATGAACGGCTTGGTGAACATGAACACCACCAGCACGTCGATGAGCGTGGTCAGGCCCATCGCGAACGCGAAGCCGGCCACACCGCCGACGGCCAGGAAGTAGAGCACGATGGCGGCGATGAACATGACCGCGTCGGCGATCAGGATCGTGCGCCGCGCGCGCACCCAGGCGATCTCGACGGCGGCGCGCAGCGTGCGCCTGCCTTCCTTCATCTCGTCTCTTATTCGTTCGAAGTAGACGATGAAGGAGTCGGCCGTGATGCCGATCGAGACCACCAGGCCGATGATGTGCGGCAGCGACAGGCCGAAGCCGGCGTAGGTGCCGAGCAGCACGACCGCCTCGTAGGTGATGATCGAGGCGACCGCGAGGCTGAGCACCGCGACCAAACCGAGGCCCCGGTAGTAGAGCAGCGAGTAGATGACCACCAGGCCGAGGCCGATGGCGCCGGCGATGAGGCCGCCCATCAGCTGGTCCGCGCCGAGGGTCGAGGAGATCGTGTCGATGGAGCTGCGCACGAACTTCAGCGGCAGCGCGCCGTACTTCAGCTGGTCGGCCAGCTGGGTCGCGGTGTCCTGGGTGAAGCTACCGGAGATCTCGGCACGCCCGCCGGGGATCGGCTCGTTGATGTTCGGCGCGGTGATGACCACACCGTCGAGGACCACGGCGACCATGTTGCGCGGCGCCTGGGCCTGGTAGGCCTCGGTGGTCAGCTGCGACCAGGCCGTGGCGCCGCTGGCCTTGAAGTTGAGCTGGACGACCCACTGGCCGGTGGTCTGCTGCACCCCGGCGCTGGCGGTGTCGATGTCGGTGCCGACGACCCTGGCCTTGTCCAGGATGTACTTGGCGGTGCCGTCCTGGTCACAGGTGACGTACGGCTTGCTCGGGTCGTCCTGGACGCCCAGGTTCTTGTTCTTGGCGCAGTCGAGCTCGTTGAACTGCTTGACGAGCGCGGGGTCGATGCCCTGGAGCGCGGGGTCCTGCGCCGGCTGCGCGCTCGGCTGGGCGCTGGGCGCCGCGGACGGCGTCGCCTTGGCGTTCTGACCCTTGTTGTCCTGGGCCTTGTTGTCCTGGGCCTTGTTCTGGTTGTTCTGGCCCTTGTCCTGCGACCTGTCCTCGCCCTGCTGCTCGGCGCCCGCCGAGGCGGAGGGAGACGGGTTGGGCGAGGTCAGCGCGGACGACAGGGCCTTGCCCGTCGGCGAGGCGCTGGGCGCGGGGGCGTTGGCCGACGGCTGGACGCTCGGCTGGGTGGAGGCCTGCCCGCTCGGCTGCGTGGAAGGCTGGCCGCTGCCCGCGGGCGTCGGCGCCTGGGTGGGCATGGTGCTCGGCTGCGGCTGGGCCGCCTCGGCGGCCAGGACCTGGCGGAAGCGCAGCTCCGCCGTGGTGCCGACCAGCTTGATGACCTCGTCCTTGCCCGCGCCGGGAACCGAGATGACGATGTTGTCGCCCGACTTGGCGACCTCCGCGTCGGAGATTCCGGTGCCGTTCACCCGGTCACGGATGATGTTGACGGCGAGGTTGAGACTCTCTTCAGAGGGGGGAGAGCCGTTCGGAGTGATCGGCGACAGCGTCGCCGTCGTGCCGCCCGCGAGGTCGAGTCCGAGCTTCGGCGTGAACGCCGGCTGCAGGAACATCGCCCCGCCCATGGCGAGGATGAGCGCCAGGAGCAACAGGAGCGTGCGCCCCGGCTTGCTCTGGCCGCTGGTCGGTCGGGCCACTGGTCGTCTGTTCTTTCAGTTAGAGGTTTGCCGCAAGCCTAGTCAGGACTTCTTGCTATTCGTGTCCTCGTCGTTGTTGCGATCGACCGGCTCGTCGGAGCCCTTGGTCTCCCCCGCCTCGGACGCCGTCGTGTCGGAGACCGCCGTGCCGGCGACCTTGTCATCGACGGTCGGGGTGAGGACGCGGCCGATGGCCGCCTTCACCCAGCGCGTCTCGATGCCGGGCGCGACCTCGAGGATGACGTCCTCGTTGTCGACCGCGACCACGGTGGCGAACAGACCGGTGGTGGTCATGACCCGGGCGCCGGGCGCAAGGGAGTTCTGCATCTGAGCGGCTTCCTGCTGCCGCTTGCGCTGCGGCCTGATGAGCAGGAAGTAGAACACCACCACCAGCAGGACAAGCGGCAGGATGTTCATGAGCGTTGCTGAGTCCACGAGGGCGACCTTCCATCGTCTATCAAGATGATGACACCGGCTTCGAGCCGGAAATTCCATGCGTTGCGTCGAGGGCCGCGCCGCTCAGCCCATCAGCTTACACAGCCAGCCAAGCCACGGAGTGTAGGCGGTTGTTGCGAAACCCGGCAACGAGGCAGCGATTCGGCGCGCGGGGAAGTTCCCAATTCGCAATGCTTGCAACCGTTCTGTGACCGCTTGCGCCACCCCTGAGGACGGCCGACCCGTCAGAATTCCATCCTGACAGATTCGCCGACAAACCGAGCCCGGTCAGAAGGGCGCGTCCGGCGGCGGGGTGAGCCCCAGGTGCAGCCAGGCGGCGCTCGTGGCGACCCGCCCACGCGGCGTGCGGGCCAGCAGCCCCTGGCGTACGAGGAACGGCTCGGCCACCACCTCGACCGTCTCCGGCTCCTCCCCCACGGCCACCGCCAGCGTCGAGAGCCCGACCGGTCCGCCGCCGAACTTGCGCAGCAGCACGCCGAGCACCGCCCGGTCGAGCCGGTCGAGGCCCTCGGCGTCGACCTCGTAGAGGTTGAGGGCGGCCGAGGCGATGTCGCGGGTGATGACGCCGTCGGAGCGCACGTCGGAGAAGTCGCGCACCCTGCGCAGCAGCCGGTTGGCGATGCGCGGCGTGCCGCGTGAGCGCCTGGCGATCTCGTGGGCGCCCTCCTCCGGCAGCGACACTCCGAGCAGCCTGGAGGAGCGGCGCAGCACCTGTTCGAGCTCGGCGACCTCGTAGAAGTCCATGTGGGCGGTGAAGCCGAACCGGTCGCGCAGCGGGGCGGGCAGCAGGCCTGCCCTGGTCGTCGCGCCCACGAGGGTGAAGGGCGCGATCTCCAGCGGGATCGCGGTCGCACCCGGGCCCTTGCCGACGATGATGTCGACCCTGAAGTCCTCCATCGCGAGGTAGAGCATCTCCTCGGCGGGGCGGGCCATCCGGTGGATCTCGTCGATGAACAGCACCTCGCCCTCGGTCAGCGTCGACAGGATCGCCGCCAGGTCGCCCGCCCGCTCCAGCGCGGGGCCCGAGGTGATGCGCAGCGGGGCGCCGAGCTCGACGGCGATGATCATGGCGAGGGTGGTCTTGCCCAGCCCCGGCGAGCCGCTCATCAGCACGTGGTCGGGTGGCCTGTTGCGCTTGAGCGCGCTCTCCAGCACCAGGGAGAGCTGCTCGCGCACCCGCGCCTGACCGATGAAGTCGGCCAGGCGTTTCGGCCGCAGGGCCGCCTCGATCTGCAGTTCGTCGCCCTCGGCGTCGGGCGACACCAGGTCGCGCTCGATGCTCACCGCTCCTCCCTATCGCCGTTCGCGCGGCCGCGCCAGGCGCCCGCCCGCCTCATCGGATGCTCAGCACTCTGAGCGCCGCCTTGAGCAGCATCGCCACCTGCGGCTGCCTGCCCGCCGCGACCTCGGTGTCGGCCTGCGGCTCCACCAGGGCGATCGCCTCGTCGGCGTCCTTGGTGGAGTAGCCGAGCCCGACCAGGCCCGAGTGGACCTGCTCGCGCCACAGCGGGATGGCGGCGGCGCCGTTGAGCGCGGCGTTGACCGCCTCCTCCGGCGTGCCGAGCTTGTCCTTCAGCTCCAGCACGATGCGCTGGGCGCCCTTCTGGCCGATGCCGGGGATCCTGGTCAGCGCCTTGAGGTCGGCGGAGGCGACGGCGACGCGCAGGGAGTTGGGGGTGTGGACGGCCAGCATGGCCAGCGCCAGCTTCGGGCCCACGCCGCTGGCCGTCTGGACCAGCTCGAAGACGGTGCGCTCGTCGTCGGTGGCGAAGCCGTACAGGGTGAGTGACTCCTCCCTGACGACGAGGCACGTGGCCAGCCTGCCGTGCTCGCCGATCCGCAGGGTGGCCAGCGTGCCTGGCGTGCAGTGCACGAGCACGCCCACCCCGCCGACCTCGAGCACGGCCGAGTCGGGCGCGACGGCGGCCACGACCCCGGAAACCGACGCGATCACAGCGCACGTCCTCTCGATGCCTTGGCCAGCGCCTCGGCCAGCCTGCTCTGGGTGCCGCCCCGCCAGGTGTGGCAGATGGCCAGGGCGAGCGCGTCGGCCGCGTCGGCGGGCTTGGGCATCTCGGTCAGCCGCAGCAGCCTGGTGACCATGGCGCCGATCTGCTTCTTGTCGGCGGTGCCGCTGCCGGTGATGGCGGCCTTGACCTCCGAGGGCGTGTGGAGCGCCACGGGCAGGCCGCGCCTGGCCGCGCAGAGCACGGCGATGCCGGCCGCCTGGGCGGTGCCCATCACGGTGCGGACGTTGTGCTGGGCGAAGACGCGCTCGACGGCGACCGCGTCGGGTCGCACCTCGTCGAGCCACTGCTCGATGCCGCGCTCGATGCCGACCAGCCTGGCGCCGAGCTCGTCGGAGGCCGCGGTGCGCACCACGCCGACCGCGATGAGCTTGAGCTGCGCGCCAGGGCGGCCCTCGACGGCTCCGAGGCCGCATCTGGTCAGCCCTGGGTCGACGCCCATCACCCGCACGGCCCGCCCTCCGTTCGCTGCCGAACATCTGTTCGGCAGCGAACTCTACCCTGGTTGGGCCGGTCGCGCACGGCGAACACGCGCCGTGCAGGCGGCTGCCCGGCAGGGATCAGAAGTAGTCGATCATGTACGGCGTGCCGGCGAACGCCGCGTCCAGCGCCTCGTCGAACTCCTCGGAGCCGGAGAGCATGCCGCCGACCCGCAGCGTCGAGGTGGGAATCCCCGCATACAGCGCCGACAGGCCGTTGACGGACAGGCGCGGCCCCTCCCCCTCGGCCGCGCTCGCCGTACCCGAGCCGCCGGAGATCTCCAGCCGCCAGGTGCCGGTATTGGCCGGGCGCTCGGGGTCGTCGACCGTGATGACGGCGTCAGCCGTGACCACCGAGGGGAAGCCGCGCCTGGCGATCGCGGCGACAACGTCCACGACGCGGAACATCCACCTCGTCTGCTTGATCTCCTCCTTCGCCCGTTCGCGCAGCAGCCACAGCACGGGGTCGTCGGGCGCGAGCACCGCCGTGACCTTGCCTGCGACCGAGGAGGAGGTGCCGACCAGCGACCACAGCGCGCGGGCGGTCGCCTCCGAACCGGCCAGCAGGTAGTCGAGGGAGATGTCGCCGTCCTCCCAGGAGTAGCCGACGAAGCCGTCGTCGGCCAGGTAGAGGAAGTCGGCCTCGTTGTCGAGGTAGCGCCGCCAGGCGGCCTCGTCCCAGCCGATGGGGCCGCTGGCCCGGTTGGCGGCGTGGACGCGGCCGACGATCGCGATCACCTCGGCGGCGTCGTCAGGGCCCATCCTGCGCAGTTTGACCGGCTCGGTGGGGCGGATGGCGCGCAGCGCCTCGGGCGACAGCGTGAGGATGCTCTCCGCGCCCGCGTGCTCCCAGCCGAGCGAGCGGTAGATCGGCGTGGTGGCGGGGTAGAGCGCGGAGACCGCGTCGCCGAGGTCGGCGGCCCTGGTGAGGATGGCGCGCATGAGCTGCCTGCCCACGCCGCGCCCGCGGTCTTCAGGGTTGACGACCACGCCCGCGACCCCCGCCATCGGCTGCGGCCTGCCGTACCACCACTGGGTGAAGCCGGTGAGCCGGCCGGCGCCGGCCAGTCTGGAGCCGTCGAAGACGCCGAGATAGCGCCCCCGCTCCATGGTGGCCAGCGCCGTCGCGCGCCAGGCGTCGACGGAGTCGTCGGGCAGCGGACCGAAGGACCGCATGCGGGTGTCGAGGACGGCGTCGAGGTCGTCCGGGGTCAGGTCTCGAATCTCCACAGCAGGTCAACCTACGCACCCCGGGACACGCCTGGCGAACCGTTTCAGGCGTCGAGCTTCTCCATGATGTCGTCGCTGACATCGAAGTTGGCCCAGACGTTCTGCACATCGTCGCTGTCTTCGAGCGCGTCGATCAGGCGGAAGACCTTGCGCGCGCCGTCCTCGTCGAGCGGGACGTTCAGCGTCGGCAGGAAGCTCGACTCGGCCGAGTCGTAGTCGATGCCCGCCTCCTGCAGCGCCTTGCGCACCGGCACCAGGTCACCGGCCTCGGAGACGACCTCGAACGACTCGCCCAGGTCGTTGACCTCCTCGGCGCCGGCCTCCAGCACGGCGACGAGCACGTCGTCCTCCGACAGCCCGTCCTTGGGCACGATCACGACGCCCTTGCGGTTGAACATGTACGACACCGAGCCGGGGTCGGCCAGCGAGCCGCCGTTGCGGGTCAGCGCGACGCGGACCTCGGAGGCGGCGCGGTTGCGGTTGTCGGTGAGGCATTCGATGAGCACCGCGACGCCGCCGGGCGCGTAGCCCTCGTACATGATGGTCTGCCAGTCGGCGCCGCCGGCCTCGAGGCCGCCGCCGCGCTTGCGGGCCCGCTCGATGTTGTCGTTGGGCACCGAGTTCTTCTTCGCCTTGAAGATGGCGTCGAAGAGGGTGGGGTTGGCATCCGGGTCAGGGCCACCGGTCCTGGCCGCCACCTCGATGTTCTTGATGAGCTTCGCGAACAGCTTGCCGCGCTTGGCGTCGAGCGCGGCCTTCTTGTGCTTCGTCGTCGCCCATTTGGAGTGGCCGGACATTACCTAGAGCTCCCTCACCATGTTGACGAAATATTCGTGCACGCGAGTGTCCCCGGTCAGCTCGGGGTGGAACGATGTCGCGAGCAACGGCCCTTGGCGGACCGCGACGATCCTATCCCCAGGGGGCGCGGTCGCCAGCACCTCGACCGCAGAACCCACCGATTCCACCCATGGCGCACGAATGAAGACGGCGTGCACAGGAGCACCGGCGAACGACAGATCGGATTCGAAGGAGTCGACCTGGCGGCCGAAGGCGTTGCGCCTGACGACCATGTCGATGCCGCCGATGGTCTGCTGCCCCTCGATCCCGTCCTGGATCCGGTCGGCCAGCATGATCATGCCGGCGCACGAGCCGTAGGCGGGCATGCCCTCCTTGACGCACAGCCGCAGCGGCTCCAGCATCTCGAAGATCTCGGCGAGCTTCCACATGGTGGTGGACTCCCCGCCGGGGATGACCAGCCCGTCGACGGCCTCGAGCTCGGCGGGCCTGCGTACGGCCATCGCCTTGGCACCCGCCTCCTCCAGCATGTGGACGTGCTCGCGCACGTCTCCCTGGAGTGCGAGTACACCGATCTTGGGCACGGTCGTCCTTCCGTCGTGGTCCGGGTTTCCCCTGATTCAACACCAGAGCGGCCTGTGCTCTTCCTACAGGGCTCCTACAGCGCCACCCTGACCGCCATCGGCAGATGGTCGGAGCCCCTGGCCTTCCCGTCGACCCAGCACCGCAGCACCCGGCCTTTCGGCGCGAAGAGATAGTCGATCTTGCGCTTCTTCACGTAGGTCCACCGCATGCGCGGATCGCACTCGTCGTAGGAGCCGTAGGCGGCGACCCTGCCGGGCGTGAGGTTCAGGTCACCGCCGAAGACGCTGGTGTGGCCCGCCTTCGGCGCGGCCGCCATGAGCTGCCTGACCTGCCTGTGCCGGTACGGCGCGCCGCGCTGCGCGTCGTCGTTGGCCATGCCGGACGACAGGTGGGTGCCGCAGGCCCGCACTTTGACGGCGGGGATCGTCGCGCACAGCGCGGAGCGCCTGGCGAACCAGGGCGGGGAGGTCAGCGGCACGGTCTCGAAGTCAGCCGCGTGGTCGGCGACCGCCACCGTGACGCTCTGCGCGCCGCGCGGGCGGCCGTTCCTGTCGGGATGGCAGTCGTACGGCCTGCCGTCCGCCGTCGTCAGGCCCCATGACCTGACGGTCCAGCTCCGTCCTGTCCGCCATTCGAGCCACTGCTCGAGTGTGCCGGTCGCGCCGGTGCAGAACTCCTGCAGGAAGATCACGTCGGGGTCGCCGAGGAGGTGGTCGCCGATGTGCCAGGCCAGTTCCTGCGGGCTCCTGCGGTACAGCTCGCAGGCCGCGTTGGTGCCCGTGCACACGTTCCAGGTCATCACCGTGATGATGGCTTGATCCAGCATGAACCGCTATGCAACCACTTCCTGGAAGGTGTGGTCCACATCCACGCGGGCGAGGGAGCGCAGGTGGTGCCGCCTGCCGCACAGGGTGGGGCACGAAAAAGCGGCACCCCCTCAGGGATGCCGCTCAGTCGTGAAAGACCTACCAGCCGCGCTCGGCCAGGCGGTGGGGCTGCGGGATCTCGTCGACGTTGATGCCGACCATCGCCTCGCCCAGCCCGCGCGAGACCTTCGCGACCACGTCGGGGTCGTCGTGGAAGGTCGTCGCCTTCACGATCGCCGCCGCCCGCTTGGCCGGGTCGCCCGACTTGAAGATGCCGGAGCCGACGAACACGCCCTCGGCGCCGAGCTGCATCATCATCGCCGCGTCCGCGGGGGTCGCGATGCCGCCGGCGGTGAACAGCACCACGGGCAGCTTGCCGGTCTTGGCGACCTCGGCGACCAGCTCGTACGGCGCCTGCAGCTCCTTGGCCGCGACGTACAGCTCGTCCTCGGGCAGCGAGGTGAGGCGCTTGAGCTCGCCCCTGATGGTCCGCATGTGGGTGACGGCGTTGGAGACGTCGCCGGTGCCCGCCTCGCCCTTGGAGCGGATCATGGCGGCGCCCTCGGTGATGCGGCGCAGCGCCTCGCCCAGGTTCGTCGCGCCGCACACGAACGGCACGGTGAACTGGAACTTGTCGATGTGGTTGGCGTAGTCGGCCGGGGTCAGCACCTCGGACTCGTCGATGTAGTCGACGCCCATCGACTGCAGGATCTGCGCCTCGACGAAGTGGCCGATGCGGGCCTTGGCCATGACGGGGATGGAGACGGCGTTGATGATGCCGTCGATCATGTCGGGGTCGCTCATCCTGGACACGCCGCCCTGCGCGCGGATGTCGGCGGGCACGCGCTCCAGGGCCATGACGGCGACCGCCCCGGCGTCCTCGGCGATCTTCGCCTGCTCGGGGGTGACGACGTCCATGATGACGCCGCCCTTGAGCATCTCGGCCATGCCGCGCTTGACGCGCGCGGTTCCGGTGACGGGGCTGGTAGACACGGTCTTCCTCACAACGGCAGGTCGGTAAGTTCTCAAGCCCATCGTAGGTCCTTAACGCCCCGCGCCCGGACACACCACCCTGTCAGGGTCGTAGGCGGATTTTGTACGTTAAGGAATGACGGGCTTCCGGCTGGCGAGCGCGACCCACACCTGACCAGGTGCGAAGTTCATCGGCTCGCCGCTCGCTGTGGTGAACGTCGTGCCTTCCTCCTCCGATTCCCTCGACCACTTGGCCTTGTAGGCCTTGCCGTCGCGCAGCACGATGGCCGTGCCCTTGCCGACGGAGTGGACCAGCGGCGTGTAGCTCTGGTTCTTGTCGTGGAACTGGGAGCGCTCGGTCTTGGTGTACTGCACGACGATCGTGGGTGCGCCGAGCTGGCCGCCCTCAGCCGCCATGTCCTTCTTGCCGTCCTGCCAGATCAGCCACTGCTTCTTGGTCTCCGACCAGGCGAAGGTGAAGCGGGCGGCGGGCCACCTGACGGTGTAGGACTTCTTCGGCACGCCGCCCTCGGGGGCCTCGCCGAAGGTGAACCCGATGTCCTTGGCCTCGCTCGCCTTGGGCGCCTTGGACAGCAGTCGTCTGGAGTTGGCGAACAGGTTGTAGGGCGCGTAGCGGCCGGGCTGGCGGAAGAACGCGCCGGGGTTGCGGGTGTCGCCGACGTCGAACAGCGACGCCTCGGCCACGAACGGCAGCATCTTGGTCTGCACGCCGGAGTAGGCGAAGGCGGGCTTGCCGAACTGCGGGGTGATGTGCAGGTCGGAGATGCGCGCGCTGCGGACGGGACCCACCTTGGGCGGCAGCTTGGAGGAGAAGACGGCCATGAGGCGGGTCAGCCCGGCCTCGACCTGCTCGATGTAGACGATGTCGGCGCTCTTGAGCCCGAGCTGCGGTTTGCCGGCCGCGGTGTTCTCGATCTTCACGGCGAGGACGGGCTTCAGCTCCTCGTACGGCAGGCCCGTGAACGGGTGCCCCTTCACCTCGGGCGTCGGGGAGGCGCTCACCGGGGCCGCCTGCGGCTCCTTCGACGGCGAAGCGGCGCCGCCCCCGCTGGAGCAGGCCGCGACCGGAGCGAGCACCGCCAGCGTCACCGCGATCATTCGAGGTACCCGCACCTGCTCAACTCCTCCGCTTGGCCATGAAAACGGAACGAAGCCTACCGGGATCCCTCAATGAGGTCATTCGGGTGCCATCGTCTCGGGTGGATTGTCATCAATCTCAAAGAATTCCGGGAATTCGGTGCGTCCCGCCAGGCGGAGGGTGCGGGCGAGCCAGCGGCGCTGGGCCGTGCGGGTGACGCCGACGGCGTCGTTGAAGAAGCGGCGGGCGTAGACGACCTTGGCGACGGCGGTGTCGAGCTCCTCCAGCAGCGCCCTGCCACCGGGCGACT
Source organism: Nonomuraea sp. NPDC059194 (assembly GCF_042754765.1). NCBI lineage: Bacteria > Bacillati > Actinomycetota > Actinomycetes > Streptosporangiales > Streptosporangiaceae > Nonomuraea > Nonomuraea sp. NPDC059194. The sequence goes on along the minus strand of NZ_JBHZBH010000014.1, from coordinate 119,481 downwards.
CGCTGAGGCGTTCCCTGAACCTGTCCTGGTCGATGGCCGCGCGCAGCGCCCTGGACAGGTCGCTCTCGGCGTGCTCGCGCTCGTCGGGGCCGGCCGTACGGGCCTCGTGGGCGGCCGCGGCGAGCACCAGGGAGGTGGCGGGGTCGAGCAGGCGGGATCCGGCCAGCTCCAGGACGACGGCGGCCCGCCGTACCAGGGCGACGTCGAGGGCCTCACGGGCCAGCTCCAGCCGGATGTGCAGCCGGTCGAGACGACCGGCCCGCCAGGAGACGTAGACGGCCGCGAGCACCATGACGATGCCCACGACCAGGACGATGATGGTGGTGCTCACGCGAGCGTGTCCTCCTCGACCTGCCCGGCGGCGGCCGTGACGGTCTCGTAGACGCGCACGACGTCACGGGCGACCGTGGACCAGTCGTACTTGCGCACGGCGTGGAGCGCCTCGTCGGCGAGCTTGGCCCTGCGCTCGGGGTCGGCGAGCAGGGCGCGCGCCTCGCGGGCCAGGGCGGCGGCGTCGCCGTTGGGGAACAGGGCGCCCGCCTGCCCGTCGCCGAGCACCCTGCGGAAGGCGGGGATGTCGCTGGCCAGGACGGTGGCTCCGGCCGACATGGCCTCGGCCAGCACGATGCCGAAGCTCTCGCCGCCGGTGTTGGGCGCGACGAAGACGTCGACGGAGTGGTAGGCGCGGATCTTGTCCTGCTCGCTGACCATGCCGAGCAGCGTCACGCGGTCACGGATCGACTTGGGGATCTTCACCTCGCCCGGCCCGGCGACCAGCAGCCTGGTGTCGGGGATCTGCTCCAGCGCCTCCAGCAGGACCGGCAGGCCCTTGCGCGGCTCGTCCATCCTGCCGAGGAAGCCGAGCGTGCGCCCGTCGGGGCCCCAGCCGGGCAGCGGTTCGGCCTCGGTGTAGCGGCTGACGGTCACGCCGTTGGGGATCAGCACGCTGTCGCCGCCGAACTGCTCGACCAGGCTCTTGCGGGCGGCGTCGGAGACGGCGATGCGGCCGCTGAGCTTCTCCAGCGCGCTGCGCAGCATCGGCTCGGCGATCGCGATCGCGCGCGAGCGGGTGAAGGAGGCGTGGAAGGTGGCCACGATCGGGCCCTTGGCCGCCCAGCAGGCCAGCACGCCGAGGCTCGGTACCAGCGGCTCGTGGATGTGGAGCACGTCGAAGCCGCCCTCGCGGATCCAGCGCCGCACCCTGGCCGCCGACAGGAAGCCGAACGACATCCGGGCCACCGACCCGTTGTACGGCACGGGCACCGCCCTGCCGGTCCCGGTCACGTACGGCGGCAGCTCGGCGTCCTCCTCGGCGGGGGCGATCACCGACACCCTGTGACCCTGCGCCATCAGCGCCTGGGCCAGGTCGTCGATGTGCTGTTTGACGCCGCCGGGCACGTCCCAGGAGTAGGGGCAGACGATGCCGACGTTCACGGCAGGTCCTCCAGCCACAGGCGCTGCAGCATGTGCCAGTCTTCGGGGTGCTCGCTGATGCCCTTCTCGAAGACCGTCACCAGGCTCTGCGCCGTGGCGGCCGTGCGCTCCTGGAGGGTGCCCTGGGCGGGCACCTCGACCTCCTCGTGGATGCGCAGCCCCCAGTCGGCGCCCTCGAACCACATGGTGGCCGGCAGCAGCGCGGCGCCGGTCTTGACGGCCAGCAGCGCGGGCCCGACGGGCACCTTGGTGGTGGCGCCGAAGAACTCGACCTCGACGCCGCTCCTGCTCAGGTCGCGCTCGGCGGGCAGGCAGACGATGCCGCCCTTGCGCACCCGCTGGGCCAGCGTGCCGAAGACGTGGCCGTCGCCGCCGGTGTGCGGCAGCACCTCCATGCCGAGGCCCTCGCGGAAGGCGGCGTAGCGGCGGAACAGCGACTCGGGCTTGAGCCGCTCGGCCACGGTGGTGAAGGTGTGGCCGCAGCCGATCAGCCAGGCGCCCGACTGGTCCCAGTTGCCCATGTGCGGCAGCGCGAGAACGACGCCGCGACCCGCGGCGACGGTGTCGAAGATGTGCTCGGCGCCCGTCACATGGGTGCGCCGCACGACCTCCTGGCGGTCCATCTTCGGCAGCCTGAAGATCTCGTGGAAGTAGCGCAGGTAGGAACGCATGCCAGCGCGGCTGAGCGCGCGCAGCTCGGCGCTGTCCTCGGCCAGCCCGGTCACCCTGGCCAGGTTGTGCTCCAGGCGGCGCACGCTCTTGCCCCTCCCGCGCCAGGCCCGGTCGGCCACGAGGGTGAAGGCGGCCGCGGTCAGCCGCTCGGGCAGGTACGGCAGCAGCGTCCAGCCCGCCGCGAACCCCGCGGCCACGGCGCGTTCCTGAAGGGAGGTCATCGCGCTCCAATCTGGCGATGGACATGGACGATGCGCTGCACGACGGTGATCGCGCTGGCCGCCGCCAGCAGCCACAGCCCGAAGGGCAGGATGTACGGCACGCCGAGCCCGGAGAACCCGGCGGCCACCAGCCCGACGACCAGCCGCTCGGGCCGCTCGGCCAGGCCGACGTCGCAGCTGACCCCCAAGCCCTCTGCCCTGGCCTTGACGTAGGACACCAGGGCGCCTGCCACCAGGCAGAACAGCGTGACCGCCGCCATGAGCAGGTCTCGTTCGACGATGAAGTGGATGATCAGGCCGGAGAAGATGGCCGCGTCGGCCACCCGGTCGAGCGTGGAGTCGAGGAAGGCGCCCCAGGTGCTGCCGCCGCCCCCGCCCATCCTGGCCACGACGCCGTCGAGCAGGTCGAACAGGACGAAGACGGTGATCGCCACCGAGCCCCACCACAGCTGGCCCATGGGGAAGAACACCAGGGCGCACACGACGGTGCCGGCCGTGCCGATCGCGGTGACGGCGTTCGGGCCTATCCCGCGGCGGACGAGTGCCCTGCCCAGCGGGGTGAGTATCCGGGTAATGGCCGGGCGCAGGAGTTTGAGCATCGCGCTCTGATCGTAGGCCATCGAGGCCGCCACCACTTCTTTGCCTCGCCCCCCTTGTGATATTCGCCACACGGGTATTTGGTGAACTAACCGCGTCCTTGCGGTGATTCCGCTGGGCGCGGCGCTTGAACCGAACGACGAATTGGGCGGCGCGCGCCGTACCCCTGCGAGCTCCGTCCCACGGAAGCGGAGGCGATGTGGCTGAAAAGCACCACGGCGCGGCCATAGGAGCCGCGGGCAGGGCACCAGCGGCCGACAGGGCGGACGCGATACGCAACGTCGTACTGGTCGGCCATTCGGGAGCGGGCAAGACCACTCTGGTCGAGCAGCTGCTCGCGGCCACGGGCACCATCCAGCGCACGGGCCGGGTCGAGGACGGCACCACGGTCAGCGACTTCGACGAGGTGGAGGTGCGCCAGCAGCGCTCGGTGAACCTGTCGGTCGCGCCCATGGTCCACAACGGGATCAAGATCAATCTTCTGGACACGCCCGGCTACGCCGATTTCGTCGGCGACCTGCGAGCGGGGCTGCGCGCGGCCGACGCGGCGCTGTTCGTGGTCTCGGCGACGGACGGCATCGACGGGCTGACCCAGATGCTGTGGGAGGAGTGCACGCAGGTCGGCATGCCGCGGGCGGTGGTGATCACCAAGATCGACCACCAGCGGGCCGACTTCGACCAGGTCCTGGCCACCTGTCAGGAGATCTTCGGTGACGGGGTCGCGCCGCTTTACCTTCCGGTCGTGACCAACGGTCACGTGGCCGGGCTGATCGGGCTGCTGTCGCAGAAGTTCTACAACTACGCCACGGGCGAGCGTACGGAGAAGGAACCCGGCGCGGAGTACGAGTCGCGCATCGAGGAATACCGGGGCAGCCTCATCGAGGGCATCATCCAGGAGAGCGAAGACGAGTCGCTCATGGACAGGTACCTGTCGGGCGAGGCGATCGACGCCAAGGTGCTCATCGACGACCTGGAGAAGGCGGTCGCGCGCGGCAACTTCTACCCCGTGCTCGCCAGCGGCGTCGGCGTGGGCGCGCAGGAACTGCTGGAGGTCATCACCCAGGGCTTCCCCTCGCCGCTTGAGCACCCGCTGCCCGAGATCACCACCCCGGACGGCAAGCCGGTGCAGGTCAAGGCGTGCGACCCGGACGGGCCGCTGGTGGCCGAGGTGGTCAAGACGACCAGCGACCCCTACGTGGGCCGCATCAGCCTGGTGCGCGTGTTCGCCGGGACGCTGCGCCCCGACATGACCGTGCACGTCTCGGGACACGGCCTGGCCGACCGCGGGCACGAGGACCACGACGTCGACGAGCGCATCGGCACCCTGACCAGCCCGCTGGGCAAGCAGCAGCGCACCATCGGCAAGGGCATGGCGGGCGACATCGTCGCGGTGGCCAAGCTGTCGAGGGCCGAGACCGGCGACACGCTGTCGGACCCCGAACGGCCGCTGCTCATGACCGCGTGGAGCATGCCGGACCCGCTGCTTCCGGTGGCGATCAAGGCCAGGTCGAAGGCCGACGAGGACAAGCTGTCGCAGGGCCTGGCCCGGCTGGTGGCCGAGGACCCGACGCTGCGCCTGGAGAACAACGCCGAGACGCGGCAGCTGGTGCTGTGGTGCATGGGCGAGGCGCACACCGACGTCCTGCTCGACCGCCTGGCCAAGCGCCACGGCGTGGAGGTCGAACGGGTCGCCCTAAGGGTGCCACTCCGCGAGACCTTCGGCGGCAAGTGCCAGGCGATGGGCCGCAACGTCAAGCAGACCGGCGGCCACGGGCAGTACGCCATCTGCCACCTCGAGGTCGAGCCCCTGCCTTCGGGTGGGGGTTTCGAGTTCGTGGACAAGATCGTCGGTGGCGTGGTGCCGAGGCAGTTCATCCCGTCGGTGGAGAAGGGCGTGCGCACCCAGATGGAGCGGGGCGTGCTGGCCGGATACCCGATGGTGGACGTGCGGGTCACGCTCTACGACGGCAAGGCGCACTCGGTCGACTCCTCCGACATGGCCTTCCAGATCGCCGGCTCGCTGGCGCTGAAGGAGGCCGCGGCGAAGGTGGCGACGCTGCTGCTCGAACCGGTCGACGAGATCGCGGTGCTGGTGGCCGACGAGCACGTCGGCTCGGTCATGTCCGATCTGTCCTCGCGCAGGGGCCGCGTGCTGGGCACCGAGCCCGTGGGCACGGGGCGGACGCTGGTCAAGGCCGAGGTGCCGCAGCTGGAGATCACTCGTTACGCGATCGACCTGCGGTCGATGTCGCACGGGACGGGGACGTTCCAGCGCACGTTCCTGCGCTACGAACCTCTCCCCTCACATCTGACCGACAAGGTGACAGCAGAGGACTGACGCCCCTCGTTGGGGGGAGGGTAACGCCCTCCCCCCGAGTCACTATAGGATCACAAATTCATTTCGATTTTTGGCCGAAGCATCCCAGTGGCGATGCCACACTGGGGGACTATGCGCACAGGACGACCTCTTCTTGCCGCCGCCGCTGTCGCGATCGCCGCCACCACCGCCGCCTACACCTTCGGCGGACCAGGCGCACAAGCCGCGGCCCCCACGACGAAGGCCAAGCCCGCCGCCAAGCCGGCGGAGAAGTGCGTCGCCGACGCCAGGTACCCCAAGCGCCAGCTTCGCGGCGTCTGGATCGCCACGGTCAAGAACATCGACTGGCCCTCGGCGACGGGCCTCAGCCCCGCCAAGCAGCGGGCCGAGTACGTCAAGATCCTCGACAACGCCGTCAGGCGCAACCTCAACGCGGTGTTCGTGCAGGTGCGTCCGGCCTCCGACGCGCTGTACAAGTCGCCGTACGAGCCGTGGTCGCAGTACCTCACCGGCACGCCAGGCAAGGACCCCGGCTGGGACCCGCTGCCGTTCCTGACCGCCGAGGCGCACAAGCGCGGGCTGGAGTTCCACGCCTGGTTCAACCCGTACCGGGCCGCCTACGACGCCAACCTGCGCAGGCTGCCGGCCGCCCACCCCGCCAGGCAGCACCCCGACTGGCTGGTCAAGTACGGCGAGCAGTACTACTACAACCCCGGTCTGCCCCAGGTGCGCGACCACGTCGTGAAGGTCGTCACCGACGTCGTCAAGCGCTACGACGTCGACGGCATCCACTTCGACGACTACTTCTACCCCTACCCGGGCGGCGGAAGCACCTTCAACGACCGCGCCGCGTTCAGGAAGTACGGCGACGGCGCCAAGCTCGCCGACTGGCGCCGCGCCAACGTCAACACGCTCGTCGGCCAGGTGCACAAGGCCGTCCACGACACCAAGAAGGACGTGAAGTTCGGCATCAGCCCGTTCGGCATCTGGCGCAACAAGGCGCAGGACCCGACGGGCTCGGCGACCGCCGGCATGTCGGCCTACGACTCCATCTACGCCGACGCCAGGGCGTGGATCAAGTCGGGCACCGTCGACTACGTGATGCCGCAGCTCTACTGGCCGCGCGGCTTCAAGGCGGCCGACTACAAGGTGCTGGCGCCGTGGTGGGCCAACGAGGTCAAGGGCACCGACGTGCGCCTGTACATCGGGCAGGGCCTCTACCGCGTGGGCGCCACGGACGTGCCCACCTGGACCAAGCCGGGTGAGCTGCCCGCGCACCTGACGCTCAACAGCAAGTACGCCGACATCGACGGCGACGTCTACTTCAGCGCCAAGCAGCTGGCCACCAACCCGCTGAAGGTCTGGGACCGCCTGGTCAAGCAGCACTACTCGCGGCCCGCGCTGCTGCCGCTGCCCGAGGGCGGCGCCGCACCCGCCAAGCCGGCCAAGCTGAAGGCCTCGGGCTCGGCGCTGACCTGGACCGCGGTCCCCGGCGCCCGCTCCTACGCCGTCTACAAGGTGCCGGGCTCGGGTAAGAGCTGCCAGGCGACCGACGCGCGCAACCTGATCGCGATCGTCACCGGCTCCTCCTACACCGCCCAGGCTCCCGGCACGTACCAGGTCACTGCTCTGGACGCGCTCACGCGGGAGAGCAAGCCCGCCGAGGCGACCGTCTCCGCCACCTGATCCCGTACGGCAAGCCCGCGCCACGCGCCTTCCTGGTCACCGGGGAGTCCGCGTGGCGGGCCGCCGTGACGGACGTGTGACAGGGCCGTGTGATAAGGGTGGGTGCATGCCTGCCGTGCCGCAGCGACTGTCATGGGCCGTCGACACCCTCGGCGTCGCGGGCGACGATCGCCTGCTGGAGATCGGCTGCGGCCCCGGCGTGGCCATATCGATGGTGTGCGACCGGCTGACCACGGGCAGGATCACCGCCATCGACCGCTCGGCGGTCGCAGTGGAGCGGGCCCGCGCCCGCAACACCGCCCACGTGGCGTCGGGCAGGGCCGCCGTCCTCCAGACGTCGCTGGAGGCGGCCCGCTTCGACGGCGAGCGCTTCGACAAGGTCTTCGCCGTCAACGTCAACCTCTTCTGGACCCGCGACCCCGCCGCGGAGCTGGCCCTCATCGCCAGGCTCCTCGACCGGGACGGCGAGCTCCTGCTGTTCTACGAGCCGCCCAGCGCCGACCGGGCCGCCGCGCTGACCGGCGATCTCACCCGCTACCTGTCCGCGAACGGCTTCGCGCCCACGGTCGTGCGCGGGGGCGACACCCTGGTGTGCGTGCGCGCCCGCATAGGCTGAGCACGTCACCCGACAGCCGCGACCCGGTGTAGCGTGCCTCCGACGATGTCAAGACTCGGGAGGTCGTGCGTGAGGCGGACCCTGCTGGTGCTGGCCGTGCTGGTCAGCCAGATGCTGCTGGGCTGGGCCCCCGCGCACGCGGCCGATGGGGCGGTCGACAAGGAGCGGGTCGCGCTCATCGGCGTCTCAGGCCTGCACTGGAGCGACCTGTCCAGGGCCGACACGCCCAACCTGTGGGAGCTGGCCGGCGCCGGCGCCATCGGCTCGATGTCGGTCCGCACGGTCGGCAACATCACCTGCCCCTACGACGGCTGGCTGACGGTCTCGGCGGGCATCCGCTCGGCCTCCGGCTACCGGTGCGGCCCGCCGCCGACGCCCGAGCAGCAGGGGCGGGGCGCGGTCATCCCCGACTACGACTACCTGAGCGAGGTGGCCGAGCAGCGCTACGCGGGCCTGCTGGGCGACACGCTGGCCAAGGCCGGCGAGTGCGCGATCGCCGTCGGTCCAGGCGCGGCGCTCGGGCTGGCCGACAGCAAGGGCGCGGTGGGCACCTACTACCCCTCCCCCGTCCAGGTGAAGGCCGAGGAGCTGGAGCGCTGCCGGCTGATCGCCATGGACGTCGACGATCTCATCAGGCCCTACCTCGCCGACGACGGCAAGCTCCCCAGGGTCGCCGAGAAGCTGTCGGCCCAGGACCGGCGGGCGGCGCTGCGCCTGGCCGACGCCAAGGCGGGCGCGCTGCTGGCCGTCCTGCCCCAGGACACCACCGTCCTGCTGGCCGGCATGTCCGACCACGGCTCCGTGCCGCACCTGCGCGTCGCCGCGCTCCGGCAGCAGGGAGCGCAGGGCCACGAGCTCGGCGCGGCCTCGACCCGCCGCGACGACATCTCGATCCTGCCCGACCTGACGACGACCGTGCTGACCAAGCTGGGCGTGGTCGTGCCCGACAGCGTCGTGGGGCAGGTCATGCGGGTCAACGGGCCCGGCGCGACGTTCGAGCGGATGGCGGAGGCCGACCAGACCGCCCAGGCCATGCGCTCGGTGAAGGGCTACTACTTCATCGCCCTGGCCGTGCTGCAGGTGCTCTTCTACCTGGTCGCGTTCCTGCTGCTGCGCCGCCGCAAGGGCCTTTCCTGGGTACGGCTGGCGGCGGTCACGCTGGCGGCCATCCCCATCACCTCCATCCTGGTCAACCTGCTGCCCTGGACCACGCACCTGGAGCTGTTCGGCGGCATGCTGGCCTGGCTGATCGTGATCACCGTCGCCGCGTTCGCGGGGCCGTGGCGGCGCAGCCCGCTCGGTCCGCTCGCGGTCGTCGCGGGCGTCACGGCGCTCACCCTCGCCGGTGACCTGCTGACCGGCACCACCCTGCAGCTCAACAGCTTCATGGGCTTCAGCGCCGAGCAGGGCGCCCGCTACTACGGCCTGGGCAACATCCCGTTCGCGCTCCTTGCCACCGGCACGCTGCTGACCTCCACGGTGATCGCGCACCGGCTGTCGAGGCCGTGGGGCGCGGCGGTGGTGGCGGTGCTCGGCACGTTCGCGATGGTGCTGGGCGGCTCGGGCATGGGCAGCGACTTCGGCGGGGTGATCGCGTTCGTGCCCGGCATCGCGGTGACCGCGCTGCTGATCCTCGGCAAGCGGATCTCGCTGTGGAAGCTGGGCGCCTTCTGCGTGGCCGGCGGCGTGATCGTGATGGGCTTCGCGATCGCCAACTACCTGCGGCCCGCGGCCGAGCAGTCGCACCTGGGCAGGTTCGTGGGGCAGGTGATCAGCGGCGAGGCGATCGACGTGATCGTCCGCAAGCTGGTGGCGATGCTCAGCACGCTGCTCAGCCCCACACTGATGCCCGTGGTGATCGCCGCCGTCGCGTTCCTCGTCTACGCGATCATCCGCCCCGACCGGGCGACCGCCGGCGTGCTGCCCGCCGCCTTCGAGTACTCGCCATGCCTGAAGGCGGGCCTCATCGGCACGCTCATCAGCGGCGTGGTCGGTACCCTGGTCAACGACTCGGGCGCCGCGGTCCTTTCCATGGCGCTGGCGCTGGCCATCCCGCTGGTGCTGTCGGCGGGCATCGCCGCGCTCCCCGGCGCCGCCGCCACCGAGGAACGCCCCCTGGCCAAGGTGTAGCGTCAGGTGGCCGGCCAGGCGTCGGCCAGCATCTTCCTCGTGTCGCGCAGCAGTTGCGGCAGCACCTTGGTCCTGGCCACCACGGGCATGAAGTTCGTGTCGCCGCCCCATCGGGGCACGACGTGCTGGTGCAGGTGAGCGGCGATGCCCGCGCCCGCCACATGACCGAGGTTCATGCCGACGTTGAAGCCCTGGGCGCCGCCTGCCTGGCGCAGCGCCCGCAGCGCCCGTCTGGTGAAGTCGCCGAGCTCGGTCATCTCCTCGTCCTTGAGCTCGTCGTAGTCGGAGACGTGCCGGTAGGGGCAGACCATCAGGTGACCCGAGTTGTACGGGTAGAGGTTGAGCACCGCGAACACCGTCTCACCCCTGGCGACGATCAGGCCGTCCTCGTCGCCCATCTTGGGGATCTCGCAGAACGGGCAGCCGTCGCCCTCACCTTCGCCGTTCGGCTTGTTCTCCCCCTTGATGTAGGCCATCCGGTGGGGTGTCCACAGCCGCTGGAAGTTGTCCGGCGAGCCCGCCCCAGCCTGCTCCATCGGTTCGCTCTGCTGCATGTTCTGCAGCATATGACCATGGCTGACCCCGGAAGGACCGGGAGTCCCCCGGGCGGCGGGTCGCTACGCTGGCCGTACCCCCGACGCAATCATGGAGGATCGATGGCCGAGCAGCTCGAACCCATGCCCGACGACTGGCGGCGCGCCCTGGCGATCGTCGCGCACCCCGACGACCTGGAGTACGGCTGCGCCTCGGCCGTCGCGAAATGGACCGCCGAGGGGCGCGAGGTGGCCTACCTGCTCGTGACACGCGGCGAGGCGGGCATCGACACCGTCGACCCGGCCAAGGCGGGGCCGCTGCGCGAGCGGGAGCAGCGCGCGTCGGCGGCCGTGGTCGGGGTGAGCGAGGTGGAGTTCCTCGACCACCCCGACGGCGTCATCGAGTACGGCCTCGCGCTGCGGCGCGACCTGGCCGCCGCCATCCGCAGGCACCGCCCCGAGCTGCTGATCACCCTGCACTTCGGTGAGACGTGGGGCGGCACGTACTGGAACACCCCTGACCACAAGGCGGTCGGCAGGGCGGTGCTGGACGCCGCGGCCGACGCGGGCAACCGGTGGATCTTCCCCGGCGACGGTCCCGAGCCGTGGAACGGCGTGCGCTGGGTGGCCGTGGCGGGCGCCGACGAGCCGACCCACGCCGTGGACGTCGAAAACACGATGGAGCAGGGTGTGCGGTCGTTGCTGGAGCACCGCGCCTACATCGAGGCGCTGACCGACGAGGACCCCGAGGCGTACTGCAGGAGCTTCCTGGAGGGGATCGCCCGGCAGGCCGCCGACCGGTTCGGCGGCCTGCCCGCGGTCACCTTCCGGCTCTACGAGCGCTGAAAATCTCCCTGCCGCAGACCCCTGCTCAGACCTGGACGCGGCGCTCCACGGCGTTGACGATCTCGGCGACGGCCTCCTCGACGGGCACGCCGTTCTTCTGCTCGCCGCTGCGGTAGCGGAACGACACCGCGCCGTTGGCGATGTCGTCGTCACCGGCGAGCAGCATGAACGGCACCTTCGCCTTCTGCGCGTTGCGGATCTTCTTCTGCATGCGGTCGTCGGCGGTGTCGACCTCGACCCTGATGCCGCGCTCGCGCAGCTTCTTGGCGATGTCGAGCAGGTAGGGAGCGTGCGCGTCGGCGATCGGGATGCCGACGACCTGCACGGGGGCCAGCCACGGAGGGAAGGCGCCCGCGTAGTGCTCGACCAGGACGCCGAAGAACCGCTCGATGGAGCCGAACAGCGCCCGGTGGATCATGACGGGCCGCTGACGGGAGCCGTCCGCCGACTGGTACTCCAGCTCGAAGAGCTCGGGCAGGTTGAAGTCGAGCTGAATAGTCGACATCTGCCACGAACGGCCGATCGCGTCACGGGCCTGCACGGAGATCTTCGGGCCGTAGAAGGCGGCGCCGCCCGGGTCGAGGACCAGCTCGAGCTTCTCGGCCTCGGCGACCTCGCGCAGCGTGCGGGTGGCCTGCTCCCACGCCTCGTCCGCGCCGACGTACTTGTCCGGGTCCTTGGTGGACAGCTCCAGGTAGAAGTCCTCGAGGCCGTAGTCGCGCAGCAGGCTGAGCGTGAAGCGCAGCGCGCCCGCCAGCTCGTCCTTCATCTGCTCGTGGGTGCAGTAGATGTGGGCGTCGTCCTGGGTGAGGCCGCGGACCCTGGTCAGGCCGTGGACCACGCCCGACTTCTCGTAGCGGTAGACGGTGCCGAACTCGAACAGCCGCAGCGGCAGCTCACGGTAGGACCTGCCACGCGCCCCGAAGATCAGGTTGTGCATCGGGCAGTTCATCGGCTTGAGGTAGTAGTCGGCGCCCTCCACCTCCATGGGCGGGAACATGCCGTCCTTGTACCAGTCGAGGTGGCCGGAGATCTCGTACAGGTGCCCCTTGGTGATGTGGGGCGTGTTGACGAAGGAGTAGCCGGCGTCCTCGTGCCTGCGCCTGGAGTAGTTCTCCAGCTCCCTGCGGATGACGCCGCCCTTGGGGTGGAAGACCGGCAGGCCCGAGCCGAGCTCCTCGGGGAAGGAGAACAGGTCGAGCTCGGCGCCCAGCTTGCGGTGGTCGCGCTTCTCCGCCTCCTCCAGCAGGTGGAGGTATTCGTCCTGCTTCTCGCGGCTCTCCCACGCGGTGCCGTAGATGCGCTGCAGCTGCGGGTTCTTCTCGCTGCCGCGCCAGTAGGCGCCGCCGGTGCGCATGAGCTTGAAGGCCGGGATGACCCTGGTCGAGGGCAGGTGCGGGCCCCTGCACAGGTCCTTCCAGCACAGCTTGCCGCTCTTGGGGTCGAGGTTGTCGTAGATGGTCAGCTGACCCTCGCCGACCTCGACGTTGGCGCCGTCTTCGGCGGCCGAGGCGCCGCCCTTGAGGCCGATCAGCTCCAGCTTGTACGGCTCGGCCGTAAGCTCCGCGCGCGCGTCGTCGTCGGACACCTCGCGCCGGGCGAACAGCTGACCCTGCTTGACGATCTCGCGCATCCGCTTCTCGATGCGCTTGATGTCGTCGGGGTGGAAGGACTTCTCGACGTCGAAGTCGTAGTAGAAGCCGTTCTCGACGGGCGGGCCGATGCCCAGCTTGGCCTCGGGGAACAGCTCCTGGACCGCCTGGGCCATGACGTGGGCGGTGGAGTGGCGCAGGATCGCGCGGCCGTCCTCGCTGCTGATCTGGACCGGCTCGACCACGTCGCCCTCGCGGACGGGGGAGGCCAGGTCGCGCAGCTCGCCGCCGACGCGGGCGGCGATGACGGTGCGGCCGTCGGCCTCGAGCGCCTCGCCATACGTCGTGCCGGCCGCGACCACACGCTCGGCTCCGGCGAGGGTGATATGCAGCTCGGCTGACACGGTGACTCCTTGAATAGCACGGTTTCGACGATGAACACCGATGCTATCGCGGGTCGTAGCCCAGCCTGGTCAGGTCCTCGCGGCTGCCGCGGAAGACATTGCGGTCGATGGGGCTGGTGGAGTACTGGTGAATGGCCCAGCCGCGCCACGGCATGGGCACGACGGGGCTGCCCTTCGCCCTGCCGTGCGCGGCGATCCATAGCGGGTATTCGCCGAGGCCGGCGCAGTTGCCCTCGTCGGCGAACCACGCGTAGGTGTAGATGAAAGGCCGCAGGCCCGCGTGTTCGACGATCTGCCCGCACCAGCGCCGCGCGAACCTGGCCACCTGGTCGGGCGGCAGCCCGTCGGCCGACTCCAGGTCGAGCGCCACCAGGTCGCCCCTGCGCAGCCCGCCCGCGTTCCCGATGGTGCGCAGGAAGTGGCGGGCCTGCTCGCCCGGGTCGCCCTTGGGCTTGGCGTAGTGGTAGGCGCCGCACACCATCCAGTGCTCGCGCATGAGCTGCCAGTTGCGCTCGAACGACTTGTCGACCCAGGTGCCGCCCTCCGTCGCCTTGGCGAAGCCGAAGGCGACTCCCTCGTCGGCGTGCCTGCCCCAGTCGACTGTTGCCTGCCAGTTGGAGACGTCTATGCCGTCAAGCACCCGCTTCACCCTGCCGGAGTCTACGAAAGGGACTCGTGCCCGGCCCCTCGCCGCGCCGCCTGCAGGTCATTGAACAGTTCCCGCCACATCGGGGCAACCGTCTCGCTCGAATACGCCTGCACGGTCAGGGCCGCCCGCGCCCCGAGCCTTCTGCGCCGCGGCTCGTCGGCGATCAGCTCGGCGATGGCGCGGGCGAGCGCGCCGACGTCCTGCGGGGGCACCAGCAGGCCGTCGACGTCGTGGGTGATGACCTCGCCAGGTCCTGTCGGGCAGTCGAAGGCCACCACGGGCAGCCCGTGGGCCATGGCCTCGATCATGACCATGGGCAGGCCCTCGCATCTGGAGCTGAGCACGTAGAGGGAGGAGGCGGCCAGCTCGCGGTCAAGGGCGGCGCTCCGGCCCATCAGCTCGATCCGGGCGGGCGAGCGCTCGGCGAGCTCGGCCAGGTCGGCCTGCTCGGGCCCCGTGCCGTAGATGCGCAACCGCCAGTCGCGGTGGTCATGGGTGGCCGTGGTGAAGGCGGGGATGAGCAGGTCGAAGCCCTTCTGGGGGACCAGCCTTCCGGCGGCGACCACGGTGGCGGCGCCGTGGTCGGCGGGCGCGCGCTCCATCGGGTGTACGGCGTTGGGGATGCGGACGATCCTGGTGCCGGGAAGGATCCGCGTGTAGTCGGCCCTGTCGGTCTCGGTGAGCACGGTGATGGCGTCGAACCTGCCGTAGCGCCGCCGGATGGCGCGCTGGACGGACGGCCGGTGGCCGGCGTAGTTCAGGTGCTCCTGGGCGACCAGCAGGACCCCGCCGGGGGCGTGCCGTACGGCCAGCAGGTTGAGCGCGGGCCTGGTGGTGACGAGGATCCCGCCGGTCAGCCCGCGCAGCCACGCGGCGACGGCGGCCTCGACCCCGGGGGTGAAGTAGATCGCGGTGCCCTCGCCGTGCGGAATGGCCTGGCCGGGCAGTCTTCGCAGGACCCTGGCCCGCAGGGTCGGGGCGGGCCTTCCGGCCCGCTGGTCGACGAGCGTGTGGATCCGCACGCCCTCGGGGAGGGGGAAGCCCGGCCTGGTGCGCCACCTGACGACGCTGACCACCTCGACGTCGTGACCGGCGGCGGCCATCCACCCGGCCTGGGTGAGGACGGTGCGGATGGTGCCGCCGACGCCGTAGGCGTGCAGGAGCAGGTAGCGGATCTTCATGGGGACGCCTGCTTCACCCTCCGTATCCGGTCCATGACAAAGGACGTTAACAAGCCTGCCTGCGGATTGCCCGCTTCCACTCACCGGAAGGACGCCGCCGTGTCGTCGGTGCCGGCTGCGACGGTGAGCGCTATGAGAGTCGGGAAGGTGGTCGGGTCGGCGGCCGAGGCGGTCGCCGGCATCGGTGAGGGCTCGTCGCTGGCCGTGGGCGGATTCGGGCTGTGCGGCGTGCCGTCGGTGCTGATCGCGGCGCTGCACGAACAGGGCGCGGGCGGGCTCCACGTGGTGTCGAACAACTGCGGCCTCGACGGGCGGGGGCTGGGGCTGCTGCTGGCGGCTGGCCGCATCGCGCGGGCTACGGGTTCCTACATCGGCGAGAACAAGGAGCTGGCCAGGCGCTACCTGAGCGGCGAGATCGAGGTGGAGCTGGTGCCGCAGGGCACGCTGGCCGAACGGCTCAGAGCCGGCGGCAGCGGGATCCCCGCCTTCTACACACCCGCGGGTGTGGGCACGATGGTGGCCGAGGGAGGGCTGCCGTGGCGCTACGCCGCCGACGGGCGCGTGGCCGTGGCCTCGCCGGCCAAGGAGGTGCGGGAGTTCGGCGGCCTGCCGTACGTGCTGGAGGAGTCGATCAGGACGGACTTCGCGCTGGTCAGGGCGGCCAAGGGCGACGTTCACGGCAACCTGGTGTTCGACCGGAGCGCGCGCAACTTCAACCCGCTGGCGGCGATGGCGGGCGGGGTGACGATCGCCGAGGTGGAGGAGCTGTGCGAGCTCGATCCCGGCGAGGTGCACCTGCCGGGCGTGTTCGTGCAGAAGGTGGTCGCGCTGACACCCGAGCAGGCGGCCGACAAGCACGTGGAGAAGAGGACGGTGCGCGCCTGATGGCCTGGTCAAGGGAGCAGATCGCGGCCAGGGCGGCGGCCGAGCTCGCCGACGGCGCCTACGTCAACCTCGGTATCGGGCTGCCGACGCTGATCCCCGGCTTCATCCCGCCCGGCGTGAACGTCGTCGTCCATTCGGAGAACGGCGTGCTCGGCGTGGGTCCCTACCCGCTGGCGGACGAGGTCGACCCCGACCTGATCAACGCGGGCAAGGAGACGGTCACGGTCCTGCCGGGGGCCTCGTTCTTCGACTCCGCCATGTCGTTCGGGATGATCCGCGGCGGCCACATCGACGTGGCCGTGCTCGGCGGGATGCAGGTCTCGGAAAGGGGCGACCTGGCCAACTGGTCGGTGCCGGGCAAGATGATCAAGGGGATGGGCGGGGCGATGGACCTGGTCCACGGCGCGCGCAGGGTCATCGTGGTCATGGAGCACCTCGCCCGGGACGGCTCACCCAAGATCGTCAAGGAGTGTTCGCTCCCGCTGACGGGGGCGGCGTGCGTGCACCGGATCATCACCGACCTGGCGGTGATCGACGTGACCACCGACGGGCTCAAGCTGGTGGAGACCGCGCCCGGCGTGAGCGTGGATGAGGTCAGGGCAGCCACCGAGCCCGAGTTGCTGGCCGAGGGTTAACATCCGGTCATGCCGCCCCTTAGCGTCGCAGGAAAAGTGATGGCGATCCTGGACGCCTTCACCCACGGCGAGGTACGGCTGACGCTGACCGAGATCTGCCGCCGCGCGGACCTGCCCCTGGCCACCGGGCATCGGCTGGTGGGAGAGCTGGCCAGGGGCGGTTTCGTCGAGCGGCTGCCCGACGGCGCCTACCGGGTCGGCATCAGGCTGTGGCGGATCGGCGCCCAGGCGGCCGCCGCGGCCGACCTGCGCGAGCTGGCGCTGCCGTACATGGAGGACCTGTACGAGGTGACGCACGCCAACGTGCAGCTGGCCGTACGGCGAGGGCTGAAGGCGCTGTATCTCGAACGGCTGCGCGGGCCTGCCTCGGTGCCGATCGTCAGCAGGGTCGGCGGCGAGCTACCGCTGCACGCCACCGGGGTGGGCAGGGTGCTGCTGGCCTTCGCGCCCGAGCAGGTGACCGACGAGCTCGTCGCGGCGGGGCTGCCCGCGCTGACCAGGCACACGGTGACCGACCCCGACCGGTTGCGCGCCGTCCTGGCCGAGGTGCGCAGGACGGGGGTGGCGGTGACGCGCGAGGAGATGACGCTGGGCACCTGCTCGGTGGCGGCGCCGGTGCGCGGCGCGGGCGGCGAGGTGGTCGCCGCGCTGTCGATCGTGACCAGGCCGCGCGCCGACCTGCGGGCGGTCGTGCCGACCCTGGTCACCAGCGCGAGGGCGCTGTCGCGCGACGTCAGCGGACATTATTGATGGGGTGGTTCCGCTGACCGGAAGGCGGGTGACCGGGCGCGAGGGGCCAGCCGTGAGGATCGGGGCATGCGAACCCAGGTAGCGATCATCGGTGCGGGGCCCGCGGGGCTCCTGCTCTCCCACCTGCTCGAACGGCGCGGCATCGACGCGGTGGTGCTGGAGAGCCGCGACCGCGCCTACTGCGAGAGGCGGCAGCGGGCGGGGATGCTGGAGCAGGGCACGGTGGACGTGCTGCGTGCCGCGGGCGCGGGCGAACGGCTGGACCGTGAGGGCCTCCCCCACCACGGTCTTGAGCTGCGCTTCGGCGGCGCGGGCCACCGGATCCCGCTCAGCGAGCTGACCGGCGGCCGGACGGTCACGATCTACGCGCAGACCGAGATCGTGAAGGACCTCGTCGCGCTGTCGCCCGAGGACAGGATCAGGTTCGAGGCCGAGGTGGTCGAGGTGGACCCGGCCACGCCGCGCGTCACCTACCGCGAGAACGGCGTGCTCAAGGCCCTCGACTGCGACCTGATCGCCGGCTGCGACGGCTTCCATGGGGTCTCGCGCGCCGCCGTGCCGCGGGCGAAGGTGTTCGAGCGCGACTACCCGTTCGCGTGGCTCGGCGTGCTGGCCGACGTGCCGCCCTCGACCGAGGAGCTCATCTACTGCCACCACGAGCGCGGCTTCGCCCTGCACAGCCTGCGCTCGCCCGAGGTCAGCCGCCTCTACCTCCAGGTCGCACCCGGCGAGGACCCGTCGGCCTGGCCGGACGAGCGCATCTGGAGCGAACTGCGCACCAGGTTCGCCACCGACGACGGCTGGACCCTCGACGACGGCCCGATCAGGGAGAAGGCGGTCACGCCGATGCGCAGCTTCGTCACCGAGCCGATGCGGCACGACAACCTCTTCCTGGCCGGTGACGCCGCGCACATCGTGCCGCCGACCGGGGCCAAGGGGCTCAACCTCGCGGTGTCCGACGTGACGGCGCTGGCCACGGCGATCGCCGCCCGCTACGAGGAGGGCTCGACCACGTTGCTCGACGGCTACTCCGCCGCCAGGCTCAGGCACGTGTGGCGGGCCGAGCACTTCTCGTACTGGATGACCACCCTCCTGCACACCGACCACACGGCCGATGCCTTCGCCAGGCGGCTGCAGCTGTCGCATCTGGAGTACGTGGTCTCGTCGAGGGCGGCGGCCACCACGCTGGCGGAGAACTACGTCGGCTTCGTCCCCGACGGCGCGTGACCCGTCCGCCCATCCCCCACCCTCACCCCCGGGCCTCCCCCGCTCCCGTCATCATCGGCGACGCGCACGTGGCCTGACCGGCGGGTGCCCGGTCCAGGGAGCGCCCGAAAAGGTCAGAGGAGGGTTTTGAGGAGGTCCCTGGTGCGCTCGCGGGCGGAGAACTCGGCCGCGACGAAGTCGGTCACCCCGATCTGGCCGAGCGCCTCGATCTGGGCGCGCACCTCGGCCTCGTCGCCGACGATCGCCACGTCGCCGGGGCCCGCCGCGCCCTCCCTGTCGAGCATCGCCCGGTAGGAAGG
Source organism: Nonomuraea sp. NPDC059194 (assembly GCF_042754765.1). Classification (NCBI taxonomy): domain Bacteria; kingdom Bacillati; phylum Actinomycetota; class Actinomycetes; order Streptosporangiales; family Streptosporangiaceae; genus Nonomuraea; species Nonomuraea sp. NPDC059194. The sequence continues at coordinate 100,807 of NZ_JBHZBH010000014.1, read as the reverse complement.
CAGCTGGCCGTACACCGAGAAGACCTCGGCGGCGCGCGCCCTGGCCGCGCCGGGTTCGTCGGTGACGCAGACCGGCAGCGCGCACACCACGCGGGGCGCGGGCCTGCCCGCCCGCTCGGCGGCGCTCGTGATGGCGGGCACGACGTGCTCGGCGACGGTCCTGGGCCCGGTCATCCAGAGGACGGTGCCGTCGGTCATCGAGCCGGCCAGTTCGAGCATGCGGGGGGCGAGCGCGGCGATCAGGACCGGCAGCCCCGTGCCCGGGATGCTCAGAGCGAGGTCGGCCCGCAGGGTCTCACCCTGGACGTCCGCCTTCTCGCCACGCGTCAGCGGCAGCAGGATGTCCAGGTACTCCTTCATGTGCCTGGCCGGACGCTCGAAGCTGTAGCCGAACATGCGCTCGATGACGACCTGGTGCGACAGGCCGATGCCGAGCGCGAGCCTGCCGCCGAGGGCGAGGTTGGCAGTCAGCGCCTGCTGGGCCAGCGCCGCGGGGTGGCGCGGGTAGGTCGGCACGACCGCGGTGCCGAGCTCGATGCCCGGCGTCTGGCTGCCGGCCACGGCCAGCGCGGTGAGAGCGTCGAGACCGAAGATGTTGGACAGCCAGGCGGAGGCGAACCCGTCTTCGGCGGCTCGGGCGATCGTCTCCCGCAGCTCGGCGATGGGATCAGCGCCCCTGGGCTCGTTGAGGTACAGTCCGACTCGCATCGCAACCGAACTCCATTCTGGTCTGGGTGCGGCGAGTCTAACCCGGCAAGATCCCGGTCACCGTGTACGCCACGGCGATCGTGTGGCGAAAGGTCGTCGCCGTGCCGGGTCTGTAGGGTGGATCTCATGACGCACGAGCGCGCCGGACAGCCCGCCCAGCCCTCCGACCTGGTCGACGTGGCCCGCCTGGTGACCGCGTACTACGCGCTGCACCCCGACCCCGCCGAGGTGTCGCAGCGCGTGGCGTTCGGCACCTCGGGGCACCGCGGCTCGTCCCTGGACACCGCCTTCAACGAGGACCACATCCTCGCCACCAGCCAGGCGATCGTCGACTACCGCGCCGCGCAGGGGATCACCGGGCCGCTGTTCCTCGGCGCGGACACCCACGCGCTGTCGGAGCCCGCGAAGGTGTCGGCGCTGGAGGTGTTCGCCGCCAACGACGTGACCGTGCTCATCGACAGCCGCGACGGCTACACGCCCACGCCCGCCGTCTCCCACGCGATCCTGACCCACCCCGGCTCCGACGGCGTCGTGGTCACCCCCTCGCACAACCCGCCGCGCGACGGCGGCTTCAAGTACAACCCGCCCAACGGCGGGCCGGCCGACACCGACGCCACCTCGTGGATCCAGGACCGCGCCAACGCGCTCATCGCGGGCGGCCTGAAGGAAGTACGGCGGGCGCCGTACACCCCGTCGCTCGGCGAGCGCTACGACTTCCTCGGCCACTACGTCGACGACCTGCCCAGCGTGATCGACCTCGACGCGATCAGGTCGGCGGGCGTGCGCATCGGGGCCGACCCGCTCGGCGGCGCGAGCGTGGCCTACTGGGGCGAGATCGCCAACAGGCACGGCATCGACCTCACGGTCGTCAACCCGCTGGTCGACCCCACCTGGCGGTTCATGACGCTCGACTGGGACGGCAAGATCCGTATGGACTGCTCGTCGCCGTACGCCATGGCGTCCCTGATCGCCAACCGGGCGGGCTACGACATCGCCACCGGCAACGACGCCGACGCCGACAGGCACGGCGTGGTCACCCCCGACGGCGGGCTGCTCAACCCCAACCACTACCTGGCCGTGGCCATCTCCTACCTGTACGGTCACCGCTCCGCCTGGCCGTCAGGGGCGGGCGTCGGCAAGACGCTCGTCAGCAGCAGCATGATCGACAGGGTGGCGGCGTCCATCGGGCGCAAGCTGTACGAGGTGCCCGTCGGGTTCAAGTGGTTCGTCTCGGGGCTGCTGGACGGCTCGCTCGGGTTCGGCGGCGAGGAGAGCGCGGGGGCCTCGTTCCTGCGGCGCGACGGGTCGCCGTGGAGCACCGACAAGGACGGGATCATCCTGGCCCTGCTGGCCTCGGAGATCCTCGCGGTGACGGGCTCGTCGCCCAGCGAGCACTACCTGTCGCTGACGTCGCGGTTCGGCACACCCGCCTACGCCAGGGTGGACGCCCCCGCCACCCGGGAGGAGAAGGCGGTGCTGGCGAAGCTGTCGGCGTCGCAGGTCAGCGCGGACACGCTGGCGGGCGAGGCGATCACCGGGGTGCTGACCAGCGCGCCCGGCAACGGGGCGGCGCTGGGCGGGGTGAAAGTGACGACGGAGAACGCCTGGTTCGCGGCCAGGCCCTCGGGGACCGAGGACGTCTACAAGATCTACGCGGAGTCCTTCAACGGCCCCGACCACCTGGCCCAGGTCCAGGAGGAGGCCCGCGCGGTCGTCTCGTCCGCGCTCGGCTGACCGACCTGTTACCCGTTCAGCGCGAACCCCGCGTCGGGGTGGACGGCGGTGCGGGCCAGGTCGGCCCGCCGTCCGGCGGCCACCCCGTCGCGATAGCCCGTCCCGCTCATCCGCGGCACGCTCCGCCTGATGCGCGGGTACACCTGCGCCACCGCCCGCTCCACGTCGGCCTTGCGATCGGCCAGCACCAGCTCTGTCCCCGGCGCGCCCGACGCCGCCGCCCGCGATTCGGCCGCCACCAGCAGCCGGTACACCTCGTCGGTGAAACCGAGCATCCACGAGCGCCGGTAGGCCCGCACCCGGTCGGGCGGCACCGCCACCCTCGCCACTCCCGACGCCATCTGCAGCAGCAGCGAGGTCGCCAGCAGGTCGGCCCGCTCCAGGTCGGACGCGAACCCGAACACGTGCACCCGCTGCCCGCCGTCCCCCTTGCCGATCAGCACGGGACGGCAGCGCACCGCCTCCGACACCAGGTAGACCAGCCTGGCCTTCTCCCGCGCCCAGGGGTCGCCGAGCGTGACGACCCGATTGGCGGGCGTGCTGCGGGCCGAGGAGGGCGCGGCCCGCTCGATGCCGTACTTGGCCATCAGCGCCGTCGCCGCGGCCATGAACGTCTCGCGTTCGTGCTCGTTGTCGGTGCCCTCGGCCTTGGCCAGCAGCTTGCGCACCCGATCGAGGGTGCGGCTCATCCCGGGGTCGGTCACCCGGTGAGGATACGGTCCCCGTCCGCGATGATGGGGAAGGCGCCGGTGTCGACGATGCCGTGCTCCTGATAGAGGGCCTCGATGAGCGCGTGCGCCTGCGGTTCGAGCTTCCACAGCGCCCGATACTCCCGCGCGGTGGCCAGCGAGAGGCCGATCTCCTGCGCGATGTCCACGGTGCGCGGCACGATCCGCTTGGCGATCTGCCGGTCCCAGTACTCCCTGGCGGCCCGCATCAGCGCGGCGCGCTGGGCGGTGTCCATGACCTGCGGGGTGGTGTCGAGCAGCTGAATGTCCTCGTCCTCGTCCTCGACCAGGCGGGCCAGCGCAGGCGGCAGCGCGGGCCTGGCCGGCACCGGCTGGTGGTCGGTCTCGGCGGCCCACGGCACGCGGGGGTCGGCGTCGATGAGCTTGGCGGTGTTGTAGAGGGCAGCGATCTGCTGCAGCAGCGCCTCCTGGCGGGCCGGGTCGACGGCCAGGCCCGTGTGCTCGACCGCCTGGTCCATCGCCCGGTCGAGGCGGGCCATCGCGACGCGCAGCTTGCGCTCGGAGGCGCCCTGCTCGCGCAGGGAGCGGGCCTTCTTGGCGGCCAGCGCCACCCTGGTGAGCCTGCGGTGGGCGTCGACCTCGCTCGCCGTACGGTCGGACACCTCGGCGATGCCCATCCGCACCAGCACCCGCTCAGGCGTGAAGCGCCAGTTGATCCGGCCGGTGCCGCGGATGCGGTGGCGTTCGATCGCCATGCCGCGCTCCCACAGCCACGCGGCCACCAGCGGCGCGGCCAGCCGGAAGATCGCCTCGGCGAGGCTGCGCGCGTCCATGCTGGACAGGACCGCGGTCAGGCACGTCAGCGCCCACACGGCGATGCCGTCGATGCCGGCGGAGAAGTTCTCCCGCATGTTGCGCCGCGCGCGCACGGCGGAGGTGACGATCGCGACCTCGATGAACGCGAACAGCAGCAGCCTGAGCGGGCCGTCGAGGCCGAGCACGTCGCCGGAGAAGCGCCACATGCCCTGCGCGGACACGCCCGTGGCGATGGAGGCGGCGACGACGGTGAGGATGTCCTCGATCGGGCGGGGGGCTATCACCTGCAGGTAGAAGCGCGCGCTCGCGCGGAGGGCGACGCGGAGGGCCAGGAAGGCGAGCGCCAGGGCGATCAGGGCCAGCAGGCAGATGAGGGCCGCGCTGACCGGGTGCTCCGACGCGAAAGTGGCGGCTTGCTCGAAGAGAGGCATCAGTCACTTTCCGTCAGTCTCGATGTCCGACTGTATATCCGACGAGATCATCGCAGAATGTCGGCTTCCTGTATGCGAAACCGCGGTGTTGGGGGGCGCTGTCGCGTGCGGGGCCCGTCCACTCTTCCCCCCTCGGAATGAGGTGCATTTCATCCCAGGGGATCACATAACCGACTACATGCCCCCCTACGCTGTTGGTCGTGTCTGATAATGAGTTCCCGCTCGTGCAGTTCATGCGCGAGGGTTTCGATCCCGTCGCCGAGCTGGCCCGCATCCGCACGGAGCAGCCGGCCTACCCCATGCGGATCCCCGGCGGGCAGACCGTGTGGCTGGTCACCCGCTACGAGGACGTACGGGCGGTCCTGGGCGACGCGGGACGGTTCAGCAACGACTTCGGCAACGTGATCGGGATGGGCGCCACCCAGGAGGACCCCGGCGGCCTCGGCTTCCGCGACCCGCCCGAGCACACCAGGTTGCGGCGCTACCTGACCCCCGAGTTCACGATGCGGCGGCTGCGCAGGCTGGAGCCCCGGATCGAGGCGATCGTGAACGACTGCCTGGACACCATGGAGCGCAAGGGCTCGCCGGTCGACCTGGTCGAGGAGTTCGCGCTGCCGATCCCCTCGCTGGTGGTGTGCGAGCTGCTCGGCGTGCCGTACGAGGAGAGGGCCGACTTCCTGCGGCTGAGCACCGACAGGTTCGACTTCTCCGCCGGACCCGAGGCGTCGCTGGCGGCGGTCAACGAGTCGATGGCCTTCCTCACCGAGCTGGCCGCCAGGGAGCGCGAGAACCCCGGTGAGGGCCTGCTCGGCCAGCTGGTGCGCGACCACGGCGACGAGATCTCCGACAAGGAGCTGGCGGGCTTCGCCGACGGGCTGCTGACCGGCGGGCACGACACCAGCACCAGCATGCTCGCGCTCGGCACGCTGTGGCTGCTGGAGAACCCCGACGAGCTGGCGAGGGTCCGCGAGGGCGGCGAGCACGTCAACAGGGTCGTGGAGGAGCTGCTTCGGTACATGAGCGTGGTGCAGGTGGCCTTCCCCCGTTTCGCGCGCGAGGACCTGAAGCTGGCCGGGCAGCCGATCGCCAAGGGCGAGATGGTGCTGTGCTCGCTGGCGGCGGCCAACCGCGACCCCGCGCTGGGCGCGGACATGGACACCGTCAAGCCGATGCGGGAGATGCCCTCCCACCTGGCCTTCGGACACGGCATCCACCGGTGCATCGGCGCTCCGCTGGCGCAGATGGAGATGCGCATCGCCTACCCCGCGCTGCTGCGGCGCTTCCCCGGGCTGCGGCTCGCCGTGCCGTACGAGGAGGTGCCGTTCAGGGAGCTGGCCATCGTGTACGGCCTGAAGCGGCTGCCCGTCGCGTTCTAGCCGTCGCCCTCAAGACATGGCCCTCCCCTGAGAGCGTGTCAAGGCGTAGCGTCACAGATGTGGCAGCGATCGACCTGACCGGGATCAGGGCCGTGGTGTTCGACACCGATGGTGTGGTCACCGACACGGCCAGGGTGCACGCCGCGGCGTGGAAGAGCGTCTTCGACCCCTACCTGCGAGGGCGCTCGGAGCCGTTCGACGTGCGGGAGGACTACATGTGCCACGTCGACGGCCGTACGCGCCTCGACGGGGTCCGCACGTTCCTCGGCTCGCGCGGGCTCGCGCCCTCGGAGGAGGACGTGGCCGCTCTCGGCGCGGCCAAGGACCGCATCTTCGTGGGGCAGATCGAGCGGTACGGCGTGGCCGCCTTCCCCGCGGCCGTCGTGCTGCTGCACGAGCTGCGGCATCGCGGCTGCCGTACGGCGGCGGTCTCGGCGAGCGCCCACTGCCGCAAGGTGGTGGCGGCGGCGGGGCTGATGCACCTGTTCGACGTGGTCATCGACGGACGGCACGACCAGCCGGGCCCCGCCTCGTTCGACGAGGCGGCGACGCTCCTTGACACCCCACCCGACGAGATCGCGGTCGTCGGCGACTCGCTGCCGGGGATCGAAGCGGCCGGTCGCGGCGGGTTCGGGCTGATCGTGGCGATCGACAGGGCGGGGCTGCCGTTCAAGGAGCTGGGCGCCCACGTGGTGATCTCCGATCTCGCGGAGCTGGACGTCACTGGTCGTGTTCGTCTATAACGTGCGGAGTATGACCGACAACCTCGACCTGGCCGCCCGCGCCCAGGAGCTGGCCGACAGCGCACCCGCCGGGTCGCTCAGCCGTACCGCCGCCCACTCGGTCGCGATCACGCTCGCGACGACCAGGGACGCCGAGCACGCCAGGAGCGTGCTCGACGGTCTCGATCCCGCCGACGTACGGCAGGCGGCGCTCGAGCTCTTCGGAGTGCTCACAGTCGACGATCGCGACGTCACCGCCTGACGGCCGGCCGGAAGCCGGGTTCCGGACAGGGCGGGGGAAGGCACCGAGGGGTCGGCGTCATATCCTGAACTGACCCTGTCCGCCGACCCTAACGGTGATCTGTATGTTCGAGGTCTTCTCGGCCCTCGCGCCGCCCGCGATCGTGGCCACCGCCTTCCTGCTGGGCGTGCGCGCCCTGCTCAAGCACGAGAAGGCGGCCAAGGCGCAGGAACGCCGCGAGGCTCTGGCCGACAGGCAGGCCGCGCAGGGCGGCCAGTAGGTCTCTGTGGGACAGGCGGGCCGCGGCGAGCGCTTGGAGGGCTCAGGCGGACCGCGGCGGGCGGCCCCGGAGGGTTAGGCCGCCTCCTCCTGCGGTTCCAGGCCGGCCAGCAGGTTGAACGCTCCTGTCATGAAGTTGAGCGTGACCAGGCCGACGAGGTCCGCGATCACCCGGTCGCTCCACCCGTGGCCGCGCAACTCGGCCACGTCCGCGTCGGAGATCGACGCGGGCTCGGCCAGCAGCCGCACCGCCACCGCGATCAACGCCCCCTCGCGAGGGTCGGTGGAGGCGCCCTGGCGGGCCAGCGTGATGTCCAGGTCGCTGAGGCCCGCCGCGCGGGCCGCCGCTTCGTGCGCCTGCTGGCACAGGGCGCAACCGATCCACTCCTGTACGGCCAGCGACACCTTCTCGCTGAGTTGACGCGGGAGCTTGACGCGCTTCATCGCCCTGTTGAGGTCGAGGTAGCCCTGGAGCAGCGCGGGCGAGTGGGCCATCGTGGAAACCATGTTCCCGGCGCCGCCGTGGCGCTGCACGATGCCGTCGAGCAGTTCCTTCGACTTCTCCGGCGCCTGTTCGGGGGCCAGGCGGTCAAGACGTCTCATGTCTCCTCCTTTGGATCACTAGCCCTGAACCATACCCCCCTAGGGTTTATTCCGCTACCACGTCCTCCCTGCTGAGGGAGCCGCGCTGCCCGGGTGGGCGGGGTGAGACCCGCGGACGCGGCGGTCGCGTGGCCGCCTTGGAGTCGGCCACGGCGCCCCACGAGTTGCGCGAGCCCCCATCCCCGCCTCGACCGCGACGACGGGGCTGCCGCCGCGGCGCTCGAAGGATCGATCCCTCCCGTCGCGCCTGCGAGCCGTGGCCCCCTTCGCCCCTGGGTAAGTGTCTATCGGCCTTGCCACGATCCGGGCCATCGCGGATGATCTCCGCGTGGAGCAGAAGCAACGGATGCCACGACCCGTCGACATCGCCTGCCTGGTCGTGACCATCCAGGCGGCGCTCGCGGCGGTCGGCGCGGTGTTCATGGGCGCCTTGATGGTGGCGGGACCGGACATTCCGTGGGTGGCGTGGGTCCTGATGCTGCTGACGCTGGCGGCGGGGGTCTGCGGCTGGATGCTGGCCGACAGGATGTCCTCCCGCAGACGACGCGTCCTCGCCTCGGTCATCGCACTGGAGGCCGCTGTTTTCGCCGCCGGGGTGGCGTCGGTCGTCGAGGACTCGGACCCCGGCTTGCTCTCGCTGGTCAACCCCCACCTCATCGCGCCCGTCGTCGTGACCGGTCTGCTGCTGGTTCCGTCGTCCGCTCGCGCCTGGTTCGACCGCTGACCGCGTCGCCGCCCGCTCCCCCGCTCGGCCCTCGATGGTGACCCCGATCTCGACCGGCCGCTCGCCGACCGGCGTCCCTGCCACGAGGGCTCGGAACCGCCGCCGAGCGCCACCACCCTGGCGTCCGCGTCGAGTGTCGGTGTCAGGCGTCAGGCGTCGATGTCAGGCGTCGGCGTCAGGCGCCAGGCGTCTGCGTCGGGTGTCGGCGTCCGCGTAGGAGGGATCGCGCAGGTGACCGGACAATGAGGAGGCGTCGACAACCTGGCGGTGCCAGGCGGCAACGGCGGCCCTGCGCCCGCTGGCGGGAGTCTCCGGCATGCCGCCTCGGTCCCGGGGTGCCGTCTCAGGTGTGACAGCTCTTTCCGCGGGTCGCGGCTCGCGGGGCGATGGCATGCCTTCGGAGGGAGATCACCGGTAGCCGCCACAAATCCTGACTTATCCCGCTAAGGTCCGTGGGGTTGCTCTCAACCGCCTCAGGAGTCACCTCTCATGCCGCACGTCGCACCACTGCGTCACGGTGACCCTGCCGCGATAGGCGCCTACCTGGTCGTCGGCCGGTTGGGAGAGGGCGGCCAAGGCGTCGTGTACCTCGGCCGGGCGCCCGACGGCAGGCCGGTGGCCATCAAGGTCCTGCGCGAGGGTGTCGCCCCCGACGACCGCTTCGCGCGGGAGATCGCCGCGGCTCGCAGGGTGGAGCCGTTCTGCGTCGCCCAGGTGCTCGACGCATCGCTGAGCGGCCGGCCGTACATCGTGACCGAGTACATCGACGGGCCCACCCTGCAGCAGGCCGGCAGGCACAGCGGCGCGGAGCTCCAGCGGCTCGCCGTCGCCACCGCGACCGCGCTGGCGGCGATCCACCAGGCGGGCGTCGTCCACAGGGACTTCAAGCCCGCGAACGTGCTGCTGGGCCCGGGTGGGCCGCGTGTCATCGACTTCGGCATCGCCCGCGCCGCCGACGCCGGGGCCACCGTGACGAGCAGCGTCGTGGGCACGCCCGCCTACATGGCTCCCGAACAGCTCGCGGGGGCCCAGGTCGAGTCGGCGACGGACGTGTTCGCGTGGGCGTCGGTGATGGTGTGGGCCGCCACGGGGGCTCCGCCGTTCGGCGAGGACACCCTGCCCGCGATCATCAACCGCATCCTGCACAACGAGCCCCAACTGGGCGACCTGCAGCAGCCGCTGCGTTCGATCGTCCACGCCTGCCTGGCCAAGGATCCCGCGCACCGGCCGACGATGCGGGACGTGCTCCTGCGGCTGATCGGGGGCGGCGCGCCTGAGGAGCACACCGCGCCCGCGCACGGCCGGCCACGAGCACGGCGCGGGCGCGTCGTCATCCCCGTGATCGCGGGCTCCGCCGTCGTGGCGTCGGCGGCCCTGGTGGCCGTCGTCGTCTCGCGGTTGCCCGCGGCGGACGGTATGGGCTCCGACCCCTTGCTCGCCGCCGTCACCACGGCCGTCCAGACGCCGGAAGAAAGCACGTCCATGCCGGCCAGGCGCGTCACGCCCGGCACGAAGAAGACCCGCAAGGCCACCCGCTCGCCCCGGCCCGCCGCTACGGACAAGCCCACGCCCACCTCCAGGCCGACGACCGCGCGGCCGACGTCCACCGCTGAACCGTCCACGTCGACCCGGCGCACCGCCCCCGCCACGCGCAAGCCCGCCGTGAGCGCGAGGGTCAGCATCCTGCCTTTCGCGATCTCCGGCGGGCCAGGGCAGAGCGAGGCGGACGGCTGCTACAAACCCCCGGTGCACTTCCAGACCGATGTGGAGTCGAGCAAGAAGTCGGTGTGGATCTCCTACCAGTGGATCGTGGACGGGAAGGTGGTCACCAGCGGCAAGAGCTGGGTCCCCGACGACGCCTACACCGCGTTCGTGACCGCTCCGCAGTACATGCTGAAGGAAGGCTCGCACAGGATCGGCCTGCGGGTCACCTCACCGGGTACGGCCAGCAGGAACGCCTCGATCGACGTCTGTTCGGTGGAGTACTGATGACGGCGTTCTCGATCGGCCCGTACCGGGTCGTCAGGCAGCTCGGCGAGGGCGGGCAGGGCGTGGTCTATCTCGCCACCGCGCCCGACGGACGTCCCGTCGCGGTCAAGACGCTGCGCGAGGGGTTCGCCGGTGACGACCGCTTCGCCAAGGAGATCGCAGCGGCGCGCAGGGTGGAGCCGTTCTGCATCGCGCAGGTCCTCGACGCTTCGCTGGGCGGCCGGCCGTACATCGTGACCGAGTACGTCGAGGGCCCCTCCCTACATCAGGCGGGCCGCCACCTCGGCGCCGACCTGCAACGGCTGGCCATCAGCACCGCCACGGCGCTGGCCGCCATCCATCGGGCGGGCGTCGTGCACCGGGACTTCAAGCCCGCCAACGTGCTGCTCGGACGGGACGGGCCGCGCGTCATCGACTTCGGCATCGCCCGCGCGGCGGGCTCCGCCCTCACGGTCACCAGCAGCATCGTCGGCACCCCCTCCTACATGGCCCCCGAACAGCTGGCCGGCGCCGAGGTCGGGCCGGCGGCGGACGTGTTCGCCTGGGCGGGGGTGATGGTGTTCGCCGCCACGGGCACACCGCCCTTCGGCAGGGGGTCGCTGCCCGAGGTGATCAGGAGGATCCAGTACGGCGAGCCCCACCTATCGGGCGTCCCCGACGCGCTGCGCCCCGTCGTGGCCGCCTGCCTCGCCAAGGACCCGGCCCGCCGCCCCGCCATGCAGGATGTGCTCTTCCAGCTCATCGGCGGCCAGGCGCCTCCTCGGACGGAGCCCGTCCGCCGTCACCGCAGGTCCGCGCTCGTGGCGGGCGGCGCGGCGCTCGCCGTGGCCTGCGTGACCGCCGGGGCCTGGTGGGCCGTCTCCACCTGGCCGGACGACAGCAGCACCGGAACCGTCGCCGCCCTTCCCCCCGGCCCCTCAGGCGCCATCACGACGGGCCGCTCAGCCACCGCCACCACGACGACCCCTGATACGTCAGGCAACGCCACCGCGGCGAAGACCGGACGCCCCTCGAACACCGCGCCAGCCAAGCCCACCAAGAGCGCGACCCGCGCCCGCCCCACCGCCGAACCCGGAGAGTCGGCCACGCGCCCCAGCTCCGCCCCCACCGCCCCGCCGACCAGACGCACCCCCAAGCCGAGCACCGCCAGCGGGAGCGTGACCTCGGTCAGCCTGCGCTACGAGGGGATCAGGATGGGCGACTGCTGGCGCTACGACATGAACATCTACGCCGACGTCGAGGCGACGGGCACGATCAGCTACCGGTGGCGGGTCAACGGGCAGAGCATGGGCAGGCGCGACAGCAGCCCGTCGGACAAGATCGTGCTTCCGTCCATCACCTGGAAGGAGGCGGGCTCGTACCGGGTCGTCTTCGAGGTGATCACGCCCGCGAGCCGCCAGCGGAGCGTGACGGTGAACATCTGCGATTTCGACGAGGGCTGGTGACCGGCTGCCCGCCCCACTCTGCGCTTTCCGGCGATCTTTGAGGTGAGGGCGGCGGCGCTGACACGCTGACACCCCTTCTGGCCGACTGGTCCGGGCGGCTCTTGCTTGCTACCCGTTCAGCTTCGCCATGGCTTCGACGATGTCAGCGTTGTCGGACTGGAGACGACCGGCCCATCCCGCGTTCTCGAGCGGGTAGTGATTCATGAGGATCAGCGTCTCTTCGGTGTTGGCGAGGCCGTCATAGGCCTCGGCGATCCTCTCCCCGACCACGGCTGAGCGTGCCGACCCCCTTTTCGGATTATCTTGCGCGCGATGTCGATTCGGCGGTTCCGCCGTTCGACGCATGGGTGAGAGGGTCCGAACGGGACCCTGGACACCGCAGGAGGAAACCGTGAAGTACATGCTGATCATGCGCGCGAGCGACGAGGCCTACGCCGCGTTCCAGGACGTCGACTTCAACGAGATCATCGAGTCCATGGGCAAGTTCAACGACGAGATGATCTCGGCGGGCGTGCTGGTCGCCGCGGAGGGTCTCGATGACGCGTCACAGGGCGTCGTCGTGGACTACTCCTGCGAGCCGCCCGTCGCCACCGACGGGCCTTACGGTGAGACCAAGGAACTGTTCGGCGGCTACTGGATCCTCGATGTCGCCTCGAAGGAAGAGGCCGTCGAGTGGGCCAAGCGGGCGCCGATGAGCGGTCCGGGGATGAAGGCCGAGATCCGCCGCGTCACCAGCATCGACGAGTTCCCGCAGGACAACGAGTGGATCCAGAAGGAGCGGGCATGGCGGGTGGCGACCGGCCAGCTGTGAGCGAGCTCGCGAGCGAACCAGTCAACACAGCATCCTGGATCACAGGCCCGACAAAGGAGGGCCTGTGATCGATCCGTACGGCGGCCGCCAGGCCGTCGCGGCGGTGTGGCGGATCGAGTCCGCGCGCATCGTCAGCGCGCTCGCCCGGTTCACCGGCGATTTCGCGCTGGCCGAGGACGTGGCACAGGAGTCGCTGGCCGAGGCGCTCGTCGCCTGGCCGCGAGACGGCGTGCCGCGCAATCCCGCGGGGTGGCTGCTCACCGCGGCCCGGCGGCGCGCGATCGACTCCTTCCGCCGCCGCTCGGCACTCGACGAGAGGTACGCCGCCCTCGCCCGCCACCTGGGCGAGGGCGGTGTCGCCTCCGCTCAACAGGCAACGCCTCCGGTGGGCGCGGCACCGGACACCGACCTGCTGTGGGATCCGGACCGCGTCGATGACGACCTGTTGGCGCTGATGTTCATCGCCTGCCATCCGGTGCTGTCGCGCGAGGCCCGGATCGCGCTCACGCTCCGCGTCCTCGGCGGCCTCACGAGCGACGAGATCGCCCGGGCTTTCCTCGTGCCGACCGCCACGGTGCAGGCGCGCATCACGCGGGCCAAGAAGACGCTCGCGGCCGCGCAGGTGCCGTTCGAGATGCCACCGCCCGACGAGTGCCGCAAGCGGCTCGGCTCGGTGCTCAGCGTGCTGTACCTGATCTTCACCGAGGGCTCGACCGCCACCTCAGGAAGTGAGTGGATCCGCCCCGATCTGGCTCGCGAGGCGGTCCGGCTGACCCGGATCCTGGCGCGGCTGGTCCCGGACGAGTCGGAGGTGCACGGCCTGCTCGCCCTCTTCGAGCTCACCGCCGCCCGGTTCCCCGCGCGCTTGGACGAGGACGGTGAACCGGTCCTGCTGGAGAAGCAGGACCGCCGGCGTTGGGACCGGGCGGCGATCCGGCGCGGGCGGGCGGCCTTGGCTCAAGCCGGGCGCGTCGGCCATGGTCTTGGTGTGTACGGCGTGCAGGCCGCGATCGCCGAATGTCATGCGGTCGCGCCGTCCGTCGAGGAGACGGACTGGGACCGGATAGTGCTGCTCTACGAGGCGCTTGGCCGCCTGGCGCCCTCGCCCGTCGTCGAGCTCAACCGGGCGGTCGCGATCTCCATGGCCCAGGGCCCGGCAGCCGCGCTTGCCGTCGTCGACGATCTGGTCGCGGCGGGGCACCTGTCCGGCTCTCATCTGCTGCCGAGCGTGCGCGGCGAGCTGCTCAGCCGCCTCGGAAAGCGCGACGACGCGCGGCGTGAGCTCGAGCTCGCCGTCAGGCTGTGCGGGAACGAGCGCGAGCGCAGCCTGCTTCAGCGTAAGCTGGCCGCCCTGGGCTGACAACCGGCTCAGGCGGTGGAGCGGATCTTCCCAGCGGATGCCCACTCGGGAGATCGAAAAGGCCGCCCCGCGTGTTGCGGAGCGGCCTTCGAGATGGTGGGCGATACTGGGATCGAACCAGTGACCTCTTCGGTGTGAACGAAGCGCTCTCCCGCTGAGCTAATCGCCCGCCCTGTCCGGCCCCTCGCGGCGCCGACGTGGAAAACCATACCGCACTTCCCGACCACTCGCGAAGCGACGCGACCCGGAGGGGGATTGGGGCCAAAGGCGGCGGTTGCCCGTCAGCATGGCGTCTCGTTGGCATACCATCAAGCTGTTCCGGAAGGCCCCGATCGCCCGAAAGGTCGTGCAGGGCGCGCCGAGACGACGCCAGCAACCCGCAAAACCCTCGCAAACATCATCCCAGTTAATGATGTTTAGCCAGGTAGATGCCCAAATGTCCATCTGTGAGTTGCGTTACAGAAGGGCCTGGAGGCGGAATCTTTCCTACAGGTTTCTTCGTTCCGCGTCATAGCTCAGGACGAAGTCCGTCAGAGCAGTGAAAGCCCCGAAGAGGGGACCGTACGACGAAAAGGTTTGGCTGACGATGAACAGCACCACCGTCTCCGCCGAGCTTGGCCTTCGGCTTGTGGTCCCCGACCGTACTACCGTCCCCCTGCTCGCCGGACTGAGCTACACAGCCGACGACCCGTATGCCATCCGCATGGCCTTCCACGTAGGGAACGACGAACCGGTCGAGTGGATCTTCGCCCGCGAACTGCTGACTGTAGGCATTGTGAGGCGTGTCGGCGACGGCGACGTGCAGGTCTGGCCCGCACGCGCCGACGGCGAACGCACGCTCCACATCAGCCTGACGTCGCCGTTCGGACAGGCGCTCTTCGAAGTCCCCCTGGCTCCTCTCACCGAGTTCCTGCACCGCACGTACGATCTCGTGCCCGCAGGCCGGGAGACCGATTTCATGGATCTGGACTCCGAGCTGACCAACATGCTCTGGCCGTCCTGACCGATCCCCGACCCCGATCCTCGTCCCGTGATGCCCGCACCCCGGTGCGGGCATCACGCTTTTCAGATGGTGGCGAGGAGCTCCTTCATGCGCGCCACCTCGATGCCCTGGCCGGAGTAGACGTCCTTGGCCATGAGCAGCATGCGCTGGTCCTGGCCGCCGGACAGCTCCTCGCCCGCCATCCGCATCGCGCCCTCGTGATGCCTGATCATGAGCTGCAGGAACATCCGGTCGAAGGCGGCGCCGCGGGCGGCGCGCAGCGCGTTCATGTCCTTCAGCGAGGCCATCCCGTAGCCGCCGGAGGCGTGCGAGCCATGATCGGGTACGGCTCTGCCGAGCGCGCCGAGCCAGTCGCGCATGACGATGATCTCCGGCCGCTGGGTGAGCGCGATCTGCCGCGCCACGGCGCGCACGCCCTCGGCCTTCGCCCGCGCCTCGACCAGGCCGGTCATCTCCATCGCCTGCCGGTGGTGCGGGATCATGCCCTCGGCGAAGCGCACGTCCGCCGCCACGGCCGACCAGTCGCGGGCCGGAAGGCTCTCCCCCGGCTGCGCCGTACGGCCGGGCCCTCCCGGCGATCCGGGGACGATCACGGGCGCGCCAGGGCCGACCGATGAGGGTCCGGCGAGCTCCGATGCGCAACCCGCCAGCGCCGATGTCACCATTACTGTGACGAAAAGTCCGCGCGTTCGGAACCTGGCTGACATAGCTTCCATACTGGTCCACGATTCCCAAGGGGGCGCACGTGAAGTTCTCCAAGCTGGGTGCCGCGGGGGCACTGCTCGTCGTGTTGTCGGCGTGCTCGTCGGCTCCACCGCCCTCTCAGCCCCAGCAGGCGGCCTCCTCCGCGGTCGCCGCTCCCCCCTCCCCCGCCGCCCCGAGCACCGGCGCCGCGGACTCCGACGGGGAGGTGATGACCTCCGACAACGTCAGGCTGGTCGCCAACATGCCGCGCGAGGCCCCGCTCGACGGCGGCATGAACTGGAACTCCGACCTGGCCTTCCAGGGCGACTACGCCTACGTGGGCAACTTCGGCGGCTTCACCGTCTACGACATCTCCGACCCCACCAAGCCGAAGACGGTCAGCAAGGTGGCGTGCGAGTCGCAGCAGAACGACGTGTCCGTCCACGGGAACCTGCTGTTCCTGTCGGTGGACGAGCCCCGCTCCGACGAGACGTGCGCGTCCAAGC
This sequence comes from Nonomuraea sp. NPDC059194, assembly GCF_042754765.1. Lineage (NCBI taxonomy): Bacteria > Bacillati > Actinomycetota > Actinomycetes > Streptosporangiales > Streptosporangiaceae > Nonomuraea > Nonomuraea sp. NPDC059194. The sequence continues at coordinate 84,686 of NZ_JBHZBH010000014.1, read as the reverse complement.
CGGGCAGCAGGGGCGCCACGGAGAGCAGCACGCCGTGGGAGGGCATCCGCATCTTCGACATCACCGACAAGGCGGCGCCCAAGTACGTGAGCTCGGTGGCGACCGACTGCGGCTCCCACACCCACACGATGGTGCCCGGCAAGGACCCCGACACTCTCTACATCTACGTCTCCTCGCCGGGGCCGGAGCCCGACTCCAAGACCTGCCCCGCGCCGCACGAGCTGATCCAGATCGTCGAGGTCCCGGTGAAGGACCCGAAGCAGGCCAAGATCGTGGCCTCGCCCGACATCTTCCCCGACGGCCAGGGCGCCGACTCGTTCATGGCGGGCTGCCACGACATCACCGCCTACCCGGAGAAGAACCTGGCCGCGGCCGCGTGCTTCGGCGACGGGGTGCTGCTCGACATCACCGACAGGGTGAAGCCGAAGGTGTTGCAGCAGGTCAAGGACAAGGAGAACTTCCAGATCTGGCACTCGGCGACGTTCAACAACGACGCCACGAAGGTCGTCTTCGGTGACGAACTGGGCGGCGGCGGGATGCCGACCTGCGACGCCAAGACGCCGGTGACGAAGGGCGCCAACGCGGTCTACGACATCGTGGACGGCAAGCTGGAGCGGCGCGGCTACTTCAAGATGCCGCGGGAGCAGACGGCCAAGGAGAACTGCGTCGCGCACAACGGGTCGCTGATCCCGGTCAAGGGCAAGGACATCATGGTCCAGGCGTGGTACCAGGGCGGGGTGTCGATCTGGGACTTCACGGACTCGAACGCGCCCAGGGAGATCGGCTACTTCGAGCGCGGGCCCGAGCGCGGCGAGCCGATGATCGCGGGATCGTGGTCGGCGTACTACTACAACGGCTACATCTACTCCAGCGACATACTGCGCGGCCTGGACGTCATCGAGATCAACGACCCGCTGACGGACCCGGCGAAGTCGGTGAAGATGACCGACTTCAACGTGCAGACCCAGAAGAGCTTCTGACCGTTTTCTCTGGTACGGCAAGCCGGTGTGAGCTCTCCTGTGGTCACCACACCCGCCTGTCGGTCGACGCCACTCGGGCGCGCGGGCCGGCCGCCGTCACATCGCCCGTGAAGCGAGAAGCCCGGCGCGGCCCGCACCGCATGCGGCTCCAGGCGTCGCGGTCCGGCCGTACAGTAGGGATCATGCCGACCCGCCTGGCTGTCGCCGTGCCGACGGACCTGCTCGCCGAGCGGCTGTTCCAGGTCCTGACCGACTGGTCGAGGCACCCCGAGTGGATGTTGCTGACCACCGCGCGCGTCGTCGAGGGCGACGGGCGCGGCGTGGGCAGCGAGCTGGCCGCCTTCACCGGCGTCGGCAGGCTCGGCTTCCTCGACACGATGGTCATCACCCGGTGGGAACCGCCCACGGCGGTCGCGGTCAGGCACACGGGGCTGCTGGTGCGCGGCACGGGCGTGTTCAGGATCGCGGGCGGGCGCCTCATCTGGGCCGAGGAGCTGTCGCTGCCGCTCGGCACGCTCGTGCGCCCGGTGGCCAGGGCGTTCATGCGGTGGTCACTGCGGCGACTGGTCAGGCTGGCCACTGGCCGCGAATCGACAGCGCCGCACGGAGCGTAACCGTAAGCGGAAGTAGTGCCTACGGTCACCGGGCCACGGCCAGACGGTAGTCCTCGTCGGTGGCGAGGAGGTTCCGATGCGTGTCCTCCGCGGTGACGATGCCGTCGTCCAGGACGAGGACCCGGTCGGCGGCGTCCAGGAGGGCCGGGCTGCTGGTGATCACGATGGTGGTGCGCCCTCGGCGCAGCGCGGCGAGGTTGCGCGCGATGAGCTGCTCGGTGACCGCGTCGACCGCGGTCGTCGGGTCGTGCAGGACGAGGACGTCGGCGTCGGCGGCGAGGGCGCGGGCCAGAGACAGCCGTTGGCGCTGCCCGCCGGATAGGTTCGCGCCGCGATCGCGGACGCCGTAGTCGAGTCCTTCGCGGTGGAGGGCGACGACGTCGGTCAGCATCGACGCCTCGACGGCCTCGGGGACCATCCGGCTGGAGCCCGACGGGTCGATGTTCGTGCGGAGGGTGCCCGCGAAGATCTCCCCGTCGTACGGGTTCACCAGCATGTGCTCGCGGACCGCCTCGATCGACAGGTCCGCCGTCTCCTGCCCGCTGACCCGCACCACACCCTCATACGCGCCGGGCGGGACGTTCACGGCCAGGACCGATGCCAGGTCGGCCGCCGTGCGCGGCTGGTAGGCGGCGATCGCCACGAACTCGCCGGCCGACACCTGGAACCTCACCTTGCGCAGGGACCCGTACCGGACGCAGTCGACCTCGAGGTCCCCGCCCGCGGACGGGCGGTCCCGCCCCGGGATCATCACCGGCGGCGCGGCCAGCACCAGGGCCATCCGCTCGGCCGACGCGCGCGCGATCATCACGTACTTCGGCATCTCTGAGAACAGCTTGAGCGGTTCCATGACGAACTGCGCCAGCCCCACGGCCATGACGAGCTGCCCGATGGTGATCTGGCCCCGGAACGCGAGCCACCCCGCCGTCAGGGTCACGGCGGCGGCGAGGATCGCGTTGAGGGCCAGCGCGACGCCCGCGTACGCGCCGTTCACCCGGGCGACGGTGATCGCCTGGTGCTTCGCCTCCGTACTGACCTTTCGGTAGGACAGGAACGCCGCGTCGTTGCCGCCGAAGCCGTGCAGCGGGCGCAGGCCGGTGATCAGGTCGGCGACCTTCGCGCCCGCCCGCGCCACCCGCGCCTGCTGTTCGCGGGTACTGACGCCGATCCGCTTGGACATCACGCTCAGGATCGACAGGATCGCGACGGTCCCCACGATCACCAGCGAGCCGAGCCAGATGCTGGCCATGCCCAGCGCCACCGCCGTGATCACCACCGCGACCAGGGAGCTGATCAGCAGCGGCACCACCTCGATGATGTCGGCGGTCTGGTCGGCGTCCTCGGTGGCGATGGTCAGCACCTCGCCGGACTTGAGGTCGACGTCCCTGGCCACCGGCTGGAGTCCGCAGGCGGCGACCCGTACCCGCCAGCGGTGCGCCTCGGTCGTGTTGGCCTGCTGCAGGACGCGCATCCCGAACCGCCACGACAGCGACACGGTCGTGATGATCACGGCCAACGCGGCGATCGACAGGGCGAGCGAGCCGAGGCTCCGGTCCCGCATCGTGTGTTCGACGATGAGGCCGAGCGCGATGGGGAAGGCGGTCTCACCCGCCTGGTACATGCCCATGAGGACGGTGCCCCAGGTCATGGCGCCGACGTTGCGCCGCAGTGCGGTCCAGAGGATGTCGGACCCCCGGCGGGGCCGCTGCGTGTCAGGAGTCGTCATCGAGCTGACCGCCCTCTCGCCAGGCCCGCCACAGTCGCGCGTACCGGCCGCCCAGAGCCACCAGCTGCTCGTGAGTTCCCTGCTCCACCACGCGTCCCGCGTCCAGCACGGCGATCCGGTCCGCCGCCATCGCCTGCGTCAGCCGGTGCGCCACCAACAGCGTGGTCCGGCCCTGGCACGCGGCCGACACAGCCCGCTCCAGCTCGGCGGCGCCCTCGCTGCCCGCCTCCGCGGTCGACTCGTCGAGCACCACCACCGGCGACCGGCCCAGCACCAGCCGGGCCAAGGCGATCTGGGCGACCTTGGTGACGTCCAGGCGCTCGCCGCCCTCGCCGACCATGGTGTTCAGCCCATCGGGCAGCGCGTCGGCCCACCCGTCGGCGCCGACCGCGCGCAACGCGTCCATCAGTTCGGCGTCGGTCGCTTCCGGCGCGGCCAGCCGCAGGTCGTCGGCGAGCGGACCGGAGAACACGTGCGTCTCCTGCGTCAGGATGCTCACCAAGGCGCGCGCCCCTGCCTCGTCCAGGTCTGCGAGGTCGGTCGGCCCGATGCGCACCGATCCCGCCTGCGGGGTGCCGATGCCCGCGATCAGCGCGGCCAGGGTGGTCTTGCCCGCGCCCGTCGCGCCCACCAGCGCGAGCGAACCCCCGGCCGGGATCGCCAGGTCGACATCCAGGAGGACCGGCTCCTCGGAATCGGGGTAGCTGAACGTCAGTCCCTCGACCGTCACCGGGTACGGCACGACGTCCGCGGACACGGCGGCCGCACTGCCGACCAGCCGGTCCTGCGCGGCCTCGCCCAGCACCCCGACCAGCCCGGGTCAGGCTCGCGCCCGACTTCTGCGCCTCGTCGAAGGTGAACATGATGGAGCCCAGTGGGTTGAACAGCCGGTGGAACAGCAGCGGGGCCGCCGACACCTCGCCCAGGCTGGCGGCATCGGCCTCCAACAGGGCGTACCCCACCACGATGATCAGGACCAGCCCGATGAACTCGGCGCGGTTCTCTCTGCCGACGAACCGGCCGAAGAACCGGAACACCTCGATGCCGAGATCGCGTACCCGCCACGACTCTCTGGTGACCTGCTCGCGGAAGGCGTCCTCAAGGCGATACGCCCGGACCGTGTCGATCCCGTTCAGGCCACTGATCAACGCCTGTGCTCGGTCGGCCTGGGCCGCCCGCTGCTCCTGGTAGAGCGGGGCGGACCGAGGGAGATACCAGCGCAGGGCCAGCGCGTACGCGGGCAGCGCGCCGGCGCCCGCAAGGCCGAGTCTCCAGTCCAGTCCGAACATGCCGACCGTGGCGATGACGACCAGCACTCCCGCCGACAACACCGTGGGGATGGCCGTGCGGATGCCCTTGGACAGCACGGCCACATCGTCGCCGACCCTGGACAGCACGTCTCCCCTGCCGACCTGCTCGATCCGCGCGCTCGGCATCGCCAGCACCGCCCGGACGGCGCCCTCCCGCAGCCGCGCGAGCAGATCCGCGCCCAGCCGTCCGATCAGGTACGTCGACGCCGCGGTGGCCGCCGAGCCGGCGAGCGCGGCGGCGACCATCAGGGCGCCGATCGTCACCAGGATCGATGGCGGTTCGCCTTCGATCACCCCGTCGACCACCCGGCCGAGCAGGAGCACCGGCAGCACCTGAAGCGCGGCACCGGCCACCGTGGTGAGCACGGTGGCGGCCGTCAGCCATGACGCTTCACGGCAGTGCGCCACGACCCAACGGGTGGCTTCGCGTCCGGTCGCCGTACGCAGGGTGGCCGGGTCGACGCGGGTGTCGGTGGTGCTCACACCCGGACCAGCACCGGGAGCGCCATCAGGAAGGCACCACCATCGGGGTGCCGGCGACCGGGTCGGGCACCACGACGCAGCTGAGGCCGAAGACTTTCTCGACCAGCTCCGCGGTGATCACCGAGGTTGGGGCGCCCTCTGCGACGATGGCGCCCTCTGCCATCGCGATGACGTGGTCGCAGAAGCGGCACGCGAGGTTGAGGTCGTGCAGCACGACCACGATGGTCTTGCCGGACTCCGCGTTCAGCTTCCGCAGCAGCCGCAGCAGCTCCACCTGGTGATTGATGTCCAGGTAGGTGGTGGGCTCGTCCAGGAGCAGCAGATCGGTGTCCTGGGCGAGCGCCATCGCCACCCAGACGCGCTGCCGCTGGCCGCCGGAAAGCTGCCGGAGCGGGCGGTTGACCAGGTCGGCGGTGCCGGTGGCGTCGAGGGCGCGGGTGACCGCGTCGTCGTCGCCTTCCGTCCAGCGGCGGAACCACCCTTGGTGCGGGTAGCGGCCGCGGGAGACCAGGTCGGCGACGGTGATGCCGTCGGGCGCGAGGGGGGTCTGCGGCAGCAGCCCGAGTGTCTTGGCCACTTCGTGGGTGCTCAGCTCGGTCAGTGCCTTGCCGTCGAGGTACACGGCGCCGCGGCGGGGCTTGAGCAGCCGGGCCAGGCCGCGCAGCAGCGTGGACTTGCCGCACGCGTTGGCGCCCACGATCGCCGTGATCCTGCCGTCAGGCACCAGGACGTCGAGGTTGGTCACGACCGCCTGGTCGTCGTATCCGAGGGTCACACCCTCGGCGCGTAGTCGGGTCATCCACCCGCTCCTTGCCGGTTGGTGGTGGCCAGCAGCCACAGCAGGTAGGGCGCGCCGACCGCACCGGTCACCACGCCGGTGGGCAGCGGCGTCGGCAGCAGGTGGACGGCGATGAGGTCGGCGGTGAGCAGCAGCGCGGCGCCGACCAGCGCGGCTGGGACGATCCCGCCTGTGGCGGGGCCGAGCAGCCGGTTGGCGATCGGTCCGGCGACGAGTGCGACGAAGACCATGGGGCCGGCCACGGCGACGGCCAAGGCCGTCAGCACCACCGCCGTGGCGAGGAGGCCGGCGCGACTGAGCTCGGTACGACTCCCCAGCGCCCGAGCGGTGTCGTCGCCGAGTTCGAGCGCCCGCAGCTGCCGCTGCAGGAGGACCGCGGTGGGCAGGAGGAGCAGCACGGCGCCGAGGAGGAGCCGCAGTTCGCCGGCGTCGGCCTGCCCGACGGAGCCGGTCAGCCAATGCATCGCCTGCCGGGCGTCGGACAGCTGGGCTCGGCTCAGCATGTAGCCGATCAGGCCGTCGAAGAAGAGCCCGGCGCCGATGCCGATGAGGATGAACCGGTAGCCGGCCACGCCGTCGCGCCAGGCGAGCACGTACATCAGCAGGGCGGCGACGACGGCCCCTGCGAGAGCGAGGGCGCTCACGGCCAGCCCGCTGACCTGAAACAGCACGATCCCGGTGATGGCGGCGAGCCCGGCGCCTGAGTTGATGCCGACGAAATCGGGAGACGCGAGAGGGTTGCGCAGCAGCTGCTGGAAGATCGTCCCGGCGGCGCCGAGGGCGAGACCGACGGCCAGCGCGGACGCCGCGGTGGGCAGCCGCAACCCCCGGACAACGAAATCCACGCTGGGGTCGTCGCGCAGGTGGAGCACCGAGGCGATGACCTCGCCCGCGCTGAGCTGAAAGCTGCCCACCATCATGGTGAGCACGAACAGTGCGCTGGCGGCCATGGCCAGCGAGCACGTCACCACAAGCGAACGGGTGGTCCGGCGACGCCGGGTGGTGCGGAAGGCGCCGGCGGTCGTGGTCGTTTTCACGGTCACGCCTCCGACAACCGGCGGTAGCGGACGATGCCGACGAACGCCGGCGCCCCGAGCACGCCGAGGACCACACCGACCTGCAGTTCGTCGGGGGCGGCCACCACCCGGCCGAGCACGTCGGCCAGCAGCAGCATGATGGGGGCCAGCAGCATGGAGTACGGCAGGATCCACCGGTAGTCCGGGCCGCAGATGAACCGCGCGACGTGCGGTACGACCAGCCCGACGAAGACGATCGGTCCGCAGGCGGCCGTGGCGGCGCCGGCGAGCACCGCGACCACGCCGAACGCTGCCGCCCGGGTCCGGGTGACCTGCTGGCCGAGGCCGCGGGCCATGTCCTCGCCGAGCGCGAGCCCGTTGAGCGCCCGCCCGAAACCCAGCGAGGCGACCAGCCCGAGGATGAGGAACGGCGCGACCCCGGTAAGAATCGGGGCGTACCGCCCGGCCAGCGACCCCACCTGCCAGAACCGCAGCTCGTTGAGCGCGTCCACATTGGTCATCACGATCCCGGTGGTCACCGAGGCCAGCCCCGCGGTGACGGCCGCGCCGGCCAGGGCCAGCTTGACCGGGGTGGCGCCCTCCCTGCCGAGCGACGCGATCGCGTACACCAGCACGAGGGCCCCGATCGCCCCGGCGAAGGCGAACCAGACGTAGACATCCGCGCCGCGCACGCCGAGCACCGTGATGGCGAAGACCACGAAGACAGCCGCGCCCGAGTTGATGCCCATGATCCCCGTATCGGCCAGCGGGTTGCGGGTGACGCCCTGCAGGATGGCGCCGGCGACGCCGAGGGCGGCGCCCACCAGGATGCCGAGCAGCGTGCGGGGCACGCGCAGCTCCAGCGTGACCGTGCTGTTGATCGACCCGTCGGTGTCCAGACTGCCCAAGGCGCGCAGCACCTCCGCCAGGCCGATCGAGCGCGAGCCCAGGGTGACGCTGAGAAAGGCGACCAGGGCCAGTAGTACGCACAGCACGGCGAGCCCCGGCCCGAGGGCCGCGGCTCTACGTGCGAGATGTGTCGAACTGCTCATCAGTGGTGATCAGTTGCCGACGTTCGGGTCCGCGGCCTTGACCGCCGCCGTCAGCTTGTCCAGCTCGGTGGCGAAGTGGCCGTAGGTGTGCAGCCAGTACGCCGGCCACGACACAACCGCCCCCGCCTTGGCCGCCTTGATCTTGAACCAGGTGGGCTGCTTCTTACCCCACTCGGCATTGGCGGTGGGCTTGAAGCTACGGCCGTCCCACAGGATCAGGTCGGGCTGGTACTTGTCGACGTTCTCCCAGCTCAGGTTCTCCCAGTACGGGAAGCCGGGGTCCGGGCTGTCCGGGTTGATCACCTTCAGCCCCCAGCGCTGGAAGTCCAGCAGTTCGGGCGCGTACTCGGGGTTGGCCACGTACACCTTGTCGTCCGCGGGCGACATCGCGGCCACCGTGAGGCCCGGCTTGGCCGCTACCGCCGCCTTGAACGTGGCGACCGCGTCGTCGAAGCGCTTCTTGTTCGCGGCGATCTGCGGGGCGTCGACATCGGCACCCAGGCTCTTGGCGAGGTCCTCATACCCCTTGGCCAGATCGACGATCGACTTGCCCTGGGAGACACCCACCACCGGGGCCAGCTCGGCGAGCTTCTTGCTCTTCTCGTCGACGCCTTCCTCCAGGCCGCTGTACGCCTTCTCCGCCGGCCACCAGTCGCCGACGATCAGGTCTGGCCGCAGGGCCGCGGCCTTCTCCACGTCGATCTTGCCCCACTCCTGGCCCAGGATCTCGATGCCGGTCAGGTCGAGATCTTTCAGGTTCGCGTCGGTCTTGACCGACTCGTCGGCGTAGATGCCGACCGGCTTGATGCCGAAGGACATCAACGCGGCCGCCTCGCCCGCGTGCGCGATGATCCGCTTTGGCGACCTTGCCGCTTTGGCGACCTTGCCGGACCCGTCGGTGAACGACCAGGGGCCGGACGGTGCGGTGGAGGGTGCGGCGGAGGCTGCAGTGGTAGTGCCGGGATTGTCTCCGGAGCCGCAACCGGCGAGCACAACGCTCAGGGCGGTGAGTACCAGGACCGGACGCCATGCGCGCATGGTGAAGCTTCCGTTCTCGCTTAGGGGAGGTCAACAGTTAGGCAAGGCTAACCATAGTTTTGGCATTTGGCTAGGCGAGTGTGATCGGGCGGCTCGGCGTCACGGCGCGGATCTCCGCCGGGATCGCGTCTGGGTGGCGGGTCCCCACGTCCAGGAAGTGGCCGAAGAAGACGTCGGCGCTCGCGCCGATCAGCTGCTCGGGCAGGCCGGGCGGTTGCGGCCGAGGCTCCTCGCATGACGTCTCACATGTCCAGCGTGGGCAGGACGTCGAGGGAGGGCAGGTGGGTGACAGAGCCGGGACGGTCGAGCCCGGCGCGGACAGCGACCAGGGCGCGCCGGTCGTGTCCGGCCAGGGCGAAGCGGTGGTGCCCCGCTTGGAGTGGGCGGTTCTGTCGGGGTTGGGTGAGGCACTGGAGCGGGCAGGCCGGCCGCCGTCACATCGCCCGTGCACTCTCGCAACGGGCGACGTGACGGCGGGGACCGGAGTCCTGCTGGAGCACGCGTGATGGACGGGCGGCCACCGGTGACCGCGGGGGCCTTTCGCCCGCTTGCCGTACCGGATCGGACGTGAGCCGCCGGATCGGATGTGAGCCGCCGGATCGGGTCAGCGCGGAGCGGGTCAGCGCGGGTCGGGGTCGGCGGCTGCGCGGACGGCGAAGATCTCCTGGGCCTTGGCCGTGACGGGCCCGGGCGCCGACGGCAGCACGGTCCCGTCCACCAGCCGGATCGGCTGGATGTCGCGGGTCGTCGAGGTCAGGAACGCCTCCTCCGCCTCATACAGCGCCGACAGCGGCACGTCGGCCTCCTCGCCGCCGCACCACTCCAGCGTCAGCGCGCGGGTGACGCCCGCCAGGCACCCCGACGCCAGCGTCGGCGTGATCAGCCGCCCGCCCTGCACGAGGAAGATGTTCGATCCCGTGCCCTCACACAGGTTGCCCGCCAGGTTGCCGAAGATGGCCTCGCCGCCGCCGCGGGCCTTGGCGTAGGCCAGCGCCTTGGCGTTGTCGCCGTACGACGTCGACTTCACCCCCGACAGCGCGCCGCGCTCGTTGCGCGGCCACGGGACCACGGTCACGTCGGCGGTCAGCGGGAAGGCGGCCTGCTCGCCGACGATGACGATCGCGGTGGTGCCCTGGTTGCCCCGGTCGGAGCCGAGCGGGCCAGGACCGCTGGTGTAGGTGATGCGGATGCGGCCGAGCGGCCAGGCGGGCGCCGCGGCCAGGCAGCGGCGCACGCCGTCGGCGATGGCGTCGACGTCGGGCTCGGGCAGGTCCATCCGCTGGGCCGACAGCTTGAGCCGGTCGAGGTGCCTGGTGAGCGCGAACGACTCGCCGTTGACGCACTTGACGGTCTCGAACACGCCGTCGCCCACCATCAGCCCGTGGTCGAACACCGAGACGGTGGCCTGTGCCGGATCCAGCAGTTCCCCGTTGACCCAGACGGGAACGTTCATCGATTTCCTCCTGAGGATGCCAAATGGATGAGCCGCGACGCCTTCAGCTCGGTTTCGCGCCATTCCCCGCGGGGGTCGCTCCCCCACGTGATGCCCGCCCCCGTGCCGAAGCGGATCTCCCCTTCGGTGATCCAGAACGTGCGGATGCCGACGGCCAGCGCGGCCGTGCGCCGGTCGGCGTCGACCCAGCCCACGGCCCCACAGTAGGGCCCTCGGGGCTCGGGTTCGAGCTCATTGATGATGCGCAGGGCCGAAGATTTGGGCGCCCCGGTGACGGAGCCGGGCGGGAAGGTCGCGCCGAACAGCTCGGCCCACCCCGTGCCCTCGGCCAACCTGGCCCTGACCGTCGACACCAGATGGACCAGGCCGGGGTGCTCCTCGACCGCGCACAGCGACGGCACGCTGACCGAGCCGACCTCGGCGACCCTGCCGAGGTCGTTGCGGACCAGGTCGACGATCATGACGTTCTCGGCGTAGTCCTTGTCCAGCAGGTCGGCGGCGGTGGCGCCGGTGCCCTTGATGGGCTTGGACTCCACGGTGGCGCCGTCGCGCGAGAGATACAGCTCGGGCGAGGCCGACACCACGCTCAGCCCGGGAACGCTGACCACGGCGGCGTAGGGGGCGGGGTTGCCCTTCTGGAGCCTGGCCGCCAGCGCGAGCGGGTCGGCCTCGGGGCCGAGCGGCGCGGACAGGACGCGGCAGAGGTTGGCCTGGTAGACCTCGCCCTGCTCGATGTAGTCGCGGATGCGCTGCACGCCGCGTTCGTAGGCGTCCTGGTCGAGGGAACTGCGCCAGTCTCCCCGCGCGGGCCCGTGCCACGCTCCGGCGGCGGGCAGCGGCGCCTGCCGTACGTCGTCGAAGCCGGCGCAGGTGACCTTGCCCTCGTAGTCGACCACGACGGCCCACCAGCCGGAGCTGTCGAGGGCGGCCAGGTCGGTGGTGAGGTCTCTGAGCCTGGTCGCCAGGAGGCCACCGACATGGGCGAAACTGTCGTGCACGCCCCTATTGTCCCAGTATTCCGACGAAGGCCAGCGCGGACGGCAGCGGCACCTCCGGCAGCGCCGCGTAGACCTTCCTGCGCGACCCCTCCTCGGAGATCGGCCGCACCACCAGCTCGTCTGGTACGGCCCGCGCCGCCAGCTCCGGCACCAGCGTCACACCGAGCCCGGCCGCGACATAGCCGAACTTGCCCGTCCACTCGGCCACCCGCAGCCCGCCACGCGGCGTGAACCCCGCCCTGGCACAGGCGGCGGTCAGGATCGTCGGCTGCCCGCGGGGCGCGGCCTCGATCCAGGTCTCCTCCGCCAGGTCGCGCAGGTCGATCACCTCGCGGTCGGCCAGCCGGTGTCCCGAGGGCAGCGCCACCAGCAGCCGCTCCTCCAGCAGCAGCACCGTCTCGGCCGCCGCGGGCAGGCCCGCCGGATAGTCGCTGACCACGGCCACGTCGAGGGCGCCGCCGTCGAGCTGGTCGAGCAGTTGCCCCGACAGGCCCTCGGTCAGGCGCACCTCGACGTTCGGGTGGTGCTCGCCGAACGCCTTGAGCGCCTGCGGGACCAGCCAGACGTTCGCGGTGGCGAAGGCGCCGACGCGCAGCGTGCCGCCGCTGCCGCGGTGGATCGCGGCCAGCTCCTCCTGCGCCCGGTCCAGGCGGTCGAGGACGGCCACGGCGTGCCTGCGCAGCGCGACGCCCGCCGGGGTGAGCCGGACGCCCCTGGCCAGCCGCACGAACAGCGGACCTCCCGCCGCGCGCTCCATCGCGGCGACGCGGCGCGACACGGCGGACTGGGTGTAGCCGAGCAGCTCGGCGGCACCGGTGAAGGAGCCCTCGCGGGCGACCTCGGTGAACAGCCTCAAGTCATTCGTCTCAAGCATGGCTGGCATGCAGCATAGTCGGTGGTGGAATGGCTCGCATCGCGCTTGAATCAGCACGTGATTGCATTTCTCGGACAGGGACGCATGGGCGTCCCCATGGCCCGGCGCCTCATGGAGGCCGGGCACCAGGTGACGGTGTGGAAGCGCGGGCTCGGCCCGGTACGCGCGGCGGTGGAGGGCGCCGACCTGGTCATCACCATGTTGCGCGACGGCCAGGCCGTCGAGGAGGTGCTGACCCAGGCGCTGGACGGGCTGCGGCCAGGGGCGACGGTGGTGGAGATGTCCACGATCGGGCCCGAGGCGGTGCGGCGGCTGCGGGCGCTGCTGCCCTCGTCCGTGGCGCTCGTGGACGCGCCCGTGCTGGGCAGCGTCGGCCCCGCCGCCGACGGCACGCTGACGGTCCTGGCCGGCGGCGACGTGTCGGCGTGCAGGCAGGTGCTGTCGGTCTTCGGGAACGTCCTCGAACTCGGTCCGCTCGGGGCCGGGGCGGCGCTGAAGGTGGCCGTGATGGGGGCGCTGGTGCCCGCGCAGGTGCTGCTGGCCGAGACCTTCGCGTACGGCGAGGCGCACGGGGTGCCGCGTGAGGCGCTGGCGCAGGTGCTGGGCGGGATGCCGCTGGGCGTGCTGGCGTCCCGGATCGCGGACCCGGCAGAGGAGACCAGGTACGCGCTGGGACTGGCTGCCAAGGACGTGCGGCTGGGAGCGTGGGAAGGGGCGACGATGGCGCGGGCGGCGCAGGCTCGGCTGGAGGCGGCGGAGAAGGTGGGCTACGGCGAGCGGGACGTGACGTCCATCGCCGCCTTCGTCACCGAGGAGCCCCTGAACGGGGCCACGGGGTCGCGCGCGGTGCCGGTGAATTCGGACAGCGTGCCGGCCACCAACGGGTTCTACTCGCATGCCGTCCGCGTGGGCGACATGCTCTACGTCTCCGGACAGGCCGCCTTCGACGAGCGCGGCGAGGTGATCGGCGAGGGCGACATGACGGCGCAGGCCGAGGCCGTCTTCCAGAACATCGGCAAGATCCTCGCCGACCAGGGGGCCGGGTTCGAGGACATCGCCTTCATCAGGACCTACCTGACGGACATGGACGAGCGCTCCGCCTATGGGGAGGTGCGCAGGAAGTACATCACCGGCACACCGCCCGCGAGCACGACCGTGGAGGTGTCGAAGCTGTTCATGCCGGGGCTGATGCTGGAGATCGACCTGATCGTCGCGCTGCGGTGACGGTGGCGGGTGTGGCGGGCCGCGTCTGGGCGGCCGGCCACGCGCTCCCGAGGAGCGTCACCCTGGACGGGCGCCCGCCCCGTGCCGGGGGTGGGCTCTCGTCGGCTTGCCGTACGGGATGGGGGGTGTGGGCACCCCCGCCGAGGCCGCGGCTTGCTCGGGGACCCTCGGGAGCGGGCTCCTGAGGGTCCCCGAGACGTCCGAGTTACGCCAGCGGGCCGGTGACGGATTCCGCGGCGGAGACGACGGTGCCGTCGGCGACCAGGCGGACGACGGCTTCGATCTCGGGTGCCAGGAACCTGTCGGGCCCTGGACCCGGCACGTTCTCGCGCAGCGCCCTGACCACCGCGGCGGTCGCCGGGGCGGGCTGGAGCGGCGCGCGCAGGTCGATGCCGCGGGCGGCGGTGAGCACCTCCACGGCCAGCACCCGCGTCAGCCCGTCGACCGAGCGGCGCAGCTTGCGCGCGGCCGACCAGCCCATGGAGACGTGGTCCTCCTGCATGGCCGAGCTCGGGATCGAGTCGACGCTGGCGGGGGCCGCCAGGCGCTTCATCTCCGAGACGACGGCCGCCTGGGTGTACTGGGCGATCATGTGGCCGGAGTCGACGCCCGGATCGTCGGCGAGGAAGGCGGGCAGTCCGTGGTTGCGGGCCACGTCCAGGAAGCGGTCGGTCCTGCGCTCGGACATCGAGGCGACGTCGGCGGCGACGATGGCCAGGAAGTCGAGGACGTAGGCGACGGGGGCGCCGTGGAAGTTGCCGTTGGACTCCACCCGGCCGTCGGCCAGGACGGCCGGGTTGTCGACGGCGGAGGCCAGCTCCCACGTGGCGACGTTCGTGGCGTGGGCGACGGTGTCGCGGGCGGCCCCTGCGACCTGCGGGGCGCAACGCAGCGAATAGGCGTCCTGGACGCGGGTGCAGGCGTTCGGGTCGCGGTGGCTCTCCATGATGCCGGAGTCCGTCAGGACGCGGACCATGTTCGCCGCGGCCAGCGCCTGACCCGGCTGCGGGCGCAGGGCCTGGAGCTCGGGGGCGAAGACGCGGTCGGTGCCGAGCAGCGCCTCCACGCTCATGGCGGCGCTGATGTCGGCGGCCTTGAGCAGCCTGGTCAGGTCGTCGATGGCGAGGATGAGCATGCCGAGCATGCCGTCGGTGCCGTTGATGAGGGCCAGGCCCTCCTTGGCGGCCAGTTCGACGGGCTCGATGCCCGCCTGCTTGAGCGCCTCGGCGCTCGGCCCGACATTCCCGGATTTGTCTCGTACGACGCCCTCGCCCATCAAGGTCAGGGCGACATGGGCGAGCGGCGCGAGGTCTCCCGAACAGCCCAGGCTGCCGTATTCATGGACGACCGGGGTGATGTGGGCGTTCAGCAGGGCCGCCATGGTCTTGGCGGTCGTCGGCCGGATGCCGGTGTGTCCGGTGGCGAGCGTGTGCAGGCGCAGCAGCATCAGCGCGCGCACCACCTCGGTCTCGACCTCGGGCCCGCTGCCCGCCGCGTGCGAGCGGACCAGCGAGCGCTGCAGCTGGGCGCGCAGCGCGGGGTCGATGTGCCGGGTGGCCAGCGCCCCGAACCCGGTCGAGACGCCGTAGGCGGGGACGGGACTCTCGGCGAGCTCGTCCACCCGCTGGCGGGCGGCGGAGATCGCGGCGATGGCGTCGTCCGTGAGCTGGACGGGGGCGCCGTGGCGGGCCACTCGGATGACGTCGTCGAAGGTCAGCGGCTCAGGCCCGACGTTCACGACTTCGTTGTCGCGCATGTTGCACTCTCTCACTCAGGTAACCGGCGTATGCGATGTTAGCTCCTTACAGGACAAGACACCCGCTATGCCTGTACTGCCCCATGCGGGCAGGTATCACCACACAGTAGGTGGGCGGGGTGGGCCTGGTCGGCGAGGAGCGCGGCGACCAGGCATCGGACGGACGGGGTGGGCCCGATCGGCGATCGAGCACGCCGTACGAGCACCGGGCGGGCGAGCTTGGCCTGGTCGGCGAGCACGCCGACGGACGCCGGCTCGCGCGGTCATGTACCGGCGGCCCATGGGGCCGGTCTAGGCGCCGGCCACCGCGCACAGCAGGCGGTTGTTGCCGCGCTGCCACAGCGTGCCGATCTCGGCGAAGCCCGCGCCGCGCAGGGCCTCGACATGCGTCGAGAGCAGGTTGGACTCCGAGCCGCTGTGCGCGGATCCGGCCGTGGTGCGGGCGGTGTTCAGCTCGGACAGGTCGGGGTCGGCCGCCACGGCCTCCCACCACTGTCCCCAGCCCTCGGGCCGGTCGCCGGCGAAGTACCGCTCGGTCTCCTTGTCGTGTACGGCGCGCTCCAGCCTGGCGATGGACGGCGTGGCGTCGTCGGAGTCGAGGTGGTCACCGTTCAGCAGCAGTCCGCCCGGCCGCAGGACCGAGGCGAGCTCGGCGTACATGACGGCCAGTTCAGGTCCGGAGATCCAGTGCAGCGCGGTGGTGCTCACCGCGGCGTCCACCTGCCTGTCGAGGCCCAGCTGACCGGTCCAGCCGGGAGTGCGCAGGTCGAGGGAGACGAAGTCCAGGTGCGGGTAGGCGACGCGACCCAGGCCGAGCAGCAGCGGGTCGGCGTCGACGGAGATCACCGTGGCCTTCGGCAGGCGCTCGAGCAACCGGGCCGACAGCGAGCCGGGACCGCACCCCAGGTCGATGACGAGCGGGTCGGGACGCCCGATCGCCTCCACGGCGTCGATCAGCGCGGTGAAACGCTCCTCGCGGTCGGGCAGGTAGCCCTCCTGCTGGCGGTCCCAGCGCGCGATCCATTCCCTTGCGACATCGTTGGTGAGCACGAAGATCTCCCTGTGACCGTCGTTTACAATTTCGACAGTCACAACTTAGAGCGCAAAGGTGTAACTGGTCAAGTGGAATTCAACAGTCACAACGATGGGGTGGTCCGGGTTGCCGTGGGCCTGGTCAACTGCCTGACGGGCGGCGAACGGCGGGGGCGACCGTACGAGCTGCCCTCCGAGCTGGCCCCCGCGGCCACCGAAGGCCTGCGCGCCGGCTACCCACGCCACCGGGAGGCGAGCGAGACGGAGGCGAGCGAGCTGGCCGCCGTCGCCGAGCGGCTGCGCGGGGTGTTCGCATCCGTCGCCGCCGACGACATCGACTCCGCCGCCCAGCAGATCAACCGGCTACTCGACGAGACCAACGCGCGCCCGCACCTGAACCGCCACGACGGCGAGCCGTGGCACCTGCACTTCCACGGCCCCGGCGGCACGATGGCCGGCGACTGGGCGGCCAGCTGCGCGACGTCGCTGGCGATCGTGCTGGGCAGCGAGTTCCACGACCGGCTCGGGGTGTGTACGGCGCCGCACTGCGACCGCGTCTACGTGGACGTCTCCCGCAACGGCACCCGCCGCTTCTGCTCCACGGCCTGCCAGAACAGGGTGAAGACCGCCGCCTTCCGCGCCCGCGCCAAGACGTGACCCTCGCCTGCCCCTCAGAAACCAAGGGCGAAGGGCATGGTCCCTCACGGCGGCGCGCTTCGCGCGTTTCGGGTTCGGGGCTGTTCCTCCCAGGGGCTTCCCAGCCCCTTCGACCCCGGCCTGGGCCACTTGGAGAACAAAGCGGAAGATCACGATCGCAGACCGGCCCGAATCTTGGCCGGACAGCAACGAAGCTCCTGGCAGGAATGCGTCGCCCGATGGCAGAAACGTGAGTTCCCGCCCTTGCGCATGGCCCCGACCAACGTCGGGCGGAGATCGAAACCTCGAGGGGCCGCGGCTGGTCGCGGTGCCGAGCCGTACCGGCAGGGGTCGGCTGTGCCCTCGCACCCGGTATGGCGTCTCGGTTTGGGGACTCGGCAAGGATTCGGTACAGTTCTCTTCGTCGTCGCGAACGAGCGACAACGCGGAAGTGGCTCAGTGGTAGAGCATCACCTTGCCAAGGTGAGGGTCGCGGGTTCGAATCCCGTCTTCCGCTCGGAACCCGAGGACGATTAGCTCAGCGGGAGAGCGCTTCCCTGACACGGAAGAGGTCACTGGTTCAATCCCAGTATCGTCCACCACGCTCCGTAGCAGACTTGGTCCGATCTGGCCAAAGAGGAGACAACGCCCCAGCTCACGGCATACGCCCGGAGTCTGGGGCTTCTTGTCGTTCTCGGTTGATCGTGGCGGCCGTCAGCACGCGTGCCGAGGTTGTACTGTCCTCCTTCCTTCAATTGCTTGACGACAGTGGCTCGCCGGACGGAACACGTTTCGAGCAGCCAGTACGCGCCGACTTCCGCACCCATGACCTGCGCCACCGCTTCCTCCAACCGACTCGCCAACGGCGTGGCCAGGACAGGCGTGGCCATGATGGTGGGCCTCGGCGACTCCCGAGCCACGGCCAACTACACCCACCGTGTCAAAGACAAGTGGGCCGAGCGCTTATCGGAGGGCGCTGCGATGAACGCTCTGTGCACCTTTGAGCCGTCGGCCGCTCCACTATGGCAGGCGATGGCGTCGACCGCTCCCACCTTCCTCAGGCAATCGGTGCGCCACTACGTCAGGTGATCGGCGGGTACACGTGGTCGCCCCGGTGCTCGGGCGGGAGGACGCAGCGCCGGTTTGTGGCGGTGCTGGGGCACCGTTCGGCGTCCTCGCGCATCGGGAGTTCGCCTACGGGTTCGTCGCTCATCATCGCCCTCTGCTGAGAAGAGGGTCAAAAAGTATCCACTGCCGCCAGGCAGGTCCAGATGTTACTAACGGTAACGATCGACCGGCGGACCTGCGGGAAGTCCTGTGACGTCGCACCCGACGCATCCACCCGCCCTCCAGTGTCAGTTACGACTCCCTCACCAGCCCCGTGGGCGCTGTTCGCGGTGGTCATCTCGACGATGGGTGCCGGCGAGCCGTGCGGTTCTTTCTCCTGGGCCTGGACGACCAGGCTGGCGGCTGGTTCAGCAGGCCCACACTGGGTGCGACATCACGCGGTGGGGGAACCATGTGGTGCGGTCGAACACGTGGGTGCAGCCGATCACACGGGTACGACACCACGCGGTGGGGCCGACCATGCGGACATCACGTCCGACCGCGCTCGAACGAACGGGCCAGGGTCTTCACCGACTGCGCATTCAGCTCGAACCCTGGCGGCTCCAGTGGTTCGGGGCTTCGCCTGGGCGGGCGGGGAGGTCAGAACAGCCAGCGGGTCTGGCCGTACTCGCTTTCCCTGGCGAACCCGAAGGCCCGTTCAGGCGCGACCGCGAACACCAAGGCCCTGCCGCCCTCCCCGGCGAAAGCCCCGTCCACCACGTCGAAATGCCACGCGGGACCGTACTTCGCCTCATACGCCTCGGCCAGGCGACGCAGCCTGGCCTCGTCGTGCACGAGCACCGCCTGTCCCTCGACCACCACGTCCAGCCCCTTGGTCAAGGAGTTGGCGCCGCCCGCGGTCATCACGCAGCGGGGGTTGCTCTGCAGGTTCTTGGCCTTGCGCTCGTCCGGCCCGGTGCAGAAATGCAGCGCGCCGTCGTGCCAGATCCCGATCAGCGGGGTGACGTGCGGGCTGCCGTCCGGCCGTACCGTCGACAGCCAGTAGATCTCCGCGGCTTCGAGGAGGTCGCGCGCTTCCCGCCAGGTCGTCGGGGTGGCCTTGTCGCTGCTGAACTGGGCGTCGAGTTCGGTCACGGGCTCTTTGTCTGCCATATCTCCGGCTTATCACCTCTCCACGGAACGGCGCACGTGGCCGCGCGTCTCCCTCTCTGGTTCGGCGTTAGAAACCACCGGTTCGCCGCTTGGAGCCTCGGACCACGTCGTCTATCCGCTCCCTTCAGACGCCGCCAGTACCGCCCGTCTTGTCGCGAAACCGTGCCCGGCCTCCCTTCTCACGAGTGGGTCAGCGGAGGAAGGCGGCGGCCACGCCAGTGTCAACTGGAACGTGCAGGCCGGTGGTGAGTGACAGGTCCCCGCCGGTCAGGGCGAACACCGCCGCCGCGATGTGCTCAGGAAGGACTTCCCGCTTCAGCAACGTCCGCTGCGCGTACCCGAGCAGGTGTCGCTGATCGGCTACGACGACATCGACTTCGCCGCCGCGTCCGCGGTGTCGCTCAGCTCGATCAGGCAGCCGACCTACCCGCTCGGCAGGGTCGCCACCGAACTGCCGCTGGACGAGTGCGACAACCCCGGCACGCACGCCCACCAGCAGATCATGTTCCAGCCCGAGCTGGTCGTCAGAGAATCCAGCCGGTGACGTTCTAGACTGCCCTGCATGCCCAATGCTGTCCGCCATGTCCTCGGAGTGGTCGCAGGTCTGCTCCTGACCCCTTTGCTCGCCGTCGGCCTGGCCTACGGAGTGGGTCAGATCGTGTTCGTGTTCAAGGTGACGTTCATCATGCCGTGGCAGGGACCAGTGGCTCTGGCGGCGTGCGCGGTCGTGCTCGGAGTCATGGCGGGCTCCCGCCTGTCCCCCGTCGCCTCGCTGCTGCCTGGCCTGACCTTCACGCTCGCGGGCGGGACGATGCTCATCCCCGAGTGGTATCCGGCCCGTCTCCTGGAGCTGCTGCCGGGCACGCTCAGGTTCGGCATCGACGGCCTCGGAACGACCGGCCTGCTGTTCGTGCTCGGGGTGCTGCTGCTGACCGCCTCCGCCTTCCCCTCGCGGTGGCGCGCGACCAGGCCGAAGCTCCCCTCGCCGCCCCAGCAGCCGCCGTCCTACCCGTCGGCCTTCACCCCCTTCCAGCCGTCCGGCCAGGGCGGCGACGACCAGACCAGGCCCATGCCGCGCTGACCGTGCCCACGGCGTTTCCACCTCCCCCACCGCCTGAGAAAGGCCAACGATGCGTGAAGTCCTGATCGTGCAGAACGCCGCCACCGGAGGCCCCAGGAGGGTGGGCGACTGGCTGGCCGAGGACGGTCTCGAGCTGGAGGTCGTGCGGGCCTTCGATGGGGCCGAGGTGCCGGCGAGCCTGGGCGATCGAGCGCTGCTCGTGCTGGGCGGCGGCTACCTGCCCTCCGACGACTTCAGGGCGCCATGGCTGCCCGCCGTCAGGGAGCTGGTACGGCAGGCGATCGACGGCGGCCGGCCGTACCTGGGGATCTGCCTGGGCGGGCAGATGCTCGCCGAGGTCGCGGGCGGGCTGGTGAAGGCCGACGCGGGCGAGCCGGAGAACGGCAGCGTCCCGATCACCCTGCGCCCCGAGGCCGACGACGACCCGCTCTTCCACGGGCTGCCCCAGGTCGTCACCGCGATCGAGCACCACAAGGACGCGGTCGTCGAGCTGCCGGAGGGGGCCGCCTGGCTGGCGCAGACCGAGGCCTGCCCCTACCAGGCCTTCAGGGTCGGCCCGGTGGCCTGGGGCCTGCAGTTCCACCCCGAGGCGCCGCCTGAGCGGATCACGGAGTGGGACGACAGGGGCTTCGACCTGGCGGCGTTGTACGAGCAGGCGATGCTCGACGAGCCCGCCGCCGTCGCCGTCTGGCGGGAGATGATCCGACGCTTCGGCGCCGTGGCCCGAATGTCGTAGACGAGATCGCGGGCCTCGGTTAGCTTGCGAAAATGCGATCATTCCGATCACGCACCCTTATCGCCATCAGCGCGGCCGCGGCACTGTTCCTCGCCACTCCCGCGTCCGCCACCGACAAGGGCCCGGGCGCTCCGGGCATCGGAGACTCCTACTTTCCCAACCACGGCAACGGCGGCTACGACGCCAGGCACTACAGCCTGAAGCTGTCCTACCAGCCCGGCGCCGACCTGCTGCGCGGCAAGGCCACCATCGTGGCCAAGGCCACCCAGCACCTGAGCCGGTTCAACCTCGACTTCCTGCTCAAGGTCGACAGCGTCAAGGTCAACGGCAGGCCCGCCACGTTCGCCAAAACGGGCCTGCACGAGCTGGAGATCACGCCGGCGCACAAGCTGCGCGACGGCGTGCCGTTCGTCGTGGAGGTGACCTACGCCGACACCCCGTCCAAGGTGCCGGTGCCCGACGAGACGGGCGGCTTCACCCCGTGGATCGCCACGGCCGACGGCGCGCTCGCGCTGGGTCAGCCGCAGGTGGCGTGGTGGTGGTTCCCGAGCAACGACCACCCGCTCGACAAGGCGACCTACGACATCTCGATCACCGTGCCGGAGGGCACCCAGGCCATCAGCAACGGCATCAAGGCCAAGGAGCGCACCGCCGACGGCCGGACGACCACCACGTGGGTGATGGACAAGCCGATGGCCACCTACCTGGCCACGCTGTTCATCGGCCAGCTCGACGTGCGCACCGGCCGCTCGTCGTCCGGGCTGCCCGTCACCACCGCCTACAGCAAGAACCTCGGCCAGTACGACGCGGCGGCCAAGGAGTCGGTGGAGCAGACGCCGCAGATCGTCGACTGGCTGTCCAGCCAGGTCGGCCGCTACCCGTTCCGCTCGATGGGCGGCTCGGTGACCAGCGCGCTGCCCGGGTTCGCGCTGGAGACGCAGACGCAGCCGGTCTACGACCCGCGCTTCTTCGCCGGCGGCCCCGACACCTACGTGGTCGTGCACGAGAACGCCCACCAGTGGTTCGGCGACAGCATCGCCGTCAAGGACTGGAAGCACATCTGGCTCAACGAGGGCTTCGCCACCTACGCCGAGTGGATGTGGTCGGAGAAGCTGGGTGAGGGCACGGCCGCCGAGGTCGCCGACTTCTTCTATAACGACTTCCCGGCTGACGACCCGTTCTGGCAGGTCAAGCCGGGTGATCCGGGGATGGCCGACCTCTTCCACAACGCCACCTACTACCGCGGCGGCATGACGCTGCAGGCGCTGCGCACCGAGGTCGGGGACGCGGCCTTCTTCTCCATCGTCAAGGCGTGGGCGCGTAAGAAGGCGCACGGCAACGCCGAGACGGCCGAGTTCATCGCGCTGGCCGAGCGCATCTCGGGCAAGCAGCTCGACGCGCTGTTCAACACGTGGCTGTTCACGCCGGGCAAGCCCGCCACCTCGCCGACCGGCGCGGCGGCGGCGGCCAAGACGGCGAGCGCTCCCGCGTCGATCGCCAAGATCAAGAAGGTGCACGAGCTGCTGAGGCAGCACAAGTCCTGACCCGATGGAGCCGGTACGGCAAGCGCGTGCCGTACCGGCTCCATGACTTGGTGAAATCGGCTGCGCACGCACAGTGACGCTCCCCACAATGTCGGCGTGCTGGCTTCCCTCATCCTCTTCGCCGGGCTGCTGACCGCGCCCGCCCAGGCCTACCAGGAGTACGTCGCGCTCGGCGACTCGTGGAGCGCCGACGTCTCCGTCCTCCACATCACCGACGAGCACGCGCCCCGCGGCTGCGCGCAGAGCACCTACAACTATCCGAAGCAGGTCGCCGCGGCGCTCGGGGTGCCCGTCTTCCGCGACGCGACCTGCGGCGGCGCGACGACCGCCCACATGACGGCCGCCCAGGACGTCAACCACGTGAAGAGGCTGTTCGACGGGGTGAACCCGCCGCAGTTCGACCGGCTGAGCCCGACCACCGACCTGGTGACGCTGGGCATCGGCGGCAACGACGCCAGGCTCGCCACGGCGGCGGCCGAATGCCTCAACCTGCTGCCCGCCCCGCTCGGCAGGCCGTGCCGGCCCAAGTGGGTCAGCGGCGGCGTCGACCGCATGTCGCGTGCCATCCTGGCGGCCGAGCCGAAGGTGGCGAAGGTCGTCGACGGCATCAGGCGGCGTTCGCCGCGGGCCCACATCCTGCTCGTCGACTATCTGGCGGGCCTGCCGCAGAAGGGCGGCTGCTATCCGTACGTCCAGGCCCACAATCGCGACCTCGAATGGCTCGGCGACAAGCTGGAGGAGCTGAACGCGATGCTGGCCAGGGTGGCGGCGGCCAAGGGGGTCGAGCTGGTCGACACCTACAGCACCAGCGTCGGGCACGACGTGTGCAAGCGTCCGGGCGTCAAGTGGGTCGAGGGGTACCTGCCGCTGTCGACCGACCCGCTCGGCCCCGCCATCCCCCTGCATCCGAACCGGCGGGGCGCCGACCACCAGGCCGTCAGGGTGCTCGCCGCGCTGGAGCCCTCTCGTTAGTTGACATCCTCCCCCTCGTGAACGAGGGGGATGCCAACCCGTTCCTACGCAGGCAGGAGGACAGGTTGAGGTTCGCGGTTCATCCGCCCCGGCAACCCGGAGCGTCCCCGCGCAGCCACCGCATGCCCTGCGGCGGTATCACGCATGTTCTTGGCCGCGTTCACGTCGGCATGGTCCAGCCACCCGCAGGCCACGCACAGGAAGAGGGCTTGGCTCTCGCGGCTCTCCCCGGCGATGTGCTTGCAGGCGTTGCAGGTCTGCGACGTGTAACGCGGGTTGATCTTCTGGACGCGGTCGGGAGCCTTGTGCTCCAGCCGCTCGACGAGGTGGCCCCATCCGGCGGCGAGGATGCCCCGGTTCAGCCCTGCCTTCTGCCGGACGTTGCGGCCCGGCACTTCGATGGTGCCCCTGGCCGAGCGGGTCATGTTCGAGATCTTCAGATCTTCGACGGCGATCACATCGAACCGTCGCGCGAGATCGGTGCTGGTCTTCTCCACCCAGTCCTTGCGCCGATCGGCCTCGCGCGCCTTCAGCCGCGCGATCGCGGCCTTGATCTTGCCGCGCCGCCTGGAGCCGCGTCTGGCGCGGGCCAGCCTGCGCTCCAGACGTCGCAGCCGGGCGGCTTCGGTCTTGCGCAAGCCGGGCGCGTGCAGCAGCTCGCCCGTCGACAGCGCCGCGCTGACCGTCACGCCACGATCGATCCCCACCGCCTCGCCCGTGCCCGGTGCCGGGATCGGCTCGGGGACGGCGGCGAAGGCGACATGCCAGCGCCCCGCCCGATCCAGGGTGACCCGGTAGGACTTCACCCCTCCGGGCACGGCACGCGACCAGCGGAACCGCACCCACCCCACCTTGGGGATCTTCACCTCGCCCACATGCCGGGAGACGCGGCGCACATCGCCCGCCTTGACCGCGATGATCCGAAACCCCTCATGCCGTCCGGCCTTGCGCCATGTCGGCCGCCGATGCGTCCCGGCGAAGAAGTTGGCCATGGCCTGGGCGAAGTCCTTGAGCGCCTGCTGCTGGACGGTCACCGATCCCGCCGCCAGCCACCGATTGGCCGCTCGCGCCTCGGTCAGCTGACGGCACTGCTCGGCAAACCCCGGCCCGCTCTTACGGCCCGGAGCCCAATGCGCGTGCTGCTCCACCGCCAGATTCCACACGAACCGGGCATGCCCGCAATGCTCCAGCAATACCGCCTCCTGGGCGGGCGTCGGCTGGAGGCGGTAGCGGGACACGCCGATCAACCTACCGACCGCCGCCGACAAATTCAGGAGATCACAGTGACCCGCCGCTCCGCGTTTCCTCCCCGCCCTGAAGGACGGGGCCTCCACGCTGTAGGTGTTAGGTGAAAGCGTCGAGGCCGAGCTTCACGGACACCGCCAGCCCGCAGGCCGCCGCCAGGTAGGGCAGCGACCTGCCGGGCAGGCGGCGGGCGATGGAGGGGCCGAGCCAGCCGCCGACCAGGAACCCCGCGGCCAGCGGCGCGACCGCCCACCACTGCACAGGACCGAACAGCGCGAAGCCGACCGCGGCCACGCAGTTGGCCAGCCCCGACACGACGTTCTTGACCGCGTTCACCCTGGCGGGAGCCTGGTCCATGATGGCGGTGAGCACGGCGAACATGAGGATCCCGCCCGCGGCGCCGAAGTAGCCGACGTAGACGGCGACCGCGAACAGCGCGGCCCGCATGAGCGTGCTGTGGTTGCCGCCCGGCCGCAAGCCTGGCGGGCGGATGAGCATCACGGAGGCGATCGCGATCAGGAAGGGCGCGATCAGCTCGAACGTCCGCGAGGGCGTGATCAGCAGGAGCAGCGCGCCCGTCGCGCCGCCGAGCGCGGTGATCCAGCCCAGGCGCAGGACGAGCGGGCCCTGTCCCTTGAGCTCGGGCCTCGACCCGGCCGCCGCCCCGATGCCGGTGAAGACCAGGGCGACGGTGTTGGTGACGTTGGCGGCCAGCGGGTTCAGGCCGAAGGCGAGCAGCGCGGGGTAGGAGACGATCGAGGCCAGGCTGACCACGGTGCTGACCACTCCGGCCACGACGCCGACCGTGAGCAGACCGAGGACTTCGAGCATCACGACATGCTATGACCTACCGGAATAGTCGCTTGGATCGGGTCGGCGAAGCCTGGAAGCCGACCGCTCTCGGCGCGGGATCCGCTGCCCGAGCCGCGCAACCTGCGCAAGCGCGCCGCCTTCGGTGAGGGGGCGGGCATGGATGGTGTGATTGATGCGTGCGTGTCAGCACAGCCTGACACGCACGCGCCTGTCAACCCAGTTTTTTCAGCCTGACAGCCTGCTTGAGGAAGACGATGCCGTCGATCATGTCGAGCTGGGCCGGGTCCAGCGGGAAATAGGCGAAATCGTGGGAGGTACGCGGGGCGGGCTTCGTGATGGCCCCGGCCAGGCGGCGGGCGTCGATGAGAGAGTGGTCCCACGGGAGCGTGGACAGGAGGCCCTCGACGGTGTCCGGGGACGGAATGTCGTCGCCGACCGTGCCGAGGGCCGAGGCCAGAAAGACGTACCGGTCGCCCAGGTGCGTTTCGGCGATCGCCCCCGCGCTCCACCACTCCAGTGTCTGGTCGCCGAACGGCATGAGGCTCTTGTTCCGCTGCAGGTGAAGGTTGCTGGCGAAAACCAGGGCCGGGCCTTGCTCGGCGACGGCACGCAGGTTGGCGGCCATCATCGCGTCCCGCAGGGCCGACAGCCGGGTCCACCGTGCCGGGGACGCGTCGGCCATCCAGTGGTGGTAGCGGAGCAGGCCGGTGGCGGTGCGCCCGTACAGTGCCGCCCGCTGCCTGTCCTCCGCGCTCAGCCGCGGCGCCTGCGTGTCGAGCAGCGCCACCAGGTCGTCGGCGATCAGTCGCAGCCGCTGGGCGTCGGCGGACTGGCCGATCGACTGGGACGGATCCATGGCCGCGGCCTCGTTCGCCCACCGGTCGTCCGGGCCCAGCAGCGTGTCGAGGGTCTCCCTGGTGCAGGGGAGCGGGCCGTCGAGGAGGGCGTAGAGGGCGGTGAGCGCCTGGCGCGGGCTCGCCGCCCAATACTCCAGAGGGCCGTCGAAGCCGAAGAACCGGAGCTTTTCGTCATGCTCCTCGTTGTACGCCCGCATCCAGCGCACGAGCTCGCGGTTGGCCGGTGACGCGCCGAAGCCGTGGCTGAAGCCGCGTTCCATGACGTCATCGAGTGTGCCCGCGCCCGTCGTGATGTAGTCGTCGACCACGAGGCCCATGAGACAGTCGCTCTCGATGGCGAACGAGCGGTAGCCCTCGTGCTCGACCAGATGCCGGAAGATCTCGTTGCGCAACTCGCCCAGCTCCCCCACGAAGTGCCTGGCCTCACCCAGGCCGAGCAGCAGGGGTTTGGCGGGAAGCGACCGGAGGAGCGCCGAGACGCCCGCGCCGTCGAGCGGACGGGCCGTGTCCTTGATATCCATGCTTTAAACGGTATCGTTGAACACTCGGTGTAAACTTTGCCGTGGAAATCCCCGCTCTCACCGCGATAGACCTTCAATCGGTGATGCATCCATGAGGCCGGTGGACCTGGCGCGCGAGCACGGCCTGTCCACCCAGGCGATCACGACCTACGAGGACGCCGGAAACGCCGGGCTGGCGAGGCCGAGCGCAGGACGATGGCCGTGGGAGTGAAGGCGGCCGAGGCGCCGGCGCCCACGCATGCGCACCCCGGTGTCGAGACGGCCACCGAGAACCTGCTGGTAGGGCCGTTGGCGGCGGTGAAGGACAGGACAGTCGGCAAGCAGGGGGCTAGAGATCCGGTCCCGGCCTATCTGGACCTCCGCCAGGCGACACCGCCCGCGATCAGCAGCCCGGCCGCCGCGGCCGCCGCCCAGCGGCGCTGGCGGGCCACGCGCCGCTCCACCTCGGCGTAGGGGGTGGTGGAGAAGGAGACCAGCTCGTAGCGGGAGACGTAGCGGCCGGGCAGCACCCGCTCCAGAGCGTGCTCGACGCGCTTTTGCGCCAGGAACGCCCTGGAGCCGACCTTGTCGCGCATCTCCACGAAGTTGTCCAGCGCGAGGCGGGCGATCACGTCGGTGTCGGCCTTGCGGCGCTGGAACAGCTCCAGCGCCCTGGCGAAGTCGTCGCCCGTCTCGTCCAGGCACCTGTCGAGCTCGACGCAGTCCTGGAAGCCGCAGTTGGCGCCCTGGCCGTAGAAGGGGACGATGGCGTGGGCCGCGTCGCCGATCAGCCCGACCAGCACGCCGTTGACGGTCCTGTGCCACGGATCGCAGCGCATCGTGACCAGGTGGCCGACGGGGTTGCGCGCGTAGTCGGCGGCCAGGTCCGGCATCACCTCGACGGCGTCGGGATACTCCTTGCCGAAGTGGGCGCGCACCTTCTCCGGCGTGTCGAGCGCGGCCAGCGCCTCGTGCGGCCAGAACAACGTGCAGGTGAACGACCTGTCGGGGTTCGGCAGGGCGATCATCATCGAGCGGCCGCGCGGCCAGATGTGCAGGGCGCCGGGGTCGAAGGCGAACTCGCCCTTCCTGGGCGGGATCGTCAGCTCCTTGTAGCCGTAGTCGAGGTACTGCTGGCTGAAGTCCGTCCCTGGGAGCTGCTGGAGCCTGGCTCTGACCGCGCTGTAGGCGCCGTCGGCGCCGATGACGACCTGCTGGCCCTTCTCGACGATGCCGCCCTCGAACTCCAGCGTGCCGTCGCCGATCCCGGTCAGCCGGTGCCCGAACCTGACCCGCACCCCCGGGCTCGCCTCGGCGGCGTCGAGCAGCTTGCCGTTGAGCGCGCCGCGGCTGATGGAGTTGATCGCGTGGCTGCGGTCGGCGCTGTAGGGCTGGAAGGTCAGGTCGCCGTCGACGGCGTGCATCATCCTGCCCGGCATCGCGATGGCCTCCGCCAGCGCCTGCTCGGCCAGGCCGAGCCTGCGCAGGGCGTCGATGCCGCGCTCGGAGATGGCCAGGTTGATCGACCTGCCGCGCTCGGCGCCCTCCAGCCTGGGGTCGGGGCGGCGCTCGTACAGCGTCACCTCATGGCCCCTCCTGGCCAGATAGCAGGCCAGCAGGCAGCCGACCAGACCGGCTCCGACGATCGAGACCTCCACGGCGGCTCTCCCTTCCCTTCCTCCCTTTCTTCGTACGGCGCGGCGGCGCGAAACACCAGAACCTGTTCCGTGTCACGGCACCACCTTCTCGGAGCCGTGTCAGAGTCGGCTCGGGTCAGGAGTCGGCTCGGGCCAGGCGGTCGGCGATGGCCAGGGCCGTGGTGCGCCAGATGGGCGTGCGGGGCGAGATCACCGCGAAGTGGTCGCCCGACATCTCCATGTAGGTCACCTCGTCCCCGGCCGCCTCGGCCGCCCTGGCGTACCGGCGGCTGAAGTCGATCAGGTCGAGGTCGTCGCCCGACCCCTGCACGATGAGCTGCGGCACGCCCAGCGGCAGCCGCAGCAGCGGGCTCGACTCGGCGTACGTCACGTGCGGCGACCCACGGTCGTCGCGCGCGGGCCCGCCCAGCGCCGCCGCCACCGCTCCCGAGCTCAGGTGCCGCCGGTCCCCCTCGACCAGGTCGAGTACTCCCGCGAGCGACACCGCGAGCGCCACTTTCGCGCTGTCGGCCGCGGCCCGCAGCGCGAGCTGGGCGCCGGCCGAGTGCCCGACGACCGCCACCCGCTCCAGGTCGAGCCGGGCGCCGGTCAGCGAGGCGGACACGGTGGACAGCGCGCCGAGCCCCGCGGCGACGTCGGCGGTCGTGGCGTCCCAGCCGTGCAGGTCGGGCCGGCGGTACTCCACATTCCAGGCGGCGAACCCGCGCGCCGCGAGGTCGGCGCAGAGCGCGTCCATCAGGTCGGCGGCCCACACCGAGCGCCAGTACCCGCCGTGTACGAGCGCGACGACGGGCAGGGGCGGGCCGTCGCTGCCGTGGGCGGGCAGGTAGAGGTCGCCCCACTGCTCGGGGTGCTTGCCGTACTCGACGCGTTGTGGCCGGTGCCTGTCCTGGTGGACGGCGTGCCTGATGGCCCACGCCAGCCCGTCGATCCCCCTGCCGTGGATGTGCGCGGCCCGCTCGATCGGGCGCACCCTGGCGAAGTCGCACCACACGACGCCCTCGACCGCGCCCATGAGGTCGCGCACCTCTCCCGAGGGGCCGGGGATCGCCACGACGGGGCCGTCCGCCGTACCGGACAGGAGAGTTCGCGCCTCGGCGGCGTCGCGGGCGTGCCGCAGCGCCCCGCTCACCCCGAGGGCCGAGAACTCCCGCTCGGCCACCTCCCCCAGCAACGCCCAGTCGGCCGCCAGACCGGGCCCGACGATCACCCGTACGTCCCTCATGAGGCAAGCATGCTGATCGTCACGCAGGAGTCAAAGCCCATATGGACTTTTATCGCCCTTTCTTCGGGTTCTTTTCTTCGGGTCAGGAGTCAAAGGCAGCCGCACGCGAGGGCGTGAACGCCCAGGCGGCCAGCCACACGCTGACACCCATGATCGCCATGCCGAGCGGCACGTGCAGCGCCGTGGCGCCCGACCCTCCGGTGGCCGACTGGACGAAGCCCAGCAGCACGATCGCCAGGGCGGCCAGCGCGGGCAGGCCGGGGCCTCGTCCGGGACGCCACACGAGCACGCCGACGATCAGCAGGAGCAGCCCCGCGGCATGGACGGCGCCCGCGCCCATGCCGTGGAGCGCGTTGCCGCCGCCGCTGAGCAGTTGACCGGCCGTGACGGCCTGGACGAGCACGGCCGCCACGTTGACCAGGGAGAGGATCTTGAAGGGGGTGAGGAATCTGACCATGCGCCCCAGGATCGTGCCGCCTGCTGTGGACGGCATCCCCCACGCGTCGTCATCGCGACTACACCGACGGGTGTAGTCGTCAAGCCGTGAACCGCTCCTGAGCCGCCATGACCTCGTCGGCGTGCTCGAACGCGCCCACTCGCCGAACGCCCCGATCGGCCCCAGCATGCTGCGCCCAGCTCCGTTAGCGCGTACTCCACCCTCGGCGGCGCCTCGGCGTAGGCGGCGCGCGCAACGATCCCGTTGAACTCCAGGCGGCGCAGCGTCTCGTTCAGCATCTTGGGGCTGATCCCGCCGATCCGCCTGCGTAACTCGGCCGGATGGCTCGGCCCCGCGCTCTGGCGGATGGCGCCGCAGCCGCGCTGCTGGAGGCCACGACGGCCTTCATGATTGGGCTGTGGTTCAAGGGACTGGACGCGCCCAGGCCATCGCACCACCGCTTTGACATCCTCCCCCTCGTGAACGAGGGGGATTCCAACCCGTTCCTACGCAGGCACGAGGACAGGTTGAGGTTCGCGGTTCATCCGCCCCGGCAACCCGGAGCGTCCCCGCGCAGCCACCGCATGCCCTGCGGCGGTATCACCCATGTTCTTGGCCGCGTTCACGTCGGCATGGTCCAGCCACCCGCAGGCCACGCACCGGAAGAGAGCTTGACTCTCGCGACTCTCCCTGGCGACATGCTTGCAGGCGTTGCAGGTCTGCGACGTGTAACACGGGTCGATCTTCCGGACGCGATCGGGAGCCTTGTGCTCCAACCGCTGCACGAGCCCGCCCCACCCGGCGGCGAGGATGCCCCGGTTCAGGCCCGCCTTCTGCCGGACGTTGCGGCCCGGCACTTCGATGGTGCCCCTGGCCGAGCGGGTCATGTTCGCGATCTTCAGGTCTTCGACGGCGATCACGTCGAACCGTCGCGCGAGGTCGGTGCTGGTCTTCTCCACCCAGTCCTTGCGCCGGTCGGCCTCGCGCGCCTTCAGGCGCGCGATCGCGGCCTTGATCTTACCGCGCCGCCTGGAGCCGCGCCTGGCGCGGGCCAGCCTGCGCTCCAGACGTCGCAGCCGGGTCTGCTCCGTCTCCCGCAAGCCGGGCGCGTGCAGCAGTTCGCCCGTGGACAGCGCCGCGCTGACCGTCACGCCACGGTCAATACCCACCGCCTCGCCCGTGCCCGGACCGGGAATCGACTCGGGGACGGCGGCGAAGGCGACATGCCAGCGCCCCGCCCGATCGCGGGTGACCCGATAGGACTTCACCCCGGCGGGCACGGCACGCGACCAGCGGAACCGCACCCACCCCACCTTGGGTATCCGGACCTCGCCCACCTGACGGGAGACGCGGCGCACATCGCCCGCCTTGACCGCGATGATCCGAAACCCCTCGTGCCGTCCGGCCTTGCGCCATGTCGGCCGCCGATGCGTCCCGGCGAAGAAGTTGGCCATGGCCTGGGCGAAGTCCTTGAGCGCCTGCTGCTGGACGGTCACCGATCCCGCCGCCAGCCACCGATTGGCCGCTCGCGCCTCGGTCAGCTGACGGCACTGCTCGGCAAACCCCGGCCCGCTCCTACGGCCCGGAGCCCAATGCGCGTGCTGCTCCACCGCCAGATTCCACACAAACCGGGCATGCCCGCAATGCTCCAGCAACACCGCCTCCTGGGCGGGCGTCGGCTGGAGGCGGTAGCGGGACACGCCGATCAACCTACCGACCGCCGCCGACAAAATCAGGAGATCACAGTGACCCACCGCTCCGCGTTTCCTCCCCGCCCTGAAGGACGGGGCCTCCACGCTGTAGGTGTTAGGTGAAGTAGCCCTCCAGCACCACGGCGACGCCGTCCTCCGCGTGCGATAGCGTGTGCCGTTCGACGGCGGCCAGCACCAGTTCAGCCAGCGCGCCTGCCATGGTCACTCCCGTCGCGCGTGCCGTCGAGGTCGGTGGCGATCAGGCGGGGGAGGCTCATGCCGGGCATTATCCGGCATGAGGGTCAACGCGGGATCATGGCTTTGATGTCGGCGAAGACCCGCTCGCAGGCGGGCGCGGCCTCGGGGGTGGCGTCCTGGATGAAGCCGTGGGCCAGCCCCGGCTCCTGCCGGTGGACGACCTTCACGCCGGCCTCGGCCAGCTTGGTGGCGTAGGCGTCGCCCTCGTCGCGCAGCGCGTCGTTCTCGGCGGTCACCAGGAGCGTGGTCGGCAGGCCGTACAGGTTGGGGGACAGCAGCGGGCTGGCGGCTGGGCGCTGCGCGGGGTCGGGCACCCACTGGGCGACGAACCAGGCCAGCGTGTCGGCGTCCAGGCCGTAGCCCGAGCCCTTGGACACGACGCTCGGGCAGGAGAGCGTGAGGTCGGTGTTCGGGCACAGCAGCACCTGGAGCGCGGGCATCGCGCAGCCCTCGTCACGCAGGCGCAGGCACGCCATCGTGGCCAGGTAGCCGCCCGAGCTGTCGCCGGCGACGGCGACGGGCCTGGTCCAGCGCAGCACCTCGACCGCGTCGTCGAGGGCGGCGGGGCACGGGTGTTCGGGGGCGAGGCGGTAGTCGACGGCCAGCACCTCGACGTCGCACTCGTGGGCGATCCTGCGGCAGGTCCTGTCGTGGGTCTCCAGGTCGCCGAAGACCCAGCCGCCGCCGTGCAGGTAGACCACCAGCGGGCGCGGCCGGTCGGCCGGGTGGTAGCGCCGCAGGCGCAGCCCGGAGGGGCTGGTCAGGTCGATGACCCGCACCATCTCGGGTCCTAGGGGGCGTTCACGGGTCTGCGCCCTGAGCTCCAGCAGTCTTACGTCAGACATAACGGCACATAGTAGGGTTTCCGGGTGCGTGAAAAAGCCGAAATCGGCTCAGCACTTCGATTCACCACCGAGCTGACCGCCGTCTGCTCAGCTGAACTCCTCCCACACCAGCAGCCCCTCGCGCGCCTCCGCCGACTCCTCCAGAGCGCTGCGCACCATCGACAGCACGATCTCCAGCGCCTGCAGCGAGTCCGCGCCCGTGACCTTCCGCTCGTGTTCCCAGCCGTCGAGCCCGTCGATCCGGTAGGGGCAGGACCACTCCCCCGTCGGCTCCTCGTACGGCAGGCCGATCGTCACGGTGACCTCGCCGGGCGGCTCGGTCAGCAGCGTGAGAACACGATGGGCGATCTCGTACATGCCAGGTGACTACCCCGTGGCGCGCACCGCGAAAGTGATCACCCCTATATTCGGACGTCAGGCCCCACGTCTAAGGATCGGATGAAATGTCGCGTGTGCTGGTCACGGGGTTCGAGCCGTTCGGCGGGGAGCCGGCCAACCCGTCCTACGACGCCGCCGTGCTCGTCCCCGGTGCGACCGCGGTCGAGCTGCCGTGCGTGTTCGCCGACGCGCTGGCCGCGCTGAGGGAGGCGATCGAGCGGCACGACCCCACGCTGGTCCTGTGCACGGGACAGGCGGGCGGGCGGGCGTCGATCACGGTGGAGAAGGTGGCGATCAACCTCATCGAGGCCCGCATTCCCGACAACGCGGGCGCCCAGCCGTCCGGTGTGCCCGTGGTGGCGGGCGGGCCCGACGCCTACCTGTCCACGCTGCCGGTCAAGGCGATGGTGCGGGCCGTCAGGGCGGAGGGCATCCCGGCGGCCGTCTCCTACACGGCGGGCACGTTCGTGTGCAACCAGGTGGCCTACGGGCTCGCGCACCTGATCGCCACCGAGCGGCCGGACCTGCGGGGCGGGTTCGTGCACGTGCCGTACGCGCCGCACCAGGTCACCGCCGCCGACCGGCCGAGCATGGAGACCACCACGGTGGCGCGGGCGCTGACAGCCATGGTGAAGGCCTCAGACAGCGTCGAGGACCACCTGCCAGAGGGGACCATCCAGTAGAGTCGCGGGCATGAGCGAGCCGTTCGGCGCCCGGTTACGCGCGCAGATGGAGCGGCGCGGGCCGCTGTGCGTCGGCCTCGACCCGAGCCCCGCGCTGCTGTCGGCGTGGGGCCTGGACGACTCGCCGTCCGGGCTCGACCGCTTCACCCACACCGTCGCCGAGGCCGTCGGCGACCTCGCCGCGGCCGTCAAGCCGCAGTCGGCCTTCTACGAGCGCTGGGGCAGCAGGGGCCTGGCCGTGCTGGAGCGGGTCATCCCGGTGCTGCGCGAGGCGGGCGCGCTGGTGATCCTCGACGCCAAGCGCGGCGACATCGACACCACGATGGCCGCCTACGCCGAGGCGTACCTGGAGCAGGGCAGCCCGATGGCGGCCGACGCGCTGACCGTCAGCCCCTACCTGGGGTTCGGGTCGCTCGCGGGCGCCATCGCCGTCGCGCGCGGCAACGACGCGGGCCTGTTCGTACTGGCCCGCACCTCCAACCCCGAGGCGAGCGCCCTGCAGAGCGCGGTCGCCGACCAGATCTTCGACGGGGTGTCCGCGGCCAACGAGGGCGCCGCCGATCTGGGCTCGGTGGGGGTGGTCGTGGGCGCCACGCTCGACAAGGTGGGCCATCCGCTCGACCGGCTCGGCGGCCCGATCCTGTCGCCAGGTCTCGGCGCCCAGGGCGCCACGCCCGCCGATGTGGCCAGACTTTTTTCAGGGGTACGGCGGGCGGTGCTGCCCTCGGTGTCGCGCGCGGTGCTCGGCGACCCCGGCCGCGTGCGGTCGCGGGTGGAGCGCTACCGCGACGAGTGCGCCGAGCGGCTGCGCGACTAGATCATCCGGAAGCGGAGGCCAGTGCCTCGTCGATCTCCGCGCGGGTCGGCATCGACGTGCTGGCGCCCTCGCGCTGGACCGAGATCGAGGCCGCCGTCGACGCGAAGCGCAGCGCCTGCTCCGGCGCCATCCCCTCCGACCTGGCCACCGCCAGCGCGCCGACGAACGTGTCGCCGGCCGCGGTCGTGTCGACCGCCTTCACCGGCACCGCGGGGACCCGCAGCCGCACGCCGTCGCGCGAGCCGTACAGCGCCCCCTCGGAACCCAGCGTGATCACCGCCTCAGGCACCCGCTCCAGCAGCGCGTCCAGCGCCTTGCCCAGGTCGTCGAGGCCGGTGATCGCCGCCGCCTCGTGCTCGTTCGGCACGATCAGCGTCACCGCGTCGAGCAGTTCGTCGGGCAGCGGCTGGGCGGGCGCCGGGGTGAGGATCACCGGCGCGCCCGAGCCCTTGGCAGCCCTGGCCGCGCCGACCACGGCCTCCATGGGCAGTTCGAGCTGCAGCAGCACCGCGGAGGAGCCCGCGATGAGCTCCAGATCGTCGTCCGAGGGCCCCCGCACCGTGCCGTTCGCGCCGGGCACCACGATGATCGAGTTGGCGCCCGAGTCCTCCACCACGATGTGCGCGATGCCGCTCGGCCCCTGCACCTGGCGCAGCACGCTGACATCGACGCCCGCCTCGACCAGGGTGGCCCGCAGGGCCACCCCGAAGGAGTCGTCGCCGACCGCGCCGAGGAAGGCCACGTCCGCGCCCGCGCGGGAGGCGGCGATCGCCTGGTTGGCGCCCTTTCCTCCGGGCACGGTGCGGAACACGCGACCCGTGACCGTCTCTCCGAGTTTGGGCGCCGTGGGCACGTAGGCGACCAGATCCATGTTGGTGCTGCCGAAGACCGAGATCATGACACCATCATCCTCTCCGTACGGCTGGCCAGCTCACCCAGGGTGATGCCGTCGAACCCGGTCAGGCTGCTGGACAGGCTGTCGCGCATCCGCCACTGGCCGGGCACGCCGCCGTTCAGCGCGCCGACGATGGAGCCGACCGTGGCGCCCGCCGAGTCGGTGTCCCAGCCGCCCGCCACCGCTCCGGCGATCGAGGCGGTGAAGTCGCCGTCGGCGTGCACGAGCGTGGCGGCGACCAGGGCGGCGTTGTTGATCGTGTGGACCCAGTGCAGCCGCCCGTGCCGCTCGTGCAGGCGGTCGACGACCTGCTCGAAGTCGGACAGGCGCGCGGCGTCCTCGACGGCCTGCCGTACGGCGTGGGCCAGCCTGGAGGCGGCCGGCACCACGGACAGGCCCGCCTCGACCACCTCCTTCACCGAGCCCGCCACCATCGACTGGGCGCACATGGCGGCCACGAACATCGCGCCGTAGACGCCGTTGGCCGTGTGGGTGAGCCTGGCGTCGCGCCAGGCGTACGCGGCGGCCCTGGCGGGGTCGCCCGGGTTGATCCAGCCGTACAGGTCGGTCCTGATGAGCGCGCCGATCCACTCGCGGAACGGGTTGCGGTAGGTCGCGGTCTCCGGCGGCTCGACCCCGGCCAGCAGGTTGCGGTAGGCGACGCGCTCGGCGGTGAACGTGCGGCCCGCGGGCAGCTCGTCGAGCCACAGCGTGGCCACGTCGTCGGTGGTGAAGTCGCGGCCGTGCCGTTCGAGCACCGACAGGGCCAGCAGCGGGTAGTTGAGGTCGTCGTCCTCGGGGACGCCGTCGATGTTCTCGGCCAGCGAGTTGACCGCGCTGCGCCGGTTCCACGGCCACCGCTCGGCGATCTCGCGCGGCAGGCCCTCGGCGGTGAACCAGCCGCGGATCGGCCAGTTTCCCGTCGCCTCGGCGATGGCCTTGATGCCCTCGCGCGGGATCTTCTCCACCGGCTTGCCGAGCACGCATCCGGCGGCCCTGCCGAGCCACGCCCCCAGCACCCTGGAGTGATCGGGAAGCGCTGTTCCCGCGCGATCACCCGGCCAGGCGGGGCACCGGGCGACGATCTCCGCCAGATCCGACGGCTCGTCCAGCGGCGACGGGATCGCGGCCAGCTCGTCCAGGAGCCGCTCGGCCAGCCCGCGCAGGCCGAGCGCGTCGGGCGAGGAGGCGCCCGCGCGGGGCGGCGCGTCGTGACCGCCCGCCGCGTGCCAGAGCGCCGCGATGTCGGCCACGTCGCGGCCGTCCTCCACGGCCTGGCGCAGCTCGTGCCCCACCAGGTCCTCTGGCTGCACCCAGGTGAGCCTGATCATTGGCCGGCCAGCTCGGCGAAGGCGTCCTCGTGGGCGCGCCGCCTGGCGACGTCGTCGCGGTGGATGCGCCGCGCCACCCCGGCCAGGGCGATACCCGGAGCCACCAGGTCCGTACGGCTGGCCGTACCGACCTGGGAGACCCACGCGGACGGCACGCAGGACAGCCCGCCGAGCGCCCCCGCGATCGCGCCGCCCATGGAGGCGATCGAGTCGGCGTCGCGCCCGTAGTTGACGCCGCCGAGCACGGTGTCGCGGTAGTCGCCCTTGGCGATCAGCAGGAACGCCAGCGCCAGCGGCAGTTCCTCGATGCTGTGCACCCGCGACGGCCGCCTGGCGCCGAGCCCCTGGTCGCGGTAGGTGTCGGCGACGGTGTCATAGGGCCGCATGGCCGCGCGCAGCCCCTCGAAGGAGCCCTCCCAGTGTCCGAAGTCGCGCGCCCGCGAGCACACCGCCTCGATCGCGGCTCTGGTGCCGTCCTTGGCCAGGCGCGCGGCCACGGCCACCACCGAGTCGGCCGTCGCGCCCTGCCGCATGGCCTCGGCCACCGTTGCTGCCATGACGCCCGCGGCCTCGCGTCCGTAGGAGGACTGGTGCGCCCCCGTCAGGTCGATCGCCTCGGCGTAGGCGGCGTCGGGGTCGCCCGCGTTGACGACGCCCACCGGCGCCACGTACATCGCGGCGCCGCAGTTGACGATGTTGCCCACGCCGGCCTCGCGCGGGTCGACGTGCCCGTAGTGCAGCCGCGCCACGATCCACTTCTCGGCCAGGAAGACCCGCTGCAGCGGCAGCGCCTCGGCCTCCAGCTCGGGGATCCACTGCTTGTCGGCCATCATCTCCGGCACCATGTGCTCGGCCATCGCGTAGGCGTCGAGGTGGGCCCCGGCCTTCTCGTAGACGCGGATCAGCGCGTGCGTCATCAACGTGTCGTCGGTGATGTGGCCGTCGCCCTTGTGGTACGGCGCGATCGGCCGCGCGTTGCGCCAGTCGGTGTTGAACGGCGGCACGACCCCCTCGACCGTCCCGCCATATCGCTGCGTGATCTGCTCGGGAGTCCAGCCTTCGGTGGCGCCGCCGAGGGCGTCACCGACCGCCGCTCCCGCCACGCACCCAGCGGCCTTGTCTTCCAGCGGCGTCATGCGATTCCCTCCGAAATATCCACTAGATCCCTGCCGGCCAGTTCGGGCAGGCAGCACCCGGTCAGCCTCCGTGCGGAGGCGGCCCACCCCTCGGGTATCACCGAGAATCCGCCGCACGCACCGGTCAGCGCACCGGTGAGCGCGGGCGCGGAGTCGGCCAGCGCCGACAGGCACACGGCGGCCGGTACGGCCTGCGCGAGCGAGCCGTCCGACACCTCGGCCAGCGCCAGCGCCACGGGCACGGTCACCGAGGCCGCGACGGCGTAGCTGTAGACGTGGTCGACCAGCGCGGCGTCGAGCGCGGGCACCGCGGCGAAGGCCCCTCCCGCCTCGCGCGCCACCCGCAGCGCCGTCCTGGCGTTGTGGCCGATCGCGGTGTCGTCGGGCAGCTCGGCCAGCGCCGCCTCGACCGCCTTGGCCGCCGAACCGCTCTCGACCGCCACGGCCACCGCCGCGGCGACGGCCTTCGCGCCGAGCACGCCGTCTCCCGCGTTGGTGACAGCGGCGTCCTGCTGCGGGTCGCGCCCGGTGACGCCGAACGCGACGGCCCGCACGGCGGCCGCGTCGTCGAAGAAGTGCGGGTTGTCGTGCCCGCTGGCGGGCGGTTCGAGGCCGCGCCGCAGGTTGTCCAGCGCGGTCGTCACCGAGATCCGCGCCCGGATGTCGGCGCGCCCTGTCAGGTCGCGGAAGGCCTCCGCCCTGTCCCGCCCGATGGTCAGCGCCGTCCAGGCCAGCCACTCGGCGTCGTCGGACGGCCCGACGGCCAGCGGCGCGGTCTGCTGGTTGAGCGCGAACGGCACCGGCAGCGTCGTGACCCTGTGCTCCTCGGCGAAGGCGTCGAGCTCGCGGTGCAGCCGCCTGCTCCACGGCGCGTGCAGCGCCGAGCGGTGCCTGGCGGCCGGCCAGCCGGCCGCGTCACCCACGGCCAGGCCGACGAACGCGCCTGTGATCCTGTCCCCCGACATGTGATGTCCTAGAGTCCTCTCGCCAGCTCGTCCGCGACGTCCAGCACGTGCTTACCCGCCACGACCGGCAGGCACTTGCCGGTGGCGGGGCCGATGCGCTCGGCCCATCTGCGGGGCACGCCGCCCTCGCCCCGCCCCGCGCCCGACAGCGCGCCGGCGATGGCGCCGATGGTGTCGGCGTCGCGGCCGAGGCTGACCGCGTACGTCACCGACTCCTCCACCTCGCCATCGCCGTGCAGGTAGGCGGCGAACGCGAGCGCCACCGCCTCCGGCGCGAGGTCGGTCCACGGGTAGTGCCTGATGACGACGGCCTCGTGCAGCCTCTCGGGTGAGTCTCTGAGCGGGCGCGCCCTGGTGACGGTGCGCGCGGTCCACGAGTCCGCGGGGATGACGGCCAGCCCGGCGTCGACCGCCTCCTCCGGTGTGGCCCCCGCCATCGCCGCCGCCACGGCGGCCGCGACCGCCATGCCGCCGTTGATTCCCTCGCCCTCGCCGCTGACCAGGCCGTCCTGCCGGATCAGCCGCGCCGCCTCGGCGGGGTCGCCGGGGCAGAAGATCCCGTACGGCGCCGCCCGCATCGCCAGGCCGTCGGACCAGCCGTGCGCGTGGACCATCCCGGTCATGGGCGGTTCGAGGCCGCGCCTGAGCGCCTGGACGGTGCCGAGCTCGGAGAAGCCCGCGCCCTTCATCGGGCCGACCACCGAGGGGATGATCTCCCCGCGGTAGGCGTCGGCGACGTCCTGGCTGGTCAGCGCGTGGCCGTGCCGTACCAGCAGGGACGCGGCGAAGATGGCGTACTCGGTGTCGTCGGTGCCGCCGCCCTCGATCTCGGTGAGCCTGCCCCACCTGGCGGCGATCTGGGCGGGCTCCATGTTCTCTGCGGGCGCCCCGAGGGCGTCGCCGGCCGCGAGGCCGAGCAGACACCCCCGGGCACGATCCTGCGTCAGGGTCACGAGGAGTACCGCTCCAGCACCTTGTTGCCCTCCTCGACCAGCTTCGCCGCCGCCTCGTCGAGGGTGATCTTGTTGGCGTAGTACTGCTGCAGGGTGGGGGTGGCCACCTTGCTCTTCCACTCGTCGAAGCCGTTGACCTTGAGGAACGGCGCGACGACCAGGTCCTTCACCGAGGCGGTGGCCACGTCCCAGCCGTTGTCCTTGGTGGTCATCGACGGGTCGGCGGCGGCCGCCTGCGAGGTCGGCAGCAGCCAGTCGCCCTTGGCGAGCTTGGCCTGGTTCGGGCCGTTCAGGAAGAACGCCATGAACTTCAGTGCCTCGTCGGGCTGCTTGCTGTCGGCCGAGACCGACAGGGTCTGGGAGACCGCGCCCTGGTTGGTGGTCTCGCCCTTCAGCGGGGGAAGCGTGATCCACTCGAAGCCGTCAGGGGCCTGCTCGACGACCTGCTGGCGCAGGTAGACGCCGACGGGCAGCATCGCGTACTTGTCGGCGAAGAAGCCGGGCAGCGGGTCGGCGGTGCCCATGCCGAGCGCCGACGGGTCGGCCGACTTGTCCTTGTGGAGCTGGTCGTGGATGCGCTGGAGGACCTGCTTCTCCTCC
The DNA here is from genome assembly GCF_042754765.1 of Nonomuraea sp. NPDC059194. Taxonomy (NCBI): domain Bacteria; kingdom Bacillati; phylum Actinomycetota; class Actinomycetes; order Streptosporangiales; family Streptosporangiaceae; genus Nonomuraea; species Nonomuraea sp. NPDC059194. The sequence goes on along the minus strand of NZ_JBHZBH010000014.1, from coordinate 43,856 downwards.
GGGCCGACCTTGACGGTCGTCTTGCCGTCCGCGCCGGTCTGGAAGAACGTGCCGTTGAAGTTGAGCGCCAGGTTGAGCGTCTTGTTGACCGGCGACTTCATCGGCCAGGCCACGCCGAACGTGTCGCCCTTGGTGAGCTTCTTGCTGACCTCGGCGAACTCGTCCCACGTCCACGGGTTGTCGGGGGTGGGGATGCGCACCTTCGCCTTGTCGAGCAGCTTCTTGTTGGCGATGATGACCTGCGACTCCTGCAGGAACGGCACGCCGTACACGCCGTCGTTGCCCTTGCCGTCCTTGAAGCTGACGGTGTCCCACGCCTTCTGCGGGATGTCGCTCTTCAGCTCGGCGGGCAGCTTGTCCTTCAGGTCCAGCAGGTAGCCGTCGGCGGCGAAGCCGGACAGCGCGGGAGAGTCGTTGTGGATGACGTCGGGGGCGGTGCCGCCGGAGAACTGCGTGACCAGCTGGTCGTTGACGTTGTCCCAGCTGCCCTGCACGTAGGTGACCTGGATGTTCGGGTTGGCCTTGTTCCAGGCGTCCACGATCTCCTTGTTGGCCGCCACGGACTCCTTCTGCCAGGCCAGGCTCAGGAAGTTCAGCTTCACGGGCTCGCCGCCGGACTTGGCGGGCTCGGCGGCGTCGCCGCCACCGCCGGAGCCGCACGCGGCCGCCATGGCGACGATCGCCGCGGCCGCCAAAGCGGATTTGATACGCATAAGAGCCTCCTAGCCCTTGACCGCTCCGGCCATGAGGCCGGACCTCAGCCGTCGCTGGATGATTGCGAAGAAGATCAGACTCGGGATGGTCGCCATCAGCGACGCCGCGGCGAGCGGGCCGAGCCTGGCCACTCCCTCGGGCCCGGTGAAGCGGACCAGGGTGAGCGGCAGGGTCATCACGTCGGGGTCCTGGAGGATCACGAGCGCGAAGAGGAACTCGTTCCACGAGGAGATGAACGAGAACAGCAGCGTCGCCACGATGCCGGGGGCCAGCAGCGGCGCCACCACGGTGGCGATGGTGCGCATGCGTCCCGCGCCGTCGACGGAGGCGGCCTCCTCCAGCTCGGGCGGTACGGCACGCACGTAGCCCTGCAGCATCCACAGCGCGAACGGCAGGGTGAACGTGACGTGCACGATCACCAGCCCGGGAAGCGTGTTCACCAGTTGCAGGTCCCGCAGCACCATGAAGAGCGGGATGATGATCAGGATGAACGGGAAGACCTGGCTGACCAGCACCCAGCCGAGCGCGATCCGGTTGACCAGGCTCCGGTGGCGGGCCAGGGCGTAGCTGGCGGGCAGTGAGATCAGCACGGTGATCACGCTGGCGAAGATCGCCACGATCAGGCTTCTGATGCCCGCGCCGACCAGGTCCTGCTCGCCGAAGGCGGCGGAGAAGTTGGCCAGGGTCGGGTTCCTGGGGATCCAGGTGGGGTTGAGGCTGGCCATCTCCTGCGGCGTCTTGAGCGCCGTCGACAGCAGCCAGACCAGGGGGAAGGCCAGGAAGACGATGTAGGCGAGCAGCGCCAGGTACTTGGGGATCTGCTTCACTTCGTCTCCCTCATCTGGCGCCACAGGTACAGTCCGAGCACGGCCAGCACGACGATCACCATCGCGACGCCGAGCATGGAGGCGTAGCCGAAGAAGCGGTACCTGAAGGCCTCCTCGTAGGCGAAGAGCATCGGCAACCGTGTCTGGCCGCCTGGCCCGCCGGCGGTGAGCACGTAGACCAGGCCGAACTGGTTGATGTTCCACACGAAGTCGAGCGAGGTGATGGCCACGATGACCGGCCTGAGCTGCGGCAGCGTGATGTTCCAGAACCGCCGCCAGCGGCCCGCGCCGTCGACCTCGACCGCCTCGTACAGTTCCTTGGGGATGCCCTGCAGGCCGGCCAGCAGCACGACGGTGGTCTGCGGCATGCCGCTCCAGACGCCGACCACGATGATGGCAGGCAGCGCGAGCGAGAAGTCGGCCAGCCAGTCGATGTGCGTGCCGAGCACCGCGTTCAGGATGCCCGCGTCCGGGTGGTAGACCAGCTTCCACATCAGGCCGATGACCACGGGCGGCATCGCCCACGGCACCACGGCCAGCACCCTGGCCACGCCCCTGAGACGCAGGTTCTGGTTGAGCAGCAGCGCCAGGCCGAGCGCGGCCAGGAACTGCAGCACGGTCACCGAGACGGCCCAGATCATGCCGATCTTGAACGAGGACCAGAACTTCTCGTCGGTCAGCAGCTGGCCGAGGTTCTCCAGACCGGTGAACTCGATGTCCCTGTTCCGGCCCGCCCGCGCGTCGGTGAAGGCCAGGCCGATGCCGTACAGCAGCGGGCCGACGCTGAACAGCAGCACCGGCACCAGCGCGGGCAGCATCAGCAGCAGCGTCTCGCGGCCCTGCCGCGAGCGGGCCCTGCGGCGGGGGTTCGGCGAGGTGCGCGGGGGTCTGGTCGCGACCGCCGTCATGACGTGCCTCCCTTCGACTGTGGTGCGGTGTGGACGGGCTTCGGCGCAGGGGCGCGGCCAGGGGGGACCGGCTTGGCCGCCGCCTCGCCGACGGTCGAGGCCCGCACGACCAGCACCGGCGACACCGTGACCAGCCGCGGTTCCCTGTCCATGTCGCTCAGCCGGTCGAGCAGCAGCTCGGCGGCCGCCTTGCCGCGTTCGGCCGAACCCAGCGAGACGCTCGTCAGCGACGGCCACGAGGCGGCGGCCAGGTCGGTGTCGTCCATGCCGACCACCGCCACGTCCTGCGGTACCCGCAGCCCCGCCGCGCGCAGCACGTCGAGCGCGCCCAGCGCGATCAGGTCGTTGGCGCACATCAGCGCGTCCACCCCGGCCGCCCGGTCGAGCAGGGCGCGCGCCGCGCGCGCCCCCTCCGCCCGGTAGAAGTCGCCCACCTCGACGATCCCCTCGTCGTACGGCAGGCCGCGCTCCTTCAGCGCCTCCCGGTAGGCGGCGGCACGCGCCGCGCCGGGAATGGTGTCGAGCGGTCCGTTGAGGAAGCCGATCCTGCGCCGCCCGAGCCCGTGGAGATGATCGATGGCGAGCCTGACGCCGGTACGGGAGTCGGCCCTGACGTTGTCGACCCTCGTGCCGTCTGGCACCGAACCGATGATGACGACCGGCGCCCGTGCGGTCGCGATCATCTTCAGGTGCTCGTCGGTCACGCGCAGCGGGCTCATGATCAACCCGTCGACGTATCGCTCGCCGAGACTGTGCAGCACGTCGATCTCGTCGGCCACGATGGCGTCGGTGGAGTGCAGGACGAGCCGGTAGCCTGCCGCCTTCAGCACGGGCTGGATCTGGCGCACCATCGCCAGGTAGACGGGGTTGCCGATGTCGGCCATGGCGAAGGCGACCTGGTTGGTGCGGCGCGACTTGAGGCTCCTGGCCACGGCGTTGCGCACGTAGCCGAGCTCTTCGGCGGCGGTCAGCACCTTGCGGACGGTCTCCTGCCGGGTGGGCAGGCCGTTGAGCACCCGCGAGACGGAGGCGATCGACACCCCGGCCCGTTCGGCGATCGTGTTGATCGTGGGTCCTTCGGCCAACGCCGCCCTCCTTCCCGACTTCCCGAGTGAAAACGTTTACGGCGAGCGTTCTGTAAACGTTTACCGCGCTGGGCACATGAAACATGCCGGTAACTTCGAGGGTCAAGTCACGATCACATAACGCCAGGTCAACCCCCATCCCCCGGATGTACAGGGGCCCCGCGCCGCCTCCGCCCTCCCCACACAGCAGGCATCTCGACCGGGTGTCGACAGGGGCTGCCGGGCCGGGAGCCGGGGTGGCGGGGTGGCGGGGGTCAGGGTGAGGTGAGGTAGCGTTCGGCGAGTTCGCAGGTGCCGAGGGTGTAGCCCGCGCCGAGCTCTCTGGCGATGTCCACCCCCTGGTGCGATCCGATCCACGCCACCAGCAGCAGCCTCCTGAACAGGATGAACGTCCAGATCTCGCGCTCGTCGTCCGCGCCGAGCGGCTCCTCGCCGCGGTAGCCGTCCAGCCAGGCGTCGATGAGCTCGGGCACCACGGGCTCGTGCTCGATGAAGCTGAGCGCGGCGGCCAGGTCGTAGACGTGCCAGCCGAACCCGCAGTCGTCGAAGTCGATGACGCTGGGTTCGGGCCCGCCGTCGTCGAGGAGGTTGGCCAGGCGCATGTCGGCGTGGATCAGCCCGAACCGCTCGGCGGAGCGCCCGTAGCGTCCGATGCGCTCGCGCAGCCGGTGCTCCAGGCGCAGCAGGACGGCGCGGGCCGCGTCGTCGACGCCGACACCGTCCTGCCATCGTCCCCACCTGGACTCCGCGCCGAAGGCGGCCTCCCAGTCCCAGGCGAACCTGGTGAAACCCGAAGGGCGCCGCCACCGTAAGGCGTGCCTGTGCATGCGCGCGGTCACGGCGCCGAGCTGCTTGAACCCGTCGACCAGGCGGTCGTCCCGCGGCTCGGCGCCGGGCAGGAACTCGAACATCACGACGTTCCTGCCGCCGGCCCGCACCACGCGTTCGCCGTCGGCCGACCCGATCACGCCGGGGGTGCGCACGCCCTCCTCGACCCTGAGGGCCTCCAGCCAGGCCAGTTCCGAGGCGATCGCCGCCGCCGAGTGGTAGCCGAGCCGGTGCACGCGCAGGATCGACCGTCCTCCCGTCTCGGGGTCGTCCACGCGGAAGGTGGCGTTCTCCGAGACGTTGATCAGCGTGACGGTGGCGGCCGGTGACACCCGGTAGCGCTCCAGCGCCGCCCGCGCCACCTCGCCGACGCGTTCGAGTACGCCGTCACCGGCGGACAGGTCGTGTAGCTCCACCGCCCCATTGTCCAGGCAACCGCGCCCAGGCAGCGCACGGGTGCCGGGTCAGCGGCCGGCGGGGACCGGTTCGGGAGCCGTGGTGATGGCGCGGATCGCGGGAACGCCCGCCAGGCCCACCACCGCGGCCAGCACGGTGGGGATGATCAGCGCGACGGGCAGCGACGACTTCTGCGTCACGAAGCCGAGGATGGCCGGCCCGACCAGCAGTCCCGAGTACCCGAACGCGGTCACCAGCGACAGCGCCCGGCCGACGGCGCCGCCCGCCGCTCCCACGGCGCTGAAGACGACGGGCACCACGGTGGCCAGGCCGATCCCGGCCAATGCCCAGCCCGCCCACGCGCCGACGACGTCGGGCACGAAGAGCACCAGCAGGTATCCGGCTGTGGCGAACACGCCCGCGAGCTGGATCGTGCGCACGGGCCCGAACCTGGCCCTGATCGGGTCGCCGAGCAGCCTGACCGACGTCATCGCGATGGAGAACACCGTGTACGCCAGGGGCGCCGCGGCCGGGTCGGTGCCGAGCACCCAGCGCGCGTGCAGGGCCGCCCAGTCGATGGCCGCTCCCTCGCTCAGGTGTCCGGCGAAGGCGACCAGGCCGAGCAGCGCGACCAGCCCCCATCGCATGGCGCCCATGCCGCCGCTGGATTCCGCCGACGCGGTCGCGGGCCGTCCGGGCAGCAGCAGGCGGGCGGCGGGCAGGTACAGGAAGGGCACGACGAGGGCGGCGCCGATCAGCAGCGTCTGCCCGTCCACGCCGAGCTTGAGGCCCAGGGCGGTCAGCGCGCCGCCCGTCGCGCCGCCCAGGCTCCACGTGCCGTGGAAGGCCGAGATGATCGGCCTGCCGTAGGCGTGCTCGACCTCGACCGAGTGGACGTTCATCGCCACCTCGATCGCGCCGAGCCCCAGACCGAAGACGACCGCGGTGACCATGAGCACCGGGTAGGAGGGCGCCAGCGCGGGGCCGAGCAGCACCGCCGCCGACAGGGGACCCGCGAACCAGCACACCGTCCTGCTGGTCAGCCGGTCCACGATCCGGCCCGCGGCCAGCATCGACACCAGGGCGCCCAGCGACACCAGCAGCAGCGCGAAGCCAAGCTTCTCCGGGCCGAGGCCGAGGCGTTCGTTCAGGGCGGGCAGGCCGGCCGCCCACATGCCCATGACGAGGCCACAGAGGAAGAAGAAGCCGAACACACCGATACGCGCTCTTTTGTTCACGGCTAGAGCATAAGCTGTCTTTCATGGATGTGGGAGACCTCCGGGTGCACAACCGCCTCAGGCTGCTGCGCGCGGTGCACGACGGCGGGGCGAGCCGTACGAGATCGCAGTTGACCCGCGACCTGGAGCTGGCGCGCGGCACGGCCTCGGTGCTGGTGGCGGGGCTGGTCGAGGACGAACTGCTCCAGGAGGCGCCACCGAGGGAGCACGTCAGGGGGCGTCCCACCCAGCTGCCGGGGCCGCACCCTGACGGGCCGCTGGCCCTGGCCGCCGACCTGCGCGAGGACACATGGACGATCGCGGCGTGCGAGCTGGGCGGCGGTTCGACGGTGCTGGCCACGCGCGGGCACGACGGCACGCCCGGCGACGCGCTGCGCTCGCTGGGCGTCGCGCTGCGCGAACGGCTCGGGCCCAGGGTGGTGGGCGTGGGGCTGTCGGCCGCCGGTCCCGTGCGCGCCGACGGCCTGCTCGACATCTCCCACCTGGACTGGGTCGACGTCGACGTGGCGGGGGCTCTCGCGCTCGGCGACGTGCCGCTGCGGGTCGGCAACGACGCCAGGCTCGCGGGCCTGGCCGAGGCCCGCCGCGGCCATTTGCGGGGCGTGGACGTGGGCCTGCACGTCCACGTCGACTTCGACCCCGGCGGCGCGCTGCTGATCGACGGCCGCCCCCTGGCCGGATCGGGCGGTACGGCAGGCGAGTTCGGGCACATGCCGCTGACCGGCGGCGACGACCCCTGCCCCTGCGGCGCCCGCGGCTGCCTGAGCCTGGCGGTGGGCCGCAACGCCCTGCTCAGGCACCTGGGCCTCGAGGCGGGCCGTGGCAGGGGCAGGGACCAGGCCGAACGCATCGTCGCGGCGGCCGAAGCAGGCGATCAGGCGGCGGCGGCGGCGATCGAGGCGAACGCCGCAGCCCTCGGCAAGGGCATCGGCGCGCTGGTCAACGCCCTCGACCCCGGCGCCGTCACCGTGTCGGGCCTCGGCGTCGCGCTGGTCGGCGAGGCGCTGCGGCGCGCCTGCGACGAGGCACTCATGGAGCTGCGCAGGCGGCGGCCGCCGCCGATCCTGCCCTCGGGGCTGGCCGACGACGGCCCGCTCATCGGCGCGATGGAGTCGGTGTTTGACGCCTTCCTGACCCGCGAGGGGCTCGAATCCTGGCGCGCGACACGCCCGAATCGCGAAATGTGACAGAAACCACGATGATCTTGCAATGGTGATGCACGTGACGATACCCATGTGTTCATGAAATTTCGGGACACGGTGGGGTTGGAGATCGCATTACGGATGTGCGAGGCGGCGATCAGGCAGGCCTCGAGGGAGGGCGCGCTCGTGTCCGTCGCCGTGGTCGACGCGGGCGGCCACCTGGTGAGCTTCCAGCGTATGGAAGGAGCCGAAATCGCCGGTCCCGTACTGGCTCCCGGCAAGGCCTACACCTCCGTGGCCAACCGGATCGCGACCGCCGACCTGGCCGCGCTGACCGCTCCGGGAGGCGAGTTGTACGGCCTGGCGGGCGACCGCTTCGTCTGCTTCGGAGGTGGCGTCCCGTTGTGGGCGGACTACGGTGAAGATGAACGCGTGGTCGGCGGTGTGGGGGTCAGCGGAGGCACCGTCGCGCAGGACGTGGCGTGCGCCGAGGCGGCCGCTTCGGTCTGGCGCACCGGCTGAGCGGCGGCTTTCCGCAACAAGAGCCGCTGGCATCCGCCATGATTAGCCGCGACACCACGGGTAACAAAGTCCCGAAGCATTACTCCCCGAGGAGAGATCGAGATGGCACTTCCCACTCTTACCCCGGAGCAGCGCAAGGCGGCGCTGGAGAAGGCCGCGGAGGCTCGCGCCGCCCGCACCGCCCTTCTCGCGAAGGTCAAGGCCGGTGAGCTGACCTTCGCCGACCTGCTGGAGCGCGACGACGACATCGCCAAGAAGATCAAGGTCTCGCAGGCGCTGCGCGCCGTCAAGGGCGTCGGCCCCGCCAAGGCCACCGCGCTCATGGAGGAGGCCGGCGTCGACGAGAAGCGCCGTCTCGGCGGCCTGGGCGCCCAGCAGCGCAAGAAGCTGGTGGACGCGCTCGGGGCCTGAATCCCCTCGCGGCCGGTCCACGCAGGACCGGCCGCGCGCCTCCCCCGCCCCCTCGATGAAGTCCCTTGACGGTGTCCCCTCAGCTCCGCAGATACGCCAGCACGGCGAGCACCCTGCGATGCTGGTCGCTGTCGTCGGCGTAGAGGCCGAGCTTGGCGAAGATGCTCCTGATGTGCTTCTCCACGGCGCCGTCGCTGATCACCAGGTGCCTGCCGATGGCCGGATTCGACTTCCCCTCCGCCATCAGAGCCAGCACCTCCCGCTCCCGCGGTGTCAGCTGGGCCAGCGGATCGTCCTTGCGCCTGCGCACCATGAGCTGGGACACCACCTGCGGATCGAAGACCGTGCCGCCCGAGGCGACGCGCCGCAGCCCCTCCATGAACTCCTCGACGTCCACGACCCTGTCCTTCAACAGGTAGCCGACCGCGCCACGGGCGTCGGCCAGCAGGTCGTCGGCGTAGGAGACCTCGACGTACTGCGAGAGGATCAGCACCGGCGCCCCCGGCACCCTGCCGCGCGCCTGCACCGCCGCGCGCAGTCCCTCGTCGGTGAAGGACGGCGGCATCCGCACGTCGACCACCGACACGTCCGGCTTCAACGAGGCCACGGCTTCGACGAGGGCGTCACCGTCGCCGACCGCCGCCACCACCTCGCAGCCGAACTCCTCCAGCAGCCTGATCAGGCCCTCCCTGATCAGGACCGCGTCATCGGCCACGACTACCCGCACGGTACCTCCGCCACGATCACTGTCGGCCCGCCCACAGGGGAGCTCACGACCAGCTCGCCGTCGACAGCGCGCAGCCGGTCGGCCAGCCCTGCCAGACCGTGTCCCTTGGCGACGTGTGCGCCGCCGACCCCATCATCCCCGATCGTCAGCATCAGCGTGTTTCCCGTACGGCTGAGCTGGATCGAGCAGGTCGTGGCGCGGCTGTGCTTGGCGATGTTCGTCAGCGACTCGGCGACGACGTAGTAGACCGTGTTCTCCACCGCGGCGACGTACCGCTCGGCCGTCTGGACGTCGAGCTCGACGGGCACCGTACACCGTCCGGCGAGGGCGGCCAGCGCGGGCGCCAGGCCCCGGTCGGCCAGGATCGGCGGCGCGATGCCGCGCGAGAGCGCGCGCAGTTCGTCCAGCGTCTCGCGGGTGGCGGTGATGGCCTCGGCGATCGTCGCGTGGGCGGCCTGGGGATCCTTCCGCAGCTGCCGCTGCGCCCTGGACAGCTCCATCGCCAGCGACACCAGGCGCTGCTGCGGGCCGTCGTGGATGTCTCGCTCCAGCCTGCGCAGCGCGTCGGCCTCCGCCGACACCGCCGCCGCCCTGCCCTGGGCCAGGTCGTCGATGCGCTCCTGCAACTCGGCGACGCTGGTCAGCAACGCCCTGCCGAGGCCCGCGCGCAGCAGCGCCGCTCCCCTGACCATGAACGGCATCACCAGCGCGCCGACCAGGCCGAGCGCGACGTAGAAGACCGAGTTGACCAGGTAGCCGTCACCGAAGCCGAGCAGCTCGGGAAGCTCCATGTTGCCGGGGATGCGCGAAGTGATCCAGCCGTAGAGCGGGTAGCTCAGGCCGAGGATCGGGATCGCCCAGAACACCACCGTCACCACGAACGTGATGACCGCGATGGGGAAGTTGATGATCCCGTGCATCAGGTCGAGCCACGACTGCCCGGACGTCAGCGGGTTCACCAGGCGGCGGAAGCGGCCCGCGCCCTCGGGCGCGTCCTTGTAGCGCGGTCTGATGGCGGGCCGGCTGAGCACCTCCGACAGCCAGCCGCGCTCCACGTCGGCGAAGCCCCTGGCCACCATCAGCGTGCCGCAGAGGATCGGCAGGCCGACCCACACGACCACGGTGCCGATTCCCGCCGAGAATCCGGCGATGAGCAGGACGAAGGCGATGACGGCCGTCGGGAAGCCGACCAGCAGGTAGCGCGTGTCCAGCAGGACACGTCTCATCAGGGAGCGCATGACATCACCGTACGAGTCCGCGGCCCCCTGTTCGCCCCTGCGGGCAGGCGTCAGGGGGTAGGGCCAGCCCTACCCTCCGCGGTAGTGCGATCTTGACCTCAATACGGCGGACGGCGTCACTGCGCCGGACGACCCCGGACGGAAGCCTTGAACCATCACCTTCCGAATCGAGGCTCCCCCATGACCGTCCTGCTCGAACGCCCAGCCGTACGCACCACGACCAGGGACTCCTTCATCGACGTCCTGCGGCTGGCGGGCATGGCCCTGGTCGTGCTCCAGCACTGGACGATCCCGGTGCTGGGCTACGACGGCGCGCGCCTGACCACGGGCAACGCGCTGTCCACCTCGGGGGTGTGGGTGGTCACCTGGATCAGCCAGGTCATGCCGCTGGTGTTCTTCGCGGGCGGCGCGGCCAACGCGATCAGCTTCCGCCGCGCCCCCGGCACGGCGCCCGCCTGGCTGGCCGTACGGCTGCGGCGGCTGGCCTGGCCGGTGCTGCCGCTGGCGGCGGTGTGGATCCCCTCCCCGCACGTCCTGGCGACGTTCGGGGTGCCGGCGCAGCCGCTGGAGGTGGGCTCGCGGCTGACGGGGCAGTTGCTGTGGTTCCTGGTCGTCTACCTGATCGCCGTCACCGCGACCCCGCTGATGCTCAGGCTGCACGCCAGGCACGGGTGGCGGGTGCCTGCCGTCCTGATCGCGGGCGCGGTGGCCACCGATCTGGTCAGGTTCTCCTCCGGTCTCGACCTGGTCGGCTACCTCAACATCGGCTTCGTGTGGCTGGCCGTCCACCAGCTGGGCTTCTTCTACGTCGACCGCAAGCTGGGCCGTCCCGGAACGATGGCTCTGGCGGGGTACGGCGCGGCCGCGCTGCTGGTGGCCTTCGGCCCCTACCCCGGCAGCATGATCGGGCTGCCGGGCGCGGCGATGTCGAACATGGCGCCGCCCACGCTGGCCATGCTGGGCGTCGGAATCGGGCAGGTCGGCCTGGTCACCCTGCTGCGGCCGTGGATCATGCGGCTGCGCACCGAGCGGCTGGTGGCGTGGGCGGGCCCGCGGATGATGACCGTGTACCTGTGGCACATGCCCGCGCTGTTCGCGATGAGCGGAGTGGTGGTCGTCGGTGCCGGGCTCGACACCCCCGAGCCGGGCAGCCTCGGCTGGCTGGCGGGGTGGCCGGTGTGGTTCGGGGCGCTCTGCCTGGTCATCTGGCCGCTGCTGCGGGCCTTCGCCAGGTTCGAGGAGCCTCCTGCGATGCCGTACGGCATCGCCACCTGGCGGAGCGCGCTGGCGTCGGCGGCGCTGGTAGGCGGAGGGCTGCTCGGACTGACCGCCTTCGGGTTCGCGCCGGGAGGCGCGCCGGTCCTGTCGACGCTCGCCATCGCCGCCGGGCTGCTCCTCACCGCGCCCCGCGCCCGCTTCTGAGCGGACGGCATGCTCCTTAACCCCTTAACCCCGGCGTCTTGCGCCCTCCTGACCCGGCGGCACCCCCACTTCACCCGGCGTCGTGCGGCCTTCTGACGAGATCTCGTTAACCGGTTGGGCCCTGTCCTTGGCAAGATGGAGAGGGTGAGCCTCATAGACCGCCTTCCCGAAGAGATCGACGCCGATCCCGATGCCATCTTCGACGCGTTCGTCGCGTGGAACTCCGAACGGGGGCTCACCCTCTATCCGGCGCAGGAGGAGGCGCTGATCGAGGTCGTCTCGGGAAACAACCTGATCCTCGCCACGCCGACGGGCTCGGGCAAGAGCCTGGTGGCGGCCGGAGCCCACTTCGCGGCCCTGACCCGAGACCAGCGCACGTTCTACACCGCGCCGATCAAGGCGCTGGTGTCGGAGAAGTTCTTCGACCTGGTGGCGCTGTTCGGCACCGAGAACGTCGGCATGATGACGGGCGACGCCAGCGTCAACCCCGGCGCGCCGATCATCTGCTGCACCGCGGAGATCCTCGCCAACGTGGCGCTGCGCGACGGCGCGGCGGCCGACATCGGCCAGGTCGTCATGGACGAGTTCCACTTCTACGCCGAGCCCGACCGCGGCTGGGCGTGGCAGGTGCCGCTGCTGGAGCTGCCGAACGTGCAGTTCGTGCTGATGTCGGCGACGCTCGGCGACGTCACCATGTTCAAGGACGACCTGACCAGGCGCACCGGCAGGGAGACCTCGGTCGTCAAGCACGCCGAGCGGCCCGTCCCGCTGATCTACTCCTACCGGATGACCCCGCTGCACGAGTCGCTCGAGGAGATGCTCAGCACCGGGCAGGCGCCGGTCTACGTGGTCCACTTCACGCAGGCCGCGGCGATGGAGCGCGCCCAGTCCCTGATGTCGATCAACATGGCGACGAAGGCCGAGAAGGAAGCCATCGCCGCCATGATCGGAAAATTCCGGTTCACCACGCGCTTCGGCCAGGCCCTGTCCCGGCTGGTACGGCACGGCATCGGCGTCCACCACGCCGGCATGCTCCCGAAGTACCGGCGGCTGGTGGAGCGGCTGGCCCAGGCGGGCCTGCTGAAGGTCATCTGCGGCACCGACACGCTCGGCGTCGGCGTCAACGTGCCGATCAGGACCGTGCTGTTCACCGCCCTGTCGAAGTACGACGGCAACAAGGTGCGTCGGCTGCGCGCCCGCGAGTTCCACCAGATCGCCGGGCGGGCCGGCCGCGCGGGCTTCGACACGATCGGCTACGTCGCCTGCCAGGCCCCCGAGCACGACATCGAGAACGCCAAGGCCCTCGCCAAGATCGGCGACGATCCCAAGCGCCGCCGCGGCTACGCCCGCAAGAAGCCGCCTGAGGGGTTCGTCGGCTGGAGCGAGGAGACGTTCGAGAAGCTGCAGACGGCCGAGCCCGAGCCGCTCGCCTCGCGCTTCAAGGTCAGCAACGCCATGCTCCTCGCGGTGATCAACCGGCCCGGCGACTGCTTCGCCGCCATGAAGCACCTGCTGACCGACAACCACGAGGACCGCAAGTGGCAGCGGCGGCACATCAGCCAGGCCATCGCGATCTACCGCTCACTGCTGGCGGGCGGCGTGGTGGAGCAGCTGAGGGAGCCCGACGAGCAGGGCAGGAAGGCCCGCCTGACCATCGACCTGCAGGAGGACTTCGCGCTCAACCAGGCGCTGTCCACGTTCGCGCTGGCCGCCTTCGATCTGCTGGACCTGGAGTCGCCCAGCTACGCCCTCGACATGGTCTCGATCGTCGAGTCCATCCTCGACGACCCCCGCCAGGTGCTGTCGGCCCAGCTGAAGAAGGCCCGCGGCGAGGCCGTGGCGCAGATGAAGGCCGACGGCATCGAGTACGAAGAGCGCATGGAGCAGCTGCAGGAGATCATGTATCCGATGCCGCTGGAGACGCTGCTGCTCGGCGCGTACGAGACGTACCGGCGCGGCCACCCGTGGGTCGCCGACTACACCGTGAGCCCGAAGGCCGTCGTGCGCGACATGTACGAGCGGGCGATGACGTTCACCGAGTACATCGCGTTCTACGAGCTGTCCAGGTCCGAGGGGGCGGTGCTGCGCTACCTGGCCGACGCGTACCGGACGCTCAGCCGTACGATCCCCGAGCATCTCAAGACCGACGACCTGGTCGACCTCATCGAGTGGCTCGGCGAGCTGGTCCGCCAGGTCGACTCCTCGCTGATCGACGAGTGGGAGAAGCTCAGCAACCCCGAGACGGCGCTGGAGCACGAGCAGGAGCTGGAGCGCAAGGTCAGGCCCGTCACCGGCAACCCCCGCGCGTTCAGGGTGCTGGTCAGGAACGCGATGTTCCGGCTGGTCGAGCTGTGCGCGCTGGAGAAGGAGGACGAGCTCGAAGAGCTGGCTCCCGACGTCGACTGGGGGGCGGCTCTCGACGCCTACTACGACGACCACGAGGAGATCCTCACCGACGCCGACGCGCGGGGGCCCGGCCTGCTGCGCATCGCGGAGGAGAAGGAGCTGTGGAAGGTACGGCAGGTCGTCAAGGACCCGGCGGGCGACGGCGACTGGGGCATCGACGCGCAGGTCGACCTGGCCGCCTCCGACGAGGAGGGCCGCGCCGTCCTCCACGTCCGGGGCCTGAACCGCATGTGACCCAGGAGACGGTTGAACGTGTGCCGGAACGGACTGGCAAGGGCGCCCCGGCACACGTCTCCTACCAAGGATCGCCGTCACCACGCTGCGATCGGGTCATGATCTTGTCTCAAGGTCGTGACAATCAGCAGGACGCGATCGCGCAGATCTTCCCGAGCATCTTCTTCGCGTCCTTGGTCTGCGCCGCGAAGTCCGCCGCGGCCGGCTTGCCCCACTCCCCCGCCTGCGAGTAGAGCACCAGGGCGGTGCCTCTGCGCGAGACGATCGCGCGTTCGCCGCCGATCGCCGGCTTGCGTCCCGCGTAGCTCTGCCCGGTCACGGCCAGACCCTCGTCACCGAGCTTGACGGCCTTGCCCGAGTATCGGTACTCCGACCCCTCGGTCTTGATCGACCCGCAGGCCCGCAGCGCCGCCCTGAGCTCGGCCAGCGCCTGCGTGGCCTGGTCCTTGGTCGCGTAGAGGATCACCTGCTCGGACTTCTGGAAGTCGGGCACCGCCGTGTAGACGATCGTGCGGGCGGCGACGCGTCCAGCCGAGGCCAGTGCGGACTTGTCGCACGGGTTCACGGTCAGCTTGGCCGTGGCCCGCCGGTTGACGGCCCAGTTCGTCTCGGGGTCGTTGTCCTTCTTGGCCGCCGCCTTCTCCCAGAGCAGGAAGCCCTTGGGAATGGTGTCGGCGGGGGCGGCGCCCAACACGAGAGCGCCCGCGAGCAGGAGGGTGGTCATCACACTTGGTCAGACGCCCGAGGTGATCGAATGGTTCAAAATAGCTACATGAGCGACGAAGAGATCCGGCGAGTCCTCGGGCTCCTCCACCAGGACACGACGTTGCGCGCCTTCGCCGCGCTGGTGCTGGGCGAGCCGCCGCAGGCGGATGACGACGTCCTGGAACGGCTGGAGCGCGGCGGCCTGGCCGTACGACGGGAGGACGGGAGCTGGGCGGCGCGGCCCGAGCGCTTCCGCGAGCTGTTGAAGGCCGCGGCGGCGCCGCCGCGGGCGTTGACGCAGGAGGAGCGGGTACTGCAGGCCTTCATCGTCGACGGGCGGCTGAAGGAGATCCCCGCCAAGCACGAGAAGCGGCTGGTGGTGCTGCACCACATCGCCAGGCTGTTCGAGCCCGGCGTCCGCTACGCCGAGAAGGACGTGAACGTGGTGCTGCGCGCCTTCCACCATGACTTCTCCGCGTTGCGCCGCTACCTGGTCGAGGCGGACCTGCTGAGCAGGGACGCCAACGTCTACTGGCGCAGCGGCGGGCAAGTCGACCTGTAGCCGGTACGGCGGGCCGGATCCGGCCCGCCGTACCGAAGAGGAGACCTACGAACCGAAGTACTTCTTGGCCCCGTCGTGCAGCAGGACGGGCTCGGTCTTCACCGCCGTCTCCTTGGTGATCTCGGTGGCCGCCTTCGTGACCGCGACCAGGTCGGCATGGTGGTCGAAGATCAGCTTCGTGATGCTCTCGGCCAGCGCTGGGTCCATCTTCTCGTTGACGACCAGCAGGTTCGGCACGACCACGGTGGCCACGTCGGCCGGTGACTGGTAGACGTCCTTGCCGATGCTGCCCGCCGAGTAGACCGGGCCGTGCTCGGCCTGCAGCTTGGGCAGCACGTCGTCCAGCGGCACGAAGACCGCCTTGTCCTTCATGGTCGTCGTCAGGTCGGTGATGCCTGGCGTGGGCAGCCCGCCCGACCAGATCAGCGCGTCGATCCCGCCCTCCTTCAGGGCCGCCACGCTCTCCGGCAGACCGAGGGACTGGCGGGTGACGTCCTTGTCGGGGTCGAGGCCCGCCGCCTTGAGCAGGCGCAGCGCGATCACCTCGGTGCCGGAGTTGGGCGAGCCGGTGGAGACCCGCTTGCCCTTGAGGTCGGCGATGCGCTTCACGCCGGACTCGGCGGAGGCCGCGACCTGGGTGTAGTTGTTGTAGAGGCGGGCCAGCGCCCTGATCGGCTGGGCGGAGGAGAAGGCGCCCTTGCCCTGCACCGCGTCGGCCGCGGAGTCGGCGAGGGTGAAGCCGAGGTCGGAGTCGCCCTTGGCCACTCGCTGGATGTTCTCCACCGACGCGCCGGTCGCCTCGGCCGTGGCCTCGTAGCCCGGCAGGTTCTTGCCGATGAGGTCGGCCAGGCCGCCGCCCATGATGTAGTAGACGCCGGTGGTGTTGCCTGTCGCGATCGACAGCCGTTTCCCGCCGCCCCCTGCCTGCTCTGTTCGTTCGGCGCCCCTGTCGCCTCCGCAGCCGGCCAGGGCCACGACCACCGCCAAGAACGCCGCGGACAACAACCTCATGTGCGTCTCCTCACTAGGTGTACTGCCAGCGCCAGCAGCGCGAGACCCGCGCCGATCGCGATCGGGACGGGCGACAGCACCAGGAGCAGCAGCGCCGCCACCGCGCACAGGACCCGCTCGACGAGGCCCGCCAGCCCGCCTGTGGCCACCGCGAGCACCGCGACTGCCAGCACCGACGCGGCGAACGTCCAGGCGATCTGCCACAGACTCCCCTGCCCCAGCAGCGCGCCTCCAGCCGGGGTCAGCACGAACGCGAACGGCACCAGGAAGGCCGGCAGGGAGTACTTCCACGTGGCGAGCATGGTGCGGTAGGCGTTGCCGCCCGTGATCGCCGAGGCGGCGAAGGCCGACAGCGCGGTCGGCGGGCTCACCTCCGACAGCACCGCGTAGTAGAAGATGAACATGTACGCCTCGGGCGCGCTCACCCCGAGCTTGGTCAGCGCGGGCCCGATGATGACGGCCGCGATCACGAACGACGCCGTCACCGGCACGGCGAGGCCGAGCAGCAGCACCGCCACCGCGCACAGCACGGCTGTGATGGCCAGGTTGCCGCCCGACAGCCCGACGATGAGCGAGCTGACCTTCAGTCCGAGCCCGGTCAGCGTGACGACCGCGACGATCGTGCCGGCCGCCGCGCAGGTGGCCGCGACCGGCAGCACGCCCTTGACGCCCGTGGCCAGCGCCTCGGCGGCCCTGCGCGGGGTGAGCCGGTGCTCGGGGTCGAGGAACGACAGCGCGAAGGCCAGCAGCGTGGCGTAGACGACGGCGCGGAACGGCGACTGGCCGAGCGCCATCAGGATGATGATCACGAAGAGCGAGCTGAAGTGGTAGCCGAAGCGCCTGACCAGAGGGCCGAGCCTGGGCGCGTCGACGGCGACGGCGTGCGTGTGGTACTTCCTGGCGTCCATCTCGATCGCCAGGAAGATGCCCAGGTAGTAGAGCACGGTCGGGATGGTGGCGTAGAGCAGCACCTGCAGGTAGCTGACCCTGAGGTACTCGGCGATGATGAACGCCGCGGCGCCCAGCGTGGGCGGCGACAGGATCGCGCCGATGCCGGAGGCGGCCAGCACGCCGCCGCCCTGCTCCCTCGGGTAGCCGGCCCGCTTGAGAATGGGCCAGGCCACGCTGCCGACGCTGACCGTGGTGGCCACCCCTGAGCCGCTGACCGTGCCGAGCAGGAAGCCCGCCATGGTCACCGTACGGCCGGGGGCCGAGCGGGACTTGCGGAAGGCGGCCAGTGACACGTCGACGAAGAACTTGCCCGCGCCCGAGGCCTCGAGGACCGCGCCGTAGATCGTGAACAGGATGATGTAGGTGGCGGCCACGTCGAGCGGCACGCCGTAGATGCCCTCGGTGCCCATCGTGAAGGCGACGATGATGCGGTCGATGTCGTAGCCCCGGTGCCCGATCGCCCAGCCGATCGGGATCCAGCCGCCCCAGTAGGCGTAGGCGATGAAGGCCAGGCAGACGGCCGGCAGGATCCAGCCGACGGTCCTGCGCGTCGCCTCGAGCACCAGTGCCGTGATCGCCAGCCCGGCGACGATGTCGAGCGTGGTCGGGTCGAAGGCCCGCCTGATGAACTCGTCGAAGACCACCAGCGGGTAGAGGCACGCGACCAGCGCGAGCGCGGCGAGCGCCCAGTCGAAGACCGACGGGCGTCGCTTGTCGCGGCCGAAGCAGATGAACACCAGCGGCAGCACGACCGCGAGGAAGCCGATCCGGTACGGCTGGATCGCGCCGGGGAAGAAGGTCCACCACAGCACGTAGAGCGCCAGGCCGAGCGAGATGATGGTCACGACGGCCGAGACCCACCCGCTGAGCTTACGCACGGGTCGCTCGGCGTCGTATTCGGCGATCAGGTCCTCGGCGGAAGAGGCGCTCACGCTGGGCAAGTTACCCACGCGCACCGACGAAAAGTCAAGAGATCTTTGACGGTGATCTCTCCGGGGGGTCAGCCGCCGGAGATGTCGGACTCCGCGTCCTGGGGCACGACGCAGTCGTAGGGGTCGTCGAGCCAGCCGTCCGGCAGGTGCACTCTGTCGCGCTCGCCCGACTTGCCGCGAGGGGTGTCGGTGTTGGGCGGCCACGGCTGATCGCGGTCGAGTTCGGCCAGGCTCGCCCGCAGGCCGTCGAGCGACTCGGCCGTCGCCAGCTCGCGCCGCAGGTCGGCGCCGACGCTGAAGCCCTTGAGGTACCAGCCGACGTGCTTGCGGAAGTCGGCGATCGCGTAGCGCTCGGTGTCGAAGCACTCGGTGAGGCCCTCGGCGTGCCTGGCCATCGAGTCGGCGACCTCGCCGAGCGTCGGCCTGGCCCGCTCGGCGGAGCCGTCGAAGGCGTTCTCCAGGTCTCTGAACAGCCAGGGGCGGCCGAGGCAGCCGCGTCCGACGACGACGCCGTCGCAGCCGGTCTCGGCGACCATGCGCAGCGCGTCGTCGGCGCTCCAGATGTCGCCGTTGCCCAGGACGGGGATCTCGGTGACGGCCTCCTTGAGCCTTCTGATCGCCGCCCAGTCGGCGACGCCGCCGTAGTGCTGCCTGGCCGTACGGCCGTGCAGGGCGATGGCGGCCACGCCCTCCTCCACGGCGATCCGGCCCGCGTCGAGGTAGGTGAGGTGGTCGTCGTCGATGCCCTTGCGCATCTTCATCGTCACGGGCAGCGCGCCCGCGTTGCCCACCGCCGCCCGCAGGATCCGCCGCAGCAGATTCCTCTTGTACGGCAGCGCGGACCCGCCGCCCCTGCGCGTCACCTTGGGCACGGGACAGCCGAAGTTGAGGTCGATGTGGTCGGCCAGATCCTCTTCGGCGATCATCTTCGCCGCCCTGCCGACGATCTCGGGGTCGACGCCGTACAGCTGGATGCTCCTCGGCCGCTCGGAGTCGGCGAACCTGATCATCCGCATGGTCTTGGGGTTGCGCTCGACCAGCGCCCTCGTGGTGATCATCTCGCACACGAACAGGCCCGCGCCCTGCTCGCGGCACAGCACCCTGAACGGCGCGTTGGTGATGCCCGCCATCGGCGCGAGCACCACCGGCGGCCACACCTCGAGCGGCCCGATCTTCATGGCGGAACGCCACCCTCGCTTCCTGCGGCTGCTTCGACGGTCGGTTTGTTAAGTTCTAGCGCACCAGGGCCGGTGAGCGTTATTCGCGGATAGGGTGTGACCTGGGATCGACCTGCGACGTCGGGAGGCCGTGGATGCTCGTGCGACTGCGCGTCGCGCTGCCCGACAGGCCGGGCGCCCTCGGTCAGATCACCCGCGTGCTCGGCGCGGCGGGAGCCGACATCACCCAGGTCACTGTGCTGGAGCGGGGCGCGGGAAGGGCGCTCGACGACTTCACGCTCTTCTGCCCCGACGGCACCTCGAAGGAGACGCTCGCCAAGAGCCTGGCCGGCGTGCCGGGCGTCGCCGTCGAAGGCGTCTGGACCACCCGCGAGGCTCCCGGCACCTATCCCGAGCTGGAAATCCTCAAATACATCACCACGGCGGGCGACAGGGCGCTGTCCACGCTGATCGACTCCATGCCGGTGCTGTTCAGCGCCGACTGGGCGGCGGCCGGCACCGACACGCAGCCGCGCACCCTGGTCTACTCCAGCTGGCGCGCGCCGCAGCACGTTCCGTTGCCCGACGTCACGCCGCCCAGGCCCGTCGCCTCCACTCTCGAGTCCGGCCTGCACATCATCGCCGCTCCGCTGCCGCCGCTGGCGCTCACGCTGGTCCTGGCGCGCTCCGACGGTCCGGCCTTCCACCGCATCGAGGTTCACCGGCTGACCAGGATTCTGGAGATCTTCCTGACCCTGCCGTCCATCGAACGCAGCGTGGCCCGGCAGCTACGCCGCGGCGATGGATGACGCATGTGCTCGGAAACTCCGCTAGAGTTTCCTTGTCGCCGCGAACGAGCGGCAACGCGGAAGTGGCTCAGTGGTAGAGCATCACCTTGCCAAGGTGAGGGTCGCGGGTTCGAATCCCGTCTTCCGCTCGGAGAGGCCATCGCTGAAGGCCTCCCTCGGTGGAGTGGCCGAGAGGCGAGGCAGCGGCCTGCAAAGCCGTCCACACGGGTTCAAATCCCGTCTCCACCTCGGACGATTAGCTCAGCGGGAGAGCGCTTCCCTGACACGGAAGAGGTCACTGGTTCAATCCCAGTATCGTCCACCAGCACACCCCAGGCCCCCGGGCCTGGGGTTTTGTGTTTCGCCCGATTTAGATCTTGTCCGGCCTGCGGTCACCCGTCACGATGGTGCGGGTGACTCCCGAGGCCTTCTACCGCGACCCGTACCCCGTCTACGCCGAGGCCCGCAGGACGCGCGGCCTGACGTTCCTGCCCGAGCTGGGCGCCTGGCTGGTCAGCAGGCGCGATGACGTGCGCGAGGTGCTGAGCAGGCCCGAGCACTTCTCCTCGGCCCGCGCACTCAAGCCCGACTACCTGCCGGGGCCCGCCGCGCTGTCCGAGCTGGTCAAGGGCTTCGGCGGCGTCCAGGCGGTGCTGACCGCGGACGGCGAGGCGCACCGCCGCCTGCGCAGGCCGCTGACCCGGGGTCTGTCGCCCACCAGGGTGGCCGCGGCCCTCCCGTTCGTCACCAAGCGCGCCGAGGAGCTCATCGGCTCGTTCGCCGGCGAAGGCCGGGTCGAGTGGATGGCGGCCTACGCCAAACCGCTGCCGGCCGACGCGATCGGGCACCTGCTCGGCCTCGACCCCGCCGACGTTCCCGGCGCGATCAGCGGCGCGCAGCGGGCCGAGAGCCTGCTGTTCTCCCCGCTGACCGAGGCCGAGCAGGTCGAGGCGGCCAAGGCGGTCGTGGCCCTGCAGTACCTGCTCGACGGCTACGCCCGCGCCCGCAGGCAGGACCCGCGCGACGACCTGATCACCGAAATGGTCAGGGACCTGGCGCCGGGAACCGACGAGCTGACGCTCGACCAGCGCAAGGAGATCGTCTCCAACCTGCAGAACCTGCTGCTGGCCGGGCACCTGACCGCCACCGCGCTGCTCGGCACGCTGGTGCTCAACCTGCTGCGCGACCGCCGCCAGTGGGAGCTGCTGTTCGAGCGGCCCGAGCTGGTCCCGGCGGCGATCGAGGAGGCGCTCAGGTTCGAGGCGCCCATCCAGGGCTTCCGCCGTACGGTCACCACCAGCGTGACGCTGAGCGGCACCCAGCTGGACAAGGACGACGTGGTCTTCGTCTCCTACGCCTCCGCGGGCCGCGACGCCGACCTCGGCGCGCGCCCCGACGAGTTCGACATCACCCGCCCGCCGATGCGGCAGCTGTCGTTCGGCCACGGACCGCACGGGTGCCCGGGCTCGCAGCTGGCCAAGGAGCAGGCGCGGATCACCCTGCAGACGCTGATGCGCGAGCTGCCGGACCTGCGGCTGGCCAGCGACGCGGTCGGCATGGTGCCCACGCTCGTCCACCGCTCCCCTGAGGCCGTTCACCTCACCTGGTGACGGCGCGCGTCCCCGCAGGCCGTACGGTCGGAACATGACAAACCAGAGCACCGATGTGGACGTGGTCGTGATCGGCGCGGGCCCGGCGGGAGAGAACGTGGCGGGCCGGGTGGTGCGCGGCGGCCTGTCCTGCGCCGTTGTCGAGGATCATCTCACAGGGGGCGAATGCTCCTACTACGCGTGCATCCCCAGCAAGGCGCTGCTGCGGCCGATGGAGCTGGCGGCTGAGGTGTCCAGGGTGCCGGGGCTGGCGCTCGACGGGCCCATCGACGTGGCCGCGGTGCTGAACGGCAGGGACAAAGCGGTCGGCCACCTCGACGACAGCGGGCAGGCCGACTGGATCACCAAGCTGCCGGCGACGCTGTCGCGCGGCAGGGGCCGTCTGGTGGGCGAACGCCTGGTGGAGGTGCGGGGCAAGGACGGCACGGTCACCACGCTGCGCGCCAGGCACGCGGTGGTGCTGGCCACCGGCAGTGTCCCCGTCGTGCCGCCCGTCCCCGGGCTGGCCGAGGCCCGCCCGTGGTTCAGCAGGGACGCCACCACGGTCCGCGACGTGCCCGCGCGCCTGGTCGTCCTCGGCGGCGGCGTGGTGGCCTGCGAGATGGCGCAGGCGCTGCACGCGCTGGGCGCCGCCGAGACGACGCTGCTGGTGCGCGGTGACGGCCTGCTGGGGCGGACCGAGCCGTTCGCCGGACGGATGCTGGCCGACTCGATGCGCGAGGCGGGAATCGACGTACGGCTCGGCGCCAAGGTCGTCCGCGTCGAGCGGGCCGAGGATGGCGGCCCGGTCACCGTCCACCTGGAGGGCGGCGACATCGTGGAGGCCGACGAGTTGCTCGTGGCCACGGGCCGCCGCCCCGCCACCGACGGCCTCGGGCTCGACCATGAGGGCCCGGTCGAGGTCGACGACAGCATGCGCGTGCCAGGCTCCGGCTGGCTGTACGCCGTGGGCGACGTCAACGGCCGCAACCTGCTCACCCACATGGGCAAGTACCAGGCCAGGGTGTGCGGCGACGTCATCGCCGCCCGCGCGCAGGGCAGGCCGGACGACGCGTCCTCGCTGCGCGACAGCGCCGACGGCAGGGGCGCGCCCCAGGTGGTGTTCACCGACCCGCAGGTCTGCTCGGTCGGCCGCACCGAGCGGGCCGCCCGCGCCGACGGTTTCGACGTGCGCGTGGTCGAATACGACATGGGCAACGTGGCGGGCGCGTCGCTGCTGGGCGACGGCTACACCGGGCGGGCCAAGGCGGTCGTCGACGAGGCGCGCGGCGTGCTGCTCGGCGTCACGTTCGTCGGCCCCGCCGTGGCCGAACTGCTGCACGCGGCCACGATCGCGGTCACGGCGGAGGTGCCGCTCGAGACGCTGTGGCATGCCGTACCGGCGTTCCCGACGGTCAGCGAGGTATGGCTGCGGCTGCTGGAGGAGTACGGGCTCTAAGCTTGTGACATGAGGGTCGCGCTGGTCCAGGGCGATATCACCGAGCAGCGGGTAGACGCTGTCGTCAACGCCGCCAACTCCTCCCTCATGGGCGGCGGCGGGGTCGACGGCGCCATCCACCGGCGCGGCGGTCCCGCCATCCTCGACGAGTGCCGCAGGCTGCGCGCCTCCCAGTACGGCAAGGGCCTGCCGACCGGCCAGGCCGTCGCCACCACGGCGGGCGAGCTCCCCGCCACCTGGGTGATCCACACGGTCGGGCCCGTCTACTCCGCCGAACAGGACCGCTCCACGCTGCTGGCCTCCTGCTACCGCGAGTCGCTCAAGGTCGCCGACTCACTGGGCGCGACCAGCGTGGCGTTCCCGGCCATCTCGGCGGGCATCTACGGCTGGCCGCTCGACTCCGCCGCCGCCATCGCCGTGTGCACGGTCAAGGCCGCGCACACGAACGTGGAGGAGATACGGTTCGTGCTGTTCGGCCACGACGCGTACTCCGCCTTCGAGCAGGCGGTCGACACCTCGGGGCCGACCAACGAGGAGATCGTCGCCAAGCTGGCCGCCCACCCCGCCGACCGCTGGCGCGAGGTGTTCGACACCGGGGACGTCGAGCTGCTCTACGAGCTCGACGTGGTGGTCGGCTTCAACTGGCCGCTCTGGCGGCGCACCACGACCGTCGACGTCGCCGAGGCTCCGGTGAGCGACGCCGTACGGCTGGCCACGTCGATCATCCGAGCGGAGCGGTTCGGCGGGCCCGCCGCCGACCCGGACACGCTGCGGCCGATCCTGGACCGGTTGCGCCGCTGGTACGAGACCGAGCGCCAAGCCTGACCCTCGACCGCCCGCCACACTCGCCGGGACGTCCTTTGGCGCCGGTCGCCACACTCGCCCGGACCTGACCCTCGACCGCCCGCCACACTCGCCGGGACGTCCTTTGGCGCCGGTCGCCACACTCGCCCGGCCTGACCTTCGACCGGCCGCACCACTGGGGTGGACCCCAACTCCGGAGCTGCCCCGCAACCGACCACCCCGCTCGCACGCGGCACAACACCGGGCCTGGCGACCGGGCGCGTCACTGGCCCAGGACTCGGCGCCGACGCGACCCGGCCCCCCGACCATGACGTGGCCACACTGGCAGCGCGAGACCACGACGGGCCACACCGACGGCGCCAGCCCCGACGGGCCACGCCGACGGTGGGAGACTGCGGCGGTGCACGCTTCCCGCGCGAGACAAGGGCGGCCATGCGGGCAGCGGGAGACCACGTGAGCAGCGCGGCTCGCCGTACCGACATCGGGGCCGCGGCGGGCGCTACGAGCCCAGGTCGCGGACCACGTTGTCGAGCCGGTGCGCGAGCGTCTCCAACTGCTGCTCCGTGGCGTGCTCGCCGGGGACGAACTCCCGCAGGTCCGCCTTCCTGGCGATGACCAGACCGCGGTGCGCCTCGTCGATCTGGTCGCCGGGCATCACCACGCAGTCGCCCCGCACGAACACCAGGGTCGCGTCAGGGTCTGCGGACTCCAGCAGCTGCCGGACACACTCGGTGTCGATGAGCGGCATCGTCGGCCTCCCCGCTCCATAGAACATGACGGCGACCAGCTACCCGGTTTCCGGCGGAAAACGCGTTCGCGGTTAAGCGCGAGCCGCTTCGCTCTCGGGGCTTCCCATTCCGGCTCTGGCGAGCCGCTGCGCGGTGGGCGTCGCGGCTTCGGCGTGGAGGGCCGCTGCGCTTGGGGCGTTACCGGCCTTGGTGTGGAGGGCCGCTGCGCTTGGCGGCGTTCCCGGATTTTGTCAGCGGAGGGTGGCAAGCTGACTACATGCTCACCACTCAGTTCCTTTCAGGTGCACCCAACTGGATCGACCTCGGCGTTCCCGACGTCGAGCGGGCGGCCGCCTTCTACGGTGGTGTCTTCGGCTGGTCCTTCCATTCGGCCGGTCCCGACAGCGGCGGCTACGGCTTCCTCCAACTGGACGGCAAGACCGTCGCCGCCCTGGGTCCGCTCATGGACGAGGGGGCGGTCGCGGGCTGGACCACCTACTTCGCCACACCTGACGCCGACGCCACGGCCAAGCTCGTCGAGCAGCACGGCGGCACCGTCCGCATGGAGCCGTCCGACGTCTTCACCGTGGGCCGGATGGCCCACTTCACCGACCCGGCCGGCGCGGAGTTCGCCGTGTGGCAGGGCGCTGACATCAGGGGCCTCGGCCTGGTCACGGAGCGGGGCTCGCTCGGCTGGGTAGAGCTCCACGTTCCCGATCCCGCCGCGGTCCTGCCGTTCTACCAGGCCGTCTTCGGCTGGAGGGTCGAGACCATGCCGATGGGCTCGATGGACTACCTGGTGGTCTCGACCGCCCAGGGCGACAATCCGGCCATCGGCGGGCTCGTGCCGCTGGAGGAGGGCGGCAAGCCCCGCTGGATGCCCTACTTCGAGGTGGCCGACTGCGACGCCACCCTCGCCCGCGCCAAGGAGCTGGGCGGCACCGTCGTCATGCCGGCGGAGTCGGTCGAAGAGGTGGGCCGCTTCGCGGCGATCAGCGACCCGTTCGGCGCCCAGTTCGCGATCATCGCCAGTGCCACCATGAGCTGACCAATGCCACGCAAGGTGGTCACCCTACGCCACCTGCGGAGATCGCCCATGCCACCTGGGATGATCGCCGCCCGCCGTTCGGGGTGACCACCGGCACCACTTGCCGTGGTGACCGACGCTGATTGCGCTGCCGTGGTGACCAACGCTGATTGCGCTGATCACCTCGGTGACGCCACCTGCCCTGATCAGCGGCGTCACCGAGGTGATCAGCCGTGCCACCTGAGGTGATCACCAGCGGCACCTCAGGTGGTCGCCCACACCACCTGGGGTGATCACCGGTGTCACCAGAGGTGATCGCCAAGGGCACCTGAGGCGGTCGCCCGTGCCGCCTGGGGTGATCACCGGTGTCTCCCGAGGTGATCGCCCGTGCCACTTGGGGTGATCGCCAGTGGCACCTGAGGCGGTCGCCCGTGCCACCTGGGTGATCACCGGGCCCGCCTGACTCGCCCGCCGTGTGGCGGTCAGATCGGCGGGCACTACCGCCGCCTTTCGGTTGTGCGGGCGTGCCCCGCCACGCACCATCGAGGTGCACACCCCGCCAACCGGAAGGTGCAAGCCGATGCCCCACCACCCCAACCTCGACCGCGAACTCGCCGCCGCGCTCGACCGGTTCGAGATGCCCTTTCCCGACGTGTCGACGCTCACGGCGGAGAACCTGCCCGAGATGCGGGCTCAGGCGGCCGCCGTGTACGCGTCCATGGCGGTCGACGACCCGCTCGTCACGATCGAGGAGCGGTGGGCGCAGGGTCCCGAAGGGGCTCCTGACGTACGGCTGCGCGTCCACCGTCCCGCCGAGCCCGCCAAGGGACCGCTGCCGTGCCTTTACTGGATCCACGGCGGCGGCATGATCGGCGGCTCGCCCGACGCCGACGACGCCCTCGCCGGGCGGTTCGTCAAGGAGGTCGGGTGCGTGGTCGTCTCCGTCGACTACCGCCTCGCGCCCGAGCATCCCGATCCCGCGCCGGTCGAGGACTGCTACGCGGGCCTGGCCTGGACCGCCAAGAACGCCGCCGAGCTCGGCATCGACGCCGCGCGCCTGGCGGTGGGCGGGGCCAGCGCCGGTGGCGGGCTCGCGGCGGGTACGGTGCTCCTGGCCAGAGACAGAGGCGGCCCGGCGGTCGCCTACCAGCTGCTTGTCTGCCCGATGCTCGACGACCGCGACGCCACGCCGTCCACGCTGGAGTTCGAGACCGCGGTCGTGTGGGACAGGGCGGCCAACGTCTTCGGGTGGACCGCGCTGCTCGGCGACCGCAAGGGAACCGATGACGTCTCGCCGTACGCGGCTCCGGCCAGGGCGAGCGACCTGTCGGGGCTGCCTCCGGCGTTCATCGACGTGGGCGAGCTGGAGGTGTTCCGCGACGAGTGCGTCACTTATGCGCAGCGGCTCGCGCAGGCGGGCGTGTCGACCGAGTTCCATCTGTACGCGGGCGCGTTCCACGGCTTCGACCTGATCATCCCCGAGACGGCGGTCAGCCGCCAGGCAGGCGCGGCCCGCATCATCGCGCTACGACGAGCCCTGCTGCCCTGACCGCCCCTGGGTGAGAGGCCCTACTGCTCAGACCCGCTGGCTGACGGCCCTGACATCCCTGCCAGCCCTGGTATGGCGGCCTGGTGTCCTGGTCGGTGCGCTGGTGTGAGGGTCCTTCTCGTTCGCGGGGCCCGGCATCGGTCCTGAGGTCAGGGTCGGTGCGCTGGTGTGAGGATCCTCTCGCTCGCGGGGTCCCGACAGTGGTCCTGAGGTCAGGGTCGGTGCGCAGGCGAGGGAGTGAACGAGGTGGGCGCGGAGACCGTGCCCAGGTCGGTGTGCAGGCGGGCGAGGGAGCGGGCGAGGTGGGCGCGGCGACCGTGCCTAGGTCGGTATGCAGGCGGGCGCGGCGACCGTGCCCAGGTCGGTGTGCAGGCGGGCGAGGTGACGGGGAGACCGTGCGCAGGTCGGCTCCAAGCTCGCTGGCGAGCCGTCCGTCCTCGGTCACGGCCTGCTCTGCGCCCGCCTTACTCCTGTCCCCTGGGGTCGGCCGGCGCACCGGAAGTCCCTGGGCACCGCCAGGCGAGTCCCGCCGGGGCGGGCATAGTGTTGTGGGACAAGTCCGTCTCGTCCCTGGGGGTTGTCTTGTCCGACCAGCAGCCCGATCCGTACGGCACGTCCGATCCGTACGGCCTGCGTTACCCCTCAGGGTCCTACGACTCCCCATCGAGCGCCCCGATCCCGTACGGCCAGCAGATTCCAGGGCCGTTCGGGCATCCCGCGGTGCCGCACACCAGGCAGCGCCTTCCCGTCCGGCGGCCGCCGCGCAAGGAGCCGGCGAGCTCGGTCGTGCTGTCGTTCTTCCTGCCGGGGGTGGGGTCGATCGTCAACGGAGACACCGGCAAGGGCGTCGGCATCCTCGTCGGGTCGTACGCGGCGATGTTCGTGGGGGTCATGCTGACGTTCGTGATCGTCGGCTTCCTGATCCTGCCCGTCGCCTTCGGCCTGTGGGTGTGGGGTCTCATCGACGCCTACCAGGGCGCTGTGCAGGCGAACCAGCGCAACGGCTACCCGGGATAGCCGTGCGGCCGTGACGTCGCCTGAACGCCAAGGCGTTGCCCGGCCTCCATGACGCGACGAGACGTCCGGCGTGCGCTCCCCCTACCGGGTTCGGCGATCAGGGGCTGACCTCGGCGACGTCCCGGACCCGGGGTTCGGCGGTCGCCAGCTCCGCTTGGCGACGCCGCGGACCCGGAGTCGGCGGTCACCGGCTCCCCTTGATGACGTCCCGGACCCGGGGTTCGGCGGTCACCGGCTCCCGTCGGCGACATCCGCCACCGGGGTTCGGCGGCCTCGCGACCGAGATCGACGGGCATCGGCTCCCCTGGGCGACGTCACGGCCGGGTCCGCAGGAACACCGGCTTCCCAAGTGATGTCGTGGTCGCTGGTGTGGGCCGCGTGTCCTTCTCCCCCTCCCGTGCGGCGATGCCGGCTCCACGCCACTCACGCGTGCGCGTTCTGTCGCCGTGCTGGACAATGCGCCGAGACCGCGCTCTCCCGCCAACCGGTCAGGCCGCCGACCGGTCAGGCCTCCGTCTGGTCCACATTGGTATGGCACCAGCAGCCCGGGGCTCTCGGCGAGCAGGCGGCGGGCGGCGGGCGGCCCCATGCCGCTGGTGCCGCCAGTTATGAGTGCCGATCGCTCATGTGGTCGTGCTTTGCGTCAGCTGTGTGATCATCCAGTCGGCGGCCGGCCCGAGCCAATCGGGCTGGGCATTGCCGAGCAGATGGTCGCCGTGGTCGATGAGGAGGTGTTCGCCGGATGGCGCGAGGCGGGCCAGCTCGCGGGAGTTGGTCACGCCGGGGATGAGGTCCTGGCCGCCGTCGACTGCCAGCAGCGGTACGGCGATGCGCGGGGCGAGCGCGCTCAGGTCCACACGTCCGGCGAAGTCCCGGGCGGCCGCGTGGCCACCGGCGCGCTGGGTCAGGGTGTCGTGCACGAACGGCGGCAGGGAGTCCCAGGTGAGGCGGAACGGGCCGCTGACGGTCAGCGTGGCCGCGACGCGCGGCTCGTGCGCGGCGCTCTCGGCGGCGTAGTAGCCGCCCAGGCTCATCCCGGCCAGGCCGACACAGGTGACGCCGAGGGCGTCGATGACGCGGCCGATCGTCTGGTGGTAGTCGGGGCGGATGGTGCTGGTCGCCGCGAGCACGCCCTGGCCGGGGCCGTCCATCGCGAACACCGCCACGCCGCGGCGCAGCAGGGCGGTGCTCAGGGCGTGGAACTCCTCCTTGCTGGAGTCCATGCCGGGGACGATCACCACCGTCGCCGCCGCGTCGGCCGGTCCGCGCAGCCAGCCCACGAAGTCGGACCCTTGCAGGCGTCTGGCCCCGGGTTCGGCCAGATCGAGGGAGCGGCCCATGGCGGCGTCCGACCGGGCGGCCGCCTTGGTCGCCAGGTCGCGATCGTGATGCGGCAGCAGGCATGCGAAGTGGAACCATCGGGCGGCCGCGCGGTAGTGGTCGGCCGCCGTGAGCGCGGACGTGGCCGCCTCCGCGCGGGCCAGGTAGTCTTCGCCGGCGCGGACGAAGCCGTCCGGCCAGTCGTCCAGCGAGGAGAGAGCGGCGGTGACCCGCAGGTAGTGGTGCGGGTCCAGGCCCGCGCCCGTGGCGCGGCTCAGGTTGGCGGCGGCGAACTCGGCGACGTTCATCGGGGGCAGCCCTCCATCAGACTCGCGGCCCGGTTGGCGGCGGCGAACTCGGCGACGTTCATCGGGGGCCACCCACCGTCAGTACGGCCTTGCCCCGCACGCGGCGTTCCCGCAGGTCGACCAGCACGGTGGCGGTGTCGGCCCAGTCGGCGACCCGCCCGATCTCCGGGTGCAGCCGCCCGCTTCCCACCAGCGTGACCAGGGTGTCCAGGTCCGGCCCGTACGGGGCTCCGGCGTAGTGGAAGTGCCTGATCACGGCGCCCTCCGGCCCGTTGAAGAAATCGAAGAAGTCCAGCGTCGCCGGAGTACGGCTGGCCTGGCCGAACCAGATCAGCATGCCGCCGGCGGCCAGCTTGCTCAGCGCCACGGGCAACGCCGTCCCTCCAGTGGACTCCAGGACCACGTCGAAGGGCCCCCGCGTCTCGCCCAGGTCGTGCACCACGTCGGCGCCCAGTTCGGCCAGACGGCGCCCGCGCTCCGGGGAGGCCGTCACCACCGTGATCTCCGCGCCGGCCGCGGCGGCCAGCTCGGTCAGGTAGTGGCCCACCCCGCCGGACGCGCCGGTCAGCAGCAGCCGCCGCCCGGCGACGGCGCCCGCGGTCCGGAGCATACGTAGCGCGGTGAGCCCGGCCAGTGGGAGGGCGGCGGCCTCGGTGGAGCCGATGGCGGGGGGCAGGACGGCGAGCGAATGCGTGGGTACGGCCACGTACTCGGCCCAGCCGCCGCACGGCGGATGACCCACGACCCGCATGCCCACTCCCGGGCCGGAGCCGTCGGCCGCGGCCCGCACCACCAGGCCGGCGACGTCCTTTCCTGGGCGCAGGTCCGGTCGCGGGTTCTCCAGCAGGAACGTCTCGCCCCGGTTCACCGAGAACGCCTCCACCCGCACCAGCGCCTCGTCCGCGGCCGGGACCGGCTGGGCGTCCTCGGCGAACTCCACGGGACGCGCCCGCTCGCCTGTGGCGATCAGTCTCTTCATGCCGCTCATGAAAGCGGCCCGGCTGCGGCGTCGGCCAACAACCACCGCGCGTCGTCGACAACCGATGGTTGTCACCTAAGGTGAGAGCCGTGGATCTCGACCTGGCGCAGGTGCGCGCGTTCGTGCTGACCGCCGAAGAGCTGCATTTCGGCCGGGCGGCCGAGCTGCTGGCCATCTCCCAGCAGGCGGTGTCCAAGCGGATCTCGGGCCTGGAGAACGCGCTCGGCGTCCGCCTGTTCGATCGCGGCGGCCCAGGCGTGCGGCTGACGCCGTACGGCGAGCGTCTGCTGGGGCCCGCCCGGAGGGTGCTGGCCGCCGGGGAGGCGGCGGTGGCCTCCGTCGGCGCAGCGGACCGGCCCGTGCGCGTCGACGTGTGGGGGCACCTGTTCGCCCCGATGCGCACCCTCGCCCGGATCGCGGCGCGCCCCGAGGCCCCAGCGCTGGAGCTCGGACATGGCCGCGACCTCGCGTCCGTGGCGGCGTCCCTGCAGCACCACGAGATCGACGCCGGCTTCGGCCGGATCCATCCGCCGCTGCCCGCGGATCTGGCCCACCAGCTCATCCGGTTGGAGCCGGTCGACGCCATCCTCAGCGCGGATCATCCGCTGGCGGGTGAGCCCCAGCTGCGGCCGGAGCAACTGCGCGGCAGCGTCCTGCGGACACCGGGGCCGCTAGACCGGCTGGACTTCCTGCGGCGGTTCGCCGACGACTTCGACATCAGGGATCGGGTCGGGGCTGCCAACCTGGGCCCTGATCACTTCGTCGCGCAGATCGCGGGCGACCCCCGGTGCTTCTCGCTGTTGCCCGCGGACACCCCGCTGCCCGAGCTGCCGGGGCTGCCGGGGGTCCGGTCCGTCCCGCTGGTGGAGCCGACGCCGCTGTACGCCTGGTCGCTGCTGTGGCGGCGGGATGACGCCCACCCGCTGCTGGATGCCCTGGTCGCGGTGTGTGTACGGCAGGCGGGTCGCGACCGCTGGCTGGAGTATGACCCGCGCCGCGACTGGCTGCCCGAGTGAGAGATGCGATGGGAGCGCTCCCAACAGCCTATCTAGGGTGTTTGTCGGCAAAAATCCGTATCTACAGCGCCAGGTAACGGTTGCGTTTCGCCGTATTGACGTTCTCCCCCGCCCTCCGCCACTCTTCGTGGGAGCGCTCCCAAAAGACACCCATCGCGGCTCCAACGGTCGGGGACGAGGCCGCGACCACCCGAGAGGGGTCCACCATGATGACCATCAAGCGCCGCGGCAGCCTGGCCGCCGCCCTGGCCGCGGCCGCCCTGGCGATCGCCTCCTGCGGTTCGGGCTCCACCCCCGCCGCCGGCGCTCCTTCCGCCTCCGGCGCCGCCGAGCCCGTCACCGTCAGGGTCCAGGTGTTCGGCGGCGGCGAGAACTTCGGCTACAAGAACGCCGTCGCCCGGTGGAACGCCGAGCACAAGGACGTCCAGATCAAGCTGGAGGTGCTCACCGACCAGTTCGAGCAGGTCTACTGGCCGCAGATGATCCAGTGGTTGCAGGCGGGCAAGGGCGCGGGCGACGTCGTCGGCATCGACGAGGGCGGCATGGGCCTGGCCAAGGCGCACCCCGAGTGGTGGGCCGACCTGGGCGAGCAGGGCCTGTCGGGCCGCCAGGCCGACTACCCGGCGTGGAAGTGGGAGAACGGCGTGTCCGCCGACGGCAAGGTGTTCGGTCTCGGCACCGACATCGGCGGCATGAGCATCTGCTACAACAAGACGCTGTTCGAGAAGGCGGGCCTGCCCACCGAGCGCGACGAGGTCGGCGCCCTGTGGCCGACCTGGGACGACTTCCTCAAGGTCGGCCAGCGCTTCCAGGGCAAGGTGAAGGACGCCAAGTTCACCGACGGCACCAACACCCTCTACAACGTGGTGCTGGTCCAGGAGGCGGCCAAGAACGGCAACCTGGCCTACTTCGACAAGGCCAACACGCTCGTCGTCGACAAGAACCCCGCGGTCAGGACGGCCTTCGACTTCGCCCGGCAGATGACGCAGCTCGGCCTGACCGCCAAGCTGCGCAACTTCACCGAGGAGTGGGCGACGGGCACCAAGAAGAACGCCTTCGCCACGGTCGGCTGCCCGTCGTGGATGCTCGGCGTCGTCAGCGGCAACGCGGGCGAGGGCGCCAAGGGCCAGTGGGACGTCGCGTCCGTTCCCGGTGGCGGCGGCAACTGGGGCGGGTCGTGGCTGGCCGTACCGAAGCAGTCGGCGCATCCGAAGGAGGCGGCGCAGGTCGCCGACTACCTGACCAGCGCGAAGGTGCAGGCGAGCATCTTCGCCGACTTCGGCAACATGCCGAGCAACGTCAAGGCGCAGCAGGACCCGGCGGTCACGGGCGCGAAGAACGCCTTCTTCGACGACGCCCCGATCGGCGACATCTTCGCCAAGTCGGCGGCCTCGCTGCAGCCGGTGTTCCTCGGCGTGAAGCACACGCAGGTCAAGAACGCCATCGAGTCGGTGGTACAGGGCATGGACGACGGCTCGGTCGCCCAGGACAAGGCCTGGCAGCAGCTCGTGGACGACGCGGTCAAGGCCGCGGGCTGATCACAGCCAAGAGCCCTGGCCCGCCGCCGCGACCCGTGGCCGGCGGGCCGGTCGCCCGTCCCCGAAGCGAGAGGTCTCCATGAGCCTTCACCTGGAAAAGGCGCCCCCGAGGGTCGCCGCACCGCCACCGCCGAGGTACGGCAGGCGGTGGCGGCCCGTCCTCGACATCAGGGCCATGCCGTACGTCCTGATCTCCCCCTACTTCGTGCTCTTCGCCTTGTTCGGGCTGTTCCCGCTGGCGTTCACGTTGTGGTACTCGCTCTACGACTACGACCTGGCGGGCACCACCGAGTGGGCGGGCCTGGGCAACTACGCCCAGTTGCTGGCCGACGAGGACTTCTGGAACGCGGTCGTCAATACCGTCGGCATCTTCCTGCTGGCCACGATCCCGCAGCTGCTGCTGGCGCTGCTGCTGGCCAACGCGCTCAACAAGCGGTTGCGCCTGCGGCTGGCGATCAGGCTGAGCGTGCTGCTGCCGCTGGTCACCTCGGTGGTGGCGGTCGCCGTCGTCTTCACCCAGCTGTACGCCAGGGACTGGGGCCTGGTGAACTGGGTGCTGAGCTGGTTCGGCGTCGAGCCGATCAACTGGCGGGCCGAGCGCCTGCCCTCGTGGCTGGCGATCGCCACCATGGTCGACTGGCGGTGGACCGGTTACAACGCGATCATCTTCCTGGCCGGGATGCAGACGATCCCGCGCGACCTGTACGAGGCGGCCTCGATCGACGGGGCCTCGCGCCGCAGGCAGTTCTGGCAGATCACGCTGCCGATGCTGCGCCCGACGCTGATCTTCGTGGTGCTGAACTCGACGATCGGCGGCCTGACCCTGTTCGCCGAGCCGACCACCTTCTACAACGGCAACGTGGACGGCGGCTCGCAGGGTCAGTTCCAGACGGTGGCGATGTTCATCGTCAAGCAGGGCTTCAGGGAGTTCGACTACGGCTACGCCGCCGCGGCGGCCTGGCTGCTGTTCCTGCTCATCCTGCTCGGCGCCCTGGTCAACTTCCTGTTCGTCCGCCGGATCGGGGGCACCACGTGAACACCCACCGCGCGACGGCCATGACCAAGGTCATGCTGGCCGTGGCGATCGTGCTGTCGGCCTTTCCGCTCTACTGGATGCTCGTCATCGCCTCGCGCACCAACGACGACGCCGTGGACGTCCCGCCGCCGTTCCTGCCGGGCGGGAACCTGGGCGACAACATCCGGGCGGTGCTGGCCAACGAGGACGCGCACTTCCTGACGGGGCTGACCAACTCCTTCGTCGTGGCCTCGGTCGTCACGGTGTCGGTGGTGCTGATCTCGACGCTGGCGGGCTTCTCCTTCTCCCGGCTGCACTTTCGGGGCAGGCGACTTCTGCTGCTGACGATCCTGCTGACGATGATGGTGCCGCTGCAGCAGATGGGGATCGTGCCGCTCTACCGGCTCATGGTCGAACTGGAGTGGACGGGCACGCTGACGGCGGTGATCCTGCCGTACCTGCTCAACGGTTTCGGGGTGTTCCTGATGACGCAGTACACCGAGCAGGCGGTGCCGAACGAGCTGGTCGAGGCGGCCAGGGTGGACGGCGCCTCCACGATGCGGATCTGGTGGAACGTCGTGCTGCCCGCCGTACGGCCCGGCATGGCGGTGCTCGGGATCAACACGTTCATGCTGTTGTGGAACGACTACATGTGGCCGATGATCGTGCTGACCCCCGACAATCCGACCGTGCAGATCGCCATCCAGGCGCTCAACGAGCGGTTCTCCACCAACTACGTGCTGATCTTCGCGGGGACCGCGCTGTCCGTCGTCCCGCTCGTCATCGTGTTCATCGCGTTCGGCCGGCAGATCGTCGGCGGCATCATGGAAGGTGCGGTCAAGGCGTGACAACCCAACAGGAGCGGCTCGACGACCGGCTGCTGTTCCCCACCGGCTTCACCTGGGGCGCGGCGACCTCGGCGTACCAGATCGAGGGGGCGGTCGGCGCGGACGGTCGCGGCCAGTCCATCTGGGACGTCTTCTCCAGGCAGCCGGGCAGGGTGCTCGGCGGCGACAACGCCGACGTGGCCGTCGACCACTACCACCGCTACCGCGAGGACGTGGCGCTGATGGCCGGGATGGGGCTGAGCGCCTACCGTTTCTCGGTCTCGTGGCCGCGGGTGCAGCCCGACGGCATGGGCGCGATCAACGAGCGGGGGCTCGACTTCTACCGGCGACTGGTGGACGAGCTGCTCGATCGTGGGATCGACCCGTGGGTGACGCTCTACCACTGGGACCTGCCGCAACCGCTGGAGGACAGGGGCGGCTGGCCCGAGCGCGACACCGCCTACCGCTTCGCCGAGTACGCGGCGACCGTACACGAGGCGCTGGGCGACAGGGTGCGCAACTGGGCCACGGTCAACGAGCCGTGGTGCGCGGCCTTCCTCGGGTACGCCTCGGGGGAGCACGCGCCCGGACGGCGCGAGCCCGCCGGCGCGGTCAGGGCGGCGCACCACCTCAACCTGGCGCACGGCCTGTCGGCACGGGTGCTCAAGAACGGGGAGACCAGGGTCGGCGGTTGCGTGAACCTGTACGCGGTCTCCCCCGCCACGGACTCCCCCGCCGACCTCGACGCGGCGCGACGCGTCGACGGGCTGCAGAACAGGTTCTTCCTCGACGCGCTGCTGAAGGGCCGCTACCCGGCCGACGTGCTGGAGGACCTGGAGCGGGTCACGGACCTGGCGTTCGTGCGCGACGGCGACCAGCAGACGATCGCCGCGCCGATCGACATGCTGCTGATCAACTACTACAGCCGCTTCACCGTCTCGGGCGCACCCGGCGGCTCGGCGTCAGCGGCCGCAGCGCCGACCGAGACCGCCTCCCCCTGGGTGGGCAGCGAGCACGTCTCGTTCGTCGACGGCGGCCGGCCCGTCACGGCGATGGGCTGGGAGATCGACGACAGCGGCCTGAAGGAGGTCCTGGCGCGGGTGGCCGCCGACCACCCCCGCCTGCCGCTGGTCGTCTCGGAGAACGGCGCGGCCTTCGACGACGTGCTGTCCGGGGGAAGGGTGCGCGACACCGACCGCATCGCCTACCTGGAGTCCCACCTGCGCGCCTGCAGGGCGGCGATCGACGAGGGGGTGCCGCTGGAGGGCTACTTCGCCTGGTCGCTGCTGGACAACTTCGAGTGGGCGTGGGGGTACGGCAAGCGCTTCGGGCTCCTGCACGTCGACTACGCCACCCAGCGCAGAACCCCCAAGGACAGCGCGCTGTGGTACGCGGAAACCATCCGGCACAATAGCTGAATGGCCATGAACCGACCGACGCTCGAAGCGGTCGCAGCGCTCGCCGGGGTTGGCAGGGGCACGGTGTCCCGCGTCATCAACGGCTCGCCGAAGGTGAGCACGAAGGCCAGAGACGCCGTGCTGAAGGCCATCGAGGAGCTCGGCTACGTCCCGAACAGGGCCGCCAGGACGCTGGTCACGCGGCGCACCGACACGGTGGCGCTGGTGGTGTCGGAGTCGGAGCAGCGCATCTTCGACGAGCCGTACTTCGCGGGCATCATCCGCGGCATCGGCTCGGCGCTGGCCGAGACGGGGCTGCAGCTCATCCTGGCGATGGCGCAGTCGCCGGACGAGCACGAGCGCCTGGAGCACTACCTGACAGGTCAGCACGTCGACGGCGTGCTGCTGCTGTCGCTGCACGGCGAAGACCCGCTGCCCGGCAGGCTGGAGGCGATGGGCGTGCCGACCGTGCTCGGCGGCCGTCCGGTCGGGCTCGAGGCCTTCAGCTACGTCGACATGGACAACAGGGCCGGGGCCAGGCAGGCGGTCAAACACCTGCTCGGCCTGGGCCGGTCCAGGATCGCGACGATCGCGGGCCCGCAGGACATGGGGGTGGGCGTCGACCGGCTCGCGGGCTACCGCGACGCGCTGCTGGCATCCGGCCTGGGCGAGCTGGTCGCCTTCGGCGACTTCTCCGAGGAGAGCGGCGAGAGCGCGATGCGCGAGCTGCTGGCCGCCCATCCCGAGCTCGACGCGGTCTTCGCCGCCTCTGACCTGATGGCCGCGGGCGCGATGCGGGCGCTGAAGGCCGCAGGCAGATCCATCCCCGGCGACGTGGCCGTGGTCGGGTTCGAGGACTCCAAGGTGGCGCTGCACACCGACCCGCCGCTCACCACCGTCCACCAGCCGACGGAGCTGATGGGCAGGCAGATGGCGCACCTGCTGGTGGCCAGGATCAACGGCAGGGAGCTGCGCCAGCCGGTGCTCATCCTCGACACGCGTCTGGTGCTGCGCGGCACCGCCTGAGGGCCGGACACCGCGTCTGTATTCTTTGCCGGTCGCAACGAATGCCGGTCGAAAGGAATCTCCACGTGCCCACACTTTCCGGCGCCGGCTACACCGCCGAGATCAGCGCCCGCGGCGCCGCCGTCCGCGCCCTGCGTCATGGCGCGCGCGAGCTGCTCACCAGCTGGCCCGAAGGCGCCCCCGTCCCCTACTTCGCGGGCACCCTCCTGGCGCCGTGGCCCAACAGGGTCGGCGGCGGCGGCTACACGTTCGCGGGCGAGCGCCACGAGCTGCCGGTCAACGAGCCCGAGCGCGGCCACGCGCTGCACGGGCTGGTCCACGCGGCCGAGTGGCAGGTGGCCGAGCAGCACCAGGCGTCGGTACGGCTGGCACACGCGCTGGCCCCCTCGCCCGGCTATCCCTTCGCCCTGTCGTTCCAGGTCGTCCACTCGCTCGGCGAGGACGGCCTGACCACGACGGTCACCTGCCGGAACACCGGCGAGAGCGCCGCCCCCTACGGCTGCGGCCCGCACCCGTGGCTGCTCGGCGAGCGGCTCCAGTTGCCGGCCTCGAAGGTGCTGCTGCCCGACGAGCTGCTGCTGCCGCGTTCGCTGGAGGAGGTGGCGGGCACGCCGTACGACTTCAGGCAGGCCCGTGAGCTCGGCGACACCCGCCTCGACCACACCTTCACCGGGCTGTCGGCGGGCGAGGTCGCCGTCGACGACATCAGGGTGAGCTGGGACCCCGAGGTGCTGCCGTGGGTGCAGGTGTGCACGGGCAGGCACCTCGACTACGCCGGTGTGGCGGTCGAGCCGATGACCTGCCCGCCCGACGCGTTCAACTCCGGCGCCGACCTGGTCGTGCTGGAGCCGGGCGAAAGCCACGAGGCTTCCTGGACGATCGGAGCCCGCTGAGCCGCGTGGGCTTTGCCTGAGGGTGCTTGCGCGGCCCCGAATCTCAACGCATGCTGAATTCATGCGTTGTGTGATAGCAGGCGGCGGCCCCGCGGGCGCGATGCTCGCCCTGCTGCTGGCCAGAGCGGGCGTCGAGGTGACGCTGCTGGAGAAGCACGCCGACTTCCTACGCGACTTCAGGGGCGACACCATCCACCCGTCGACCCTCCAGGTGCTCGACGAACTCGGCCTGGCCGAGGAGTTCCACCGGATTCCGCACCGCAAGGCCTACCGGCTCGACCTGGTGACCGACACGGGCACCAGCAGGCTGGCCGACCTGCGGGGCCTGCCGGGTCGCTACGACTACATTGCCTTCGTCCCGCAATGGGACTTCCTCACGCTGCTCACCTCCCAGGCCGCGAAATATCCGTCGTTCCGGCTGCTCATGAACGCCGAGGCGTACGGGCTGATCCGCGACGGCGGGACCGTGCGCGGCCTGCGGTACCGCGACGGGGACGGCGAGCACGAGCTGAGGGCCGACCTCACGGTCGCGGCCGACGGCCGCGGCTCGGTCCTGCGCGCGGCGGCCGGGCTGACGCCGACGGAGTTCGGCGTGCCGATGGACGTCGTCTGGTTCAGGTTGCCGCGCGAGGACACCGACCCGGGCGAGACCTTCCTGCGCCTGTCCCCCGGCCGGCTCCTGGTCACGATCAACAGGGAGAGCTACTGGCAGCTCGGCTTCGTCGTCGCCAAGGGCGACGCCGAGCTGCTGCGCGCGGCGGGTGTCGAGGAGCTGCGCGGTCAGGTCGGGCGGCTGCTGCCGTTCCTCGAAGAGCGGGTCACGCAGCTGCGGAGCTTCGAGGACGTCAGCACGCTCACCGTCGCGCTGAACCGGCTGCGGCGCTGGTACCGGCCGGGCTTCCTGTGCATCGGCGACGCGGCGCACGCGATGACGCCGGTGTTCGGGGTCGGGATCAACCTGGCCGTGCAGGACGCCGTCGCCACGGCCAACATCATCCTGAGGGAGGGCCCCTCGGCGGTGCGCAAGGTGCAGCGGCGGCGCATGTTCCCGACCAGGGTGACGCAGTTCGCCCAGCGGGTGGCGCAGCGGCAGCTCATCAAACCGGTGCTGGCGGGATCGCCGCGGATGAGCCGGGTGCCCGACCTCGCGCGCATGCCCGTGATCAACCGGCTGGCCAGGACTTTCATCGGAAAAGGGGTTCGTCCCGAACATGTGGCCATGAGGTGACATGCGGGTGGCCCCCGGCCCGCAGGTCCGCTCTGACGGGCGTTCCCGGGCCCGCCATGGTCGCCAATCGGTCGCGGCGTTCTCACAACGTGGACGCCGAGGTCGGCGTGCGGGGGGCGGGTGGAATACCCTCGTATGCCGTGAGCAACCTTGATTCCTGGCGAACCATGACCGCGGCCCAGCAGCCCGACTGGCCCGACCGCAGCGAGCTCGAGAAAGTGGTCGCCGAGCTCGGCGGACTGCCGCCGCTGGTCTTCGCGGGTGAGTGCGACCAGCTGAAGGACCAGCTCGCGGCCGTGGCCAGGGGCGAGGCGTTCGTCCTGCAGGGCGGCGACTGCGCGGAGACGTTCGCCGGCGCGACCGCCGACAACGTCCGCAACAAGCTCAAGACGCTGCTCCAGATGGCGATCGTGCTCACCTACGCCGCCAAGGTCCCGGTCGTGAAGATCGGCCGCGTCGCGGGGCAGTTCGCCAAGCCCCGCTCCAAGGGCACCGAGACCCGCGACGGCGTGGAGCTGCCCGCCTACCGCGGCGACATGGTCAACGGGTTCGAGTTCACCGACGAGTCACGCAGGCCCGACCCGTGGCGGCTGCTGCGGGCCTACCACTCCTCGGCCGTCACGCTCAACCTCGCCCGCGCCTTCACCAAGGGCGGCTACGCCGACCTGCGCCAGGTCCACGCGTGGAACCAGGACTTCGTGGCCGAGTCGCCTGCCGGGCGCCGCTACGAGCAGCTCGCCCGCGAGATCGATCAGGCGCTGGCGTTCATGCGGGCCTGCGGGGCCGACCCCGAGGAGTTCCACACGGTGGAGTTCTACTCCTCGCACGAGGCGCTCATCCTCGACTACGACAGGGCGCTCACCAGGGTCGACTCGCGCACCGGCCTGCCGTACGACGTGTCGGCGCACATGGTCTGGATCGGCGAGCGCACCCGCCAGCTCGACGGGGCGCACGTGGAGTTCTTCTCCCGCATCCGCAACCCCATCGGGGTCAAGCTCGGGCCCACGACGACGCCCGAGGAGGCGCTCGCGCTGATCGACAAGCTGAACCCGACGAACGAGGCGGGGCGGCTGACGTTCATCACGCGGATGGGCGCCTCCAAGATCCGCGACCACCTGCCGGTGCTGGTGGAGAAGGTGACCGCGTCCGGCGCCCAGGTGGCCTGGATCTGCGACCCGATGCACGGCAACACGTTCGAGGCGCCGAGCGGGCACAAGACGCGGCAGTTCGACGACGTGCTGGACGAGGTGACGGGCTTCT
This sequence comes from Nonomuraea sp. NPDC059194, assembly GCF_042754765.1. Taxonomy (NCBI): domain Bacteria; kingdom Bacillati; phylum Actinomycetota; class Actinomycetes; order Streptosporangiales; family Streptosporangiaceae; genus Nonomuraea; species Nonomuraea sp. NPDC059194. Next base: position 2,672 of record NZ_JBHZBH010000014.1, on the reverse strand, counting down.
TCGAGGTGCACCGCGCGCTCGGCACCCACCCGGGCGGCATCCACATCGAGTTCACCGGTGACGACGTGACCGAGTGCGTCGGCGGCGGCAAGGAGATCGTCGAGGACGACCTGGCGCTGCGCTACGAGACCGCGTGCGACCCTCGCCTCAACCGCGGCCAGTCGCTGGACCTGGCCTTCCGGGTGGCCGAGCTGTACCGGTCGGTCTGACCCACGCTGTTCCCGCGCCCGCTCCCACCTTGTTGGGGGGCGGGCGTTTCGGGCGTTATGGGTGGTACCGCAGACGTGAAACCGAATCGTCTTCTATGATCATCTGAAACAGCCCGAGACGTATGGAGCAACCGTGGATGGTCAGCCGGCGCCCGAGGGAGTGGACCCGAACGTCCCCAATGTGGCGCGGATGTACGACTACTACCTCGACGGCAAGATCAACTTCGCCGCCGACAGGGCCGCCGCCGACCAGATCCTCCAGCTGTTCCCCGAGACCAAACACTCGGCCCAGGAGAACCGCGCCTTCCTCGGCCGCGCCGTACGCCACCTGGTCAGCCAGGGCGTCGACCAGATCGTCGACCTCGGCTCCGGCCTGCCCACCCAGGGCAACACCCACGAGAGCGCGCCGGACGCCAGGGTCGTCTATGTCGACTACGACCCCGTCGTCTGCGCGCACGGCAGGGCGCTGCTGGCCGACGGCGCGAACGTCGACATCCTGCACGGCGACGTCCGCGAGCCGGGCAAGCTCCTCCTCGACCTCGGCGACCTGATCGACTTCAAGCGCCCGGTGGCGTTCCTGATGCTCGCTGTCCTGCACTTCCTGCCCGACGCGGAGGCCTACCCCGTCGTGGAGGCGCTGCGGCAGGCGAGCGCGCCGGGCAGCCACCTGGTCGTCAGCCACGCCATCGACGCCAAGCCGGACACCACGCCCGAGGCGCTGGAGATCTACAAGCGCGCCACCGCCTCGCTCAACCTGCGCACCAAGGAGCAGATCGAGCGCTTCTTCGACGGCTACGAGCTCGTGGAGCCGGGGGTGGTCTTCCCGAAGGACTGGCGTCCCGAGCAGCCGCCGCTGGTCGGCGACAGCACCAACTCGATCGGCTACGCGGGCGTCGGCGTCCTGCGCTAGACAGAAGCCGCAAGCTCGTGCGAGGTCTTGAATGCGAAGATCTATAAGCGGGCCACTCATGTCCGCCTTACTCATGTGCAGCATGGGAATGTCCGGTTGTTCGAGTTCGGTGTCGCCGAAGGCGGCACAAGGCACTCCTGCATCCACGCCGACATCGTGCAAGGGGGTGGTACGCAAGGATGGATTCCCGTCATGGGCACGAACGTCTGGTTTCAGTGCCGACGCGTCGCCGAACTACGTGCTAGGGGAGCGTGGGAATATGGTGGGGGTCTTGTTCGGAAAGACAACGCTTTATTCGCCGCCGGCGCCAGGAACGGCGAATAAGATTCTGTGGATCTCGAAACGGCCAACAAACTCTTATAATGGCCTCGAAATTCAGGCAAAGCTTGGTGGCGTGTCCATAAGGAAGGTTCTCGACGGGACAGGTCCATCTCTTGTGGACATGCCGCGAGCGGGATGCTGGACCTTTCGTCTTTCGTGGGATGGGCACGAGGACGTTATCAACATTCCCTACAGAGCTCCGTGATCAGCGCAACTGCCTTTGGCTCCGGCGTTCTATAAGGCCCAGGCGATCGAGCATTTCGAGCAGCGGCACCGCCAACCGGCAGAGCTGACGGGGTCTTGGCGTGTGGGTTGGCGGCTTGATGTGCGGCTTGGCGACGGGCAGTCGGGTTTGGACACCTCAAACACTCAAGATCAAGGTCCTGAAAGGGTGGCCTCCGGGGCGCCGGTGCAGGAGACGCGTCGGTACCACACCTCACACTCGCGGACACACGCGACGTCCTGCAGGCGCGTGCCGGGTATGAGCGAACAATTCGTCTGCCTGTGCCGCTGAACCCATTTCAGCGGCTCTCGCGGAGTTGTAGAACGAGGAACGCCTTGACCAGCTGACCTGCGCGAAGTGGGCAGCAGCGGAGCTTGCGGAGGATCCGCCAGGTCTTCAGCTGCGCATTGGCGCGCGCTCACCGGGGCCCGCGCCGGAAGACTTCCCTCCGTTGCGGGCCGACAGCCGCAGGTCACGCATGGGGACCGTCAGACTTCTTCCACGCTGCTCGGCTCGCGCCGCGGCAGATCGATACCGAGCTCGATGCCAGGCTCGGGAATGCTCTCGCCCTTGACGATCGCCTCGTAGACCTTGACCTCTCGCGGAGCACCAAGCGCAGGCCCTCGTGGCTGATGTCGCCGACCCCCTCCAGCTTGATCAGGCTCCACGCCGAGAACGGCAGGCGATGCTCGGCTGGCCTGGACTTCGCGATCTTCTTGATCTCGCGCCGTTCGGGCAGGGTGAAGGTCTTCGGCCGCCCTTGTACTCAAGGGTAGAGCGAGTCGAAGCCGACGGCGTTGAAGTTGTGGATCACCGGACTCGTATCCCGCCAGCGCGTCACAACCGGGCAAACGTTTCCGGATGCGCCTAAATAGCCTGGAGCCTTCAGGTGGTCCGGGATACCGAGACGCGTGGTCAACGGGGGCGGGACGGGGGCGGGAGCCGCCGGGTGGCCCGGAGGAGTCTCACCTCCGGGCTCCCACAGAACGGAGCGTGACAGTCTCCCGTC